>VEND01000009.1 GCA_009711765.1 Bacillota bacterium | reverse complement strand
TAGATTTAAAAATAAATATTTTAAACTTTTAAATCCTGACGGATATCCTGTATATTATCATAAAGGGACTTCTGGTATGGTTATTAAAGCATTTAACGAAGATTTATTTTTCTGTGTAGGAGAAAAAATTCATGCATTAGAAGAAATTCCAAGCCATGAATATAAATCAAGAAACTTTGATTTTACAGAAACTGAAGACAAGCCTAAAAAAAGGTATATCCCTCCAATGAGTCATCCTTGGAAGAAAGAGTCTTTTGAAAGATTCTTAAAAAAGCAGGCTCATCGTAACCAGTTATCTGCTTAAAATTTACTTATTATAAAATTTTAATCCCTTTTAATCACTAAAATTTACGTGTGTTTTTAAGGTTTATTAAGTATACCCAAAATTAATTATCTTTTATTATTTAATTTAGTACGACATTTCATATCTTTATTGTAGGGATATGCATGCTGGGCTGGCACAGCGTGCCAACAGGCTTATCGCCTGGACGTATTTTCCAGGTAATTAGCCTGTTCTCAAGCCTGTTATTGCATACATATGGGTTCCTGCTGTCAAGATTTTAATTGTCTAAAAACTAAATTAACCTATATAAAAAAAACTAAAGCACCAACTAAAAAGTTGGTGCTAATAATTTAAACTTTATGGGACATTTTCATAAATGCTTGGCAGAAAATTATACATATTCTCAATAAATCAATTTTTATTAGTTTAAATTAAAGGCTATGGATAAAACTCCACAGCCTATTTTAGTTAAACTATTTTCTTTTTTGCTTTTTTTATTACTTTGTAAGCTTCTAATATAATCCATAACTCTAAAACCATAATAATTATACCTATTATTACTGACACTCCCATGCCTAAAGGCAGGGGGTTCTTAGGTACATTAACTTTTTTATACTCTCAATATAAGACTTGCATTTCTTATATTTACAACATATAAAAACTAATTAATTTCCCTAAAACTTTCACTATCAAAGCATATTCTGATGAATTACTTTAACGATAGTATAAGGCTCGTGTCAAAACACTTTGTATCATAAATTTACTATTTTCTATATAATTATTATAACACAGAATGCGTATAATTATTATGAAAATGTACATCTTTATAAATTATTTTCATAAAGATGCTATCCATCCCACAGCTGAAGCAGTGGGCTTTTCGCATAACAATTGTAATAAAGCATTCATACATTAGCCCCCTTTTAATATTTTTACTTTCTTTATAATTATATTACCGTAAAGTAAAAATATGTTATGGGCATAAGACTATTTTCCAAATAAAAAATGACAACCCTTATAAGAATTGTCACCTAAACTAAAAATTCAATACTATTATACCTTGAATTATTCCTATGAAAAATCCTAAAACCCCACCTAAAATTTCTATGTGTTTTAGTTCTTTTTTTGCAATCGTAATTATTATTCTTTCTAATTTATCTATATCGTAAGAATTAATTTTTTCTTCTACAATATCAGCAATACTCACTCTTTCAGTAGCATTATCTATGGTTTCTTCTATTAACTGTTTTAAAATTTTATCTCCTTCTGAATCAACTATTTCATCTACGTATTCTGAAATCATATTTTTAATGCTACTAGGAATTAAAGCCGGTAATTTTTCATCAACAATTTTATTTATTCTCCGTTTTAGTATAAATTTAATTTTACTTATATCTTCATCTTCAATAATTCTTTCTATTATATCCCTTATATTTAATAATTCTTCTTCAACTACATCACCAACACTCTTTGCTATTTCTTCTTTCCTTTTAGGTATAAGACCCTGAATTTCAAAATTTAATATAGGGATTTTTATAGGATATAATGGTCTAAATATTAATTTGATTGCAATGATATTAGTAAACCATCCTATCATTGCTGCTACGGTTGCCAAAATAAGTAATTTAATTATGCTCATTGTACCACTCCTGTGTCATTTATTAACCATATTATTATACCACATTAAAATTATAAGTAAAACACCTACAACTAAATAATCAATTTTTCTAAATTTTATTATAACATAACAAAAGATAAAGCAACTTCTCTTAAAGAAAAGTTGCTTTATCTTTTGTTTTTCATATTTTCTTTTACTGAAAGGCAAAAAGTACATCCATTACATATCTTAACTTTATTTTCAAATACATTTTTAATTATTTCTACAATCTTTTCACTTTTTTTCTTATTATATAAGTGAAGAACAATATTTTCAGGGGCTATAGTTATTAAAGAGCTTATAAGTAAATCTTCATAATTCATATTATTCTCTGACATTTCCTTTGCGATCTCTTCAAGGAATTCATTATTTATAAGTCTTTTTTTTATATCATATAATTCATACTTATTATCTTCATAAATAATTACGTTAACAGTATTTATTTTTGGTTCTTGAATCTCAACAAAATAACGTAATATCTTAATAAACTCTTTATATTCTCTTTCTATAACAAAATCATCTAATACATTATCTAAAGTATCTTCTAGATAATTAACTAAAAATCTTAATCTAAATGATATAAAACCTTCTAAAATTATTTCATCATTACTTTCTAGATAGTCTAATACTTCCTTTAAAACCTTTGACTTTTCATTTGCTTTAACTTTAATTTTATTTATTGTTAGTTTATCATTTTTAATTCTTCTTTTTGTTTTTTCAAAAATTTCTTTTTTTTCACAGTTTTCTAAATAATAACATCGGTCATTTATAATCCTTTTTAGTAGTTTATCTTGATACAAATCAATTACTATATCTGTTATAATATCTGCAATGTAATATTTTAAAATATTCTTTGTATTTACATATTTATTCTTTTCATCCTTAAGTTCATACTTTAAAAAAATTGTATTTCCAATCTTTTTAGTTTTTTTATCTATATATAATTCTTCTTTAAGAAGAATGGATTTCTTGTCAAATACTTCTTTAACTTTCTGTAAATTACTATCAAATCCTATAGAGAGCAATTCCACTTTTGTCACTCCTTTCACTTGTATTAGTAGTATGTGAAAATATGTTTTCCATATTCACAGTACTTTATTACTTAAATGTATTTTAAAGGAATGATTGAACCCAGATCTATAATTTTTTTTCTTGATAAAAAGTTAGGCTCTTTTTTTACCTTATCTAAAAAATTTAAAATCTTTAATTGATCAGGATGATTAGTTAAACTACCTGTAAACAATACTTTATCATTTCCTATACATCCTGTGCTTCCACCAATAAAACCATAATTCAATCCTGGAAGTTCAATAAAACCCTTTTCAATATTTAATATGTTAATATTAAAGTTATTTAATGCTTTAAAAATTGAAGGATCAGAAGTTATTATAGTATTTTTTGATACATTTGCTATCGAACATTTAGAATATCCTTGATTTACATTTATCATCTCAAGCCCGGCTTTTTTAAGATAGAATTTTAATTTTGGGTCTGTATGTTTAAAATTATGTATTGCATATCCTGAAACTCTTGCTACATTATATGCTATATTATTAGGATAGTTTCTTTTTAACCATTTTTCTCCTTTAATCACTTTTATCTTTTTTAATTTAAATAAATCTTTATAATAGTCATACACATTAGGTGCTACAATAAGTGTGTTTTCATTTAACGGATGGATTACTATATCTGGATGGTAAGATACTGCTTCGTATACTTCTTCACATTTGATAGTTTTAACTATATCTAAATCTAGATTTTTTAATTCCTTTATTATTTCTTGACTTGCCCTTCCATCTACAATAACTAAATCGCTTTTTTTATCTGGTATGAATGGATTAATCATTATATCACCCTTATTATTAATAGAATTTTATATTTTTATTACTAACCTTTCAAACTAAAATTATAACAATTTTTTACAAAAAAATTTTTACAAAAAAAAATCTCCTAATAGGAGATTAAATATTATATGGAGGCGGCACCCAGATTTGAACTGGGGATAAAGGATTTGCAGTCCTCTGCCTTACCACTTGGCTATGCCGCCATATCTATATGGAGCGGAAGACGGGATTCGAACCCGCGACCCTCGCCTTGGCAAGGCGATGCTCTACCACTGAGCCACTTCCGCAAATTTTATTTTTAAATGGTGCCCAGAGGCGGAATCGAACCACCGACACGGGGATTTTCAGTCCCCTGCTCTACCGACTGAGCTATCTGGGCATTCTTGTTTTTTCTGACGACAAGAACTAGTATACAATATTTATAACTTAATGTCAATATATTTTTTAAAAATATTTTTATTATATATTATATTTTATAATTTTCAAAAAAGTGCAGATAATATATAAAGAGGAGTGATAAAATGGATAAAAAATTAAATATCAAAAACAATCAACCTATAGAGAACCACAAAACTGCTGCATGGGCAAATATTCAAAAACAAAAAAACGAGTCAAATGTTGCTATACCTTCTGAAATGGAAGTGGAAAATGCTAAAGAGTGGGTTGATAAGAACCAAAAATGAGGAAATCCTAGGATTTCCTCATTTTTTTTAATATTTCATTTCAGATAAACGTTTATAATTTTTATATCTTTCCTTAGCATCTTCTTCAGCTTTTGAATATAATTCCTCTGCTAACTCAGGGAATGTATTTTTGATTTGAGAGTATCTAACTTCACTTAAAATAAATTCTCTAAATGAATCTTTAGGTTCTTTTGAATCTAGAATAAAAGGATTCTTTCCTTCACTCTTTAAATCTGGATTATATCTATAAAGATGCCAATATCCAGAATCCACTGCTCTTTTTTCTTGATTTATAGAAGATCCCATACCCTGTCTAATACCATGGTTAATACATGGAGCATAACCAATTATTAAAGAAGGACCATCGTATTCTTCTGCTTCCTTTATGGCTTTTATAGTCTGATTCATATTAGCCCCTAACGATATTTGAGCTACATACACATAGCCATAACTCATTGCCATCATTCCAAGATCTTTTTTCCTTATTTTTTTACCTGAAGCAGCAAATTTAGCTGCTGCAGCTGTAGGTGTGGCTTTAGATGACTGACCTCCTGTATTAGAGTAAACTTCTGTATCAAATACTAATACATTTACATCATCCCCAGATGCTAACACATGATCTAAACCTCCATATCCTATATCATATGCCCAACCATCTCCACCTACTATCCATTGGGATTTTTTAATTAGAAAATCTTTTTTATCTAATATCTTTTGAGCTAATTTATTTTCTTTATAATTACTTGTCAATAATTTTACCACTTTTTCACTTGCTTCTTTTGAACCAGTAGTGCTATTCATATTTTCTATCCACTGATTAAATACTCCTTTTAATTCATTATCAGCACCATTTTCTATTACTTTTAGCATATCCTCTTTTATTCCTTCTCTTATTTGAGTGACTGCTAAATACATTCCATAACCAAATTCAGCATTGTCTTCAAATAAAGAATTTGCCCAAGCAGGACCTTTGCCTTCTTTATTTACTGTAAATGGTACAGAAGGTGCACTTGCTCCCCATATAGAAGAACAACCCGTTGCGTTTGCTATCATCATCTTATCACCATAGAGCTGTGTAACTAATTTTAAGTAAGGTGTTTCTCCGCACCCTGCACAAGCTCCTGAAAACTCTAATAATGGTTTTGAAAACTGACTACCCTTTACAGTTTTGTTGTTCATTAAATTATCTTTTATACTAACCTCTTTAGATACATATTCCCAATTATTAATTTGTCTTTTTATTTCCTTTTCAGCATCTACCATAACTAATGCTTTTTCCTTAGCAGGACAAACATTAGCACAAACTCCACAACCAGTACAATCTAATGGACTTATTTGGATTCTGTATTCTAATCCTTTTAAATTTTTACCTAAAGCTTTCTTAGTATCAAATCCTTCAGGGGCATTATTTTTTTCATCTTCATTTAATAAAAATGGTCTAATAACAGCATGAGGACAAACTAAAGCACATTGATTACATTGTATACAATTTTCAGTTTGCCACTGTGGAATAGTTACAGCTATGCCACGCTTCTCATAGGCTGTTGTTCCTAATGGAAAACTTCCATCTTCCATTCCTTTAAAAGCACTTATAGGTAAACTATCACCTTTATGTTTAGCCATAGGTCTTTGGATATTTCTTACAAATTCAGGTTCCTCTAAATTCCTTTCTTCTTGTATATTTAAAGTTTTCCAAGCTTCAGGAACGTCAATTTTTACAAGTCCATCTAGCCCTTTTTCAACAGCTTCAAAGTTCATCTCTACTATTTTTCTTCCCTTTTTACCATAGGTCTTTTCTATTGACTCTTTTAAATATTTTATTGCATCCTCTATAGGTAATACTTTAGCTAGTTTAAAAAATGCAGATTGCATTACCATATTAATTCTACCACCAAGACCTATATCTTTAGCTATTTTTACAGCGTCTATTACATAAAAATTAGCTTCCCTTTGTGCTATTTCTTTTTTTATATTATTTGGTATATTCTCTTCTAATTCCTCTTGATTCCAAGGACAGTTCAATACAAATGTTCCCTGTTTTTTAAGCCCTTCAAGTAAATCATAATTATTTATATAGGATTTGTTATGACATGCAATATAATCAGCATCATGTACTAAATAGGTTGATTTTATTGGTTGTTTTCCAAATCTCAAATGTGAAATTGTAGTACCACCGGATTTTTTACTATCATATGAAAAATATCCTTGAGCATATAAATCTGTTTTATCTCCTATGATTTTTATTGCTATTTTATTAGCACCAACAGTACCATCAGAGCCTAATCCCCATAATTTACATTTAATTGTATCCTCTGGAGATGTATCTATATTATTATAATCTAATGATGTATTAGTAACATCATCTTCAATTCCAATAGTAAAGTGATTTTTAGGTTGATTTTGTTTTAAATTTTCATAAACTGCAATAATTTGACCTGGTGTAGTATCTTTAGATCCTAAACCATATCTACCTCCTACAATTAGAGGTCTATCGTCTTTTTCATAAAAAAGACTTCTTACATCTTGATATAATGGTTCTCCTTGAGCTCCAGGCTCTTTAGTCCTATCTAGTACAGCTATTTTCTTCACTGTATTTGGTAAAACTTTAAAAAAGTACTTACTAGAAAAAGGTCTATATAAATGGACCTTTATCATACCTACTTTTTCTCCCTTAGAAACTAAATAATCAATAGTTTCCTCTATTGTCTCACAACCTGAACCCATAGCTATAATAACTTTATCTGCATCTTTAGCACCATAATAATTAAATGGATGATATTCTCTTCCTGTAATTTTTTTAATTTCCTGCATATAATTTTCCACAATATCTGGGATCAAATCATAAAATGGGTTTATTGCTTCTCTATTTTGGAAATATATATCTGGATTCTGTGCTGTTCCTCTAACTACTGGTCTTTCAGGATTTAATGATCTGTCTCTAAATCCTTGTACTGCATTATAATCTAATATATTAGCGTAATCATCATAATCAATAACTTCAATCTTTTGTATTTCATGTGAAGTTCTAAAACCATCAAAAAAATGTACGAAAGGTAATCTTGCTTTAATTGCAGCAAGATGTGCAACTCCGCCTAGATCCATTACTTCTTGAACACTATTTGAAGCAATCATAGCTGCTCCAGTTTGTCTTGTTGCCATAACATCTTGATGGTCTCCAAAAATAGATAAAGCTTGTGCTGCTAATGACCTTGCGCTTACATGAAAGACTCCAGGTAATAACTCTCCTGCAATCTTATACATATTTGGTACCATCAATAAAAGCCCTTGAGAAGCAGTATAAGTAGTAGTTAATGCTCCTCCTTGAAGCGAGCCATGCATAGAACCTGAAGCTCCTCCTTCTGACTGAAGCTCAACAACTTTTACTCTCTGTCCAAATAAATTTTTCTTCCCATTTGCTGACCATAAATCCACCTTCTCTGCCATGGGAGAAGATGGCGTTATCGGATAAATAGTGGCTACATCAGTAAAAGCATAAGAAACATAAGCTGCAGCTTCATTACCATCCATCGTTTTCATTGTTACCATAAAACCCCTCCTAAATCTTATTAAAATTTTACACACTTTTTAGTATTTATCATTTTTCCAAAATAATACACGAAAATTTAAATAAGCATGAAAAAACCTCAATGTTTTAAAAAACATTGAGGTTTTTTATTATATCTTTATTTTATTTAATGCATTATCTAAATCATTTATAATATCTTCTGGTTCTTCTATACCTACAGAAAATCTTATTAAACCATCGGTTATTCCGCCCTTTAATCTATCTTCTCTATCAACAGGTGAATGAGTCATAGAAGCTGGATGCTGTATTAAAGAATCTACTGTACCTAAACTTACAGCAAGTTTTATTAATTTTACATTATTCATTACTGTCTTTCCAGCATCAATTCCACCTTTTACTTCAAAAGCTATCATAGCGCCAAAACCTTCGGCCTGTTTTTTTGCTAATTCATATTGGGGATGAGATTTTAATCCTGGGTAGTAAACTTTATCTACTTTAGGATGCTTTTCTAAAAACTCAGCAAGCTTTTTAGCATTACTTTCATGTTTTTCCATTCTAATTCCTAAAGTTTTTAATCCCCTTAATAATAACCAAGAATCAAAAGGACTTAATATTCCACCTATGTCTTTTTGAGTGGTTTCTCTTATTAAACTCATATCTTCTTTATTACCTACAAGTATTCCAGCTATTACATCTCCATGACCTCCTATATATTTAGTAGCGCTATGAAGAACCAGATCAGCGCCTAATTCTAAAGGTCTCTGCCAATAGGGAGTCATAAAAGTATTATCTACAATTAGCCTAGAATCATTTTCCTTAGCAATTTTAGCTGCCCTTTTTATATCAGTTAGAGCCATCGCTGGATTAGAAGGACTTTCTATATATATTATCTTAGTATTTTCCTTAACAGCATTTTCTATATTAGAAATATCCTTAGCATCTACAAAATCTACATCTATTCCAAATTTAGTAACCATTTCGGATAAAAACGCATGGGTACAACCATATAATGAATTCTGAGCTACAATATGATCTCCTTTTTTTATAAAAGCAAATATAGCCGCACTAACTGCTGCCATTCCTGAAGCAAAAGCCACTGCATCTTCACCATTTTCTAAAAGAGCAATCTTTTTTTCAAAATCAGTTATAGTAGGATTACCTAACCTTGTATATATATATCCTTCTTCCTCTCCTGCAAACCTTTTAGCACCTTGGTTAACATCATCAAATACAAAAGTTGAAGTTTGATATATAGGTTTAACATGAGCCCCTGTAAGTTTACAAGGTTCAGAGTAAACAGCTTTTGTTGATTTTTTCATTTTGTTTATATCCATTGTATTCCTCCTTATAATAATAAAATTAAGTAGTATCATAGTCATGATACTACTTAATTTCTACTTTAGGAATCATTATTCCTTCATATTTTCAATCAATTCTTGTAATTCATCTTTTTTAAAGTTATATTTAGTGTTACAAAAGTGACATACTAATTCTGCTTTTTCATCTTCTTGTATTATTTCTTTTATTTCCTTCTCTCCTAAACTTATCAATGCTTCTTTCATTCTTTCCTTATTACAATCACAACTGAAATCAACCTTTTGTGTATCAGTTACTTTCATATTAAAGTCTGAAAAAATCTCTTTAAGTATGTCTTCTGGTTTATAACCATCATCAATATATTTAGAAATTGATGAAATTTCACTTATAGTTTTCTCTAATTTAGTTAATTTATCCTCTGGAATATTAGGAAGTACTTGTACAATAAATCCTCCAGATGCTTTTACACTTAAATCTTTATCAATTAACACACCTAACGACACTGCAGATGGTTGTTGCTCTGATGCTGCGAAATATTGAGTTAAATCCTCACCTATTTCTCCATTAACTAAATTACTTTGACCAACATAAGGTTCTTTTAGTCCATAATCCCTTATAACTATTACTTTTCCATTGTTTCCTACTGCTCCACCTACATCAAGTTTCCCATCATTTCTAATAGGTAAATCTACATTAGGATCACTTATATAACCCTTTACATTCACATTATTATTTGCAACAGCGAGAATACTTCTTACAGGTCCATTTCCTCTAAATTGTAATGTTAATTTGTCATTATCCCCCTTTAACATTATCCCCATTAATGAAGCAGAAGTTAACACTCTACCTAAAGCTGCTGTTGTAGTAGGAGTTGTATTATGAATTTTTCTTGCCTTCTCTACTAAATTTGTTGTACTTGCTATAAATACTCTTATACATTTATCCTCATCTAGAGCCCTAATTATATAATCTTTCATATAAACCTCCTTATATATAACATTATATATATTATAAAATATAGTTTAAAACAAAACAAGGCCCCGCATACACGGGACCTTGGATACTACTTATTTGTTAAAAACTATATCTATTTATATTATTTTTTATTATAGTTTTGTAACAGCTGTAGCTTGAGGGCCTTTTTCGCCTTCAACTATTTCAAATTCTACTTCTTGACCTTCTTCTAAAGTCTTGAAGCCTTCTTCTTCGATAGCTGAGTAATGTACAAATACATCGTCGCCATTCTCTCTTGTAATAAATCCATAACCTTTTGTAGCGTTGAACCACTTAACTGTTCCTTTTTCCATTGAAAACATTCCTCCTGTAAATCACAAATATTTTGTAGATGACTTCATCACCTACTATAAAGTTATACTATCATAATTAAATTACTCTGTCAATTAGTATTTCCAAAAATACCTTTTTATACAACTAAAATTTTATTTTTTTACTACAAAATTAATTCTTTCACTGTTATTATTTGGATGGTTAAATGTAAATGCTTCAAAGGATGAAATATTTATAAAATTAGCTTCCTTCAAAGCTGTTATAATTTGATGTTTTTTATAAGCCTTTTGGGTATGTACTTCTTGAAATCTTAAATATGAATCATTTTCCTTTATAAAGAAATTTAAATAAAATTCCACTATATTTTTATTTTCAATAAAATTATTTTCCCACACATAAAAAATCTCTTCAGTATCATTTACAAAGGTATTATTACCAATTATCTTACTTAACTTATAATAAGAGTTTATATCAAATATAAAATATCCATCCTTATTTAGATGTTTATATACATTTTTAAAAACCTTTACTAAATCATCATAATCAATAATATAATTTAAACTATCACAAATACTTAATACTACATCAAAAGTTTTGTTTAATTCAAAATCAACCATATCCTGCTTTCTTATGGTAACATTTTTATACCTTCTTAATTTACTATACGCTACTGTTAACATTTCATCTGAAAGATCAAAACATGTTACATTATAACTCTCTTTTAAGAAAAATTCTGTTAAATTGCCAGTACCACAGGCCATTTCTAATATTTCCCTAGGTTTTATTTGTCGTTTTTCAAAGATTTCTAATATGTAATTATACCATTCACCATAGCTAATATCGTCCATTAGTTCATCATACATATGTGCTAAGTTTTTATAAGCTTCCATAATTCTCCCCTTTTTCCTTTGTGGTACTGTTATTATAACATAATAATAAACTAATCTAAATTTGATTTTACTTGATTTTTATTTTCTTCTAACTTTTTTTTCATTTTCTTTTTTCTAACTGTTATTATACCTCCTATTCTACCAGTTTCTTTTGCTGTCAAACTACCCCACCCTTCATTTGTTACTTTATCTAACAATCCTAATTCACCAGCTATTTCATATTTCATTTTATCTTCTAGTGTTTCAATTTTTTTCTTTTTTTTGTTTTTAGCCATAATCCTTCCTCCTTTTGTACTAGTATTTGAATTTAGAGAAATAATATACTATTAATTAAAAGAAATATTTTTTAAGATTATGTAAAAAAATATTTTTTTCTTGATTTATTTATATTCTTTGTGTTAGACTATTTTCTGTTGGAAAAATTAAATTTTCCCACTCCCCCTTTAAGTTTATAAATATAAAAAAGGACCACCTTTCCCCCAAGGTCGGTCCTTTTTTATATTTACATTTGTATCATTTTTATAATTTTAAATGTTATTACTACATATATTACCGCAATTCCAATTATAGGTGAGTATTGTATTAATAAACTTTTCTCACTAGTCTCGTTTTTTTCTATTTTTACATCTTCATTAAGTAAACTATTTTTATCTTTAGGCAATGCTTTTATAAGAAAATATGCTCCTGTTCCGGTAACTAAGGCTATTCCACCTAGCATAAGTGCTCCTAAGGCCATTTGTACTGTATAAGGCATTTGCATACCGACCTCTTTAGCTTTACTAGGATCAATTCCAGATTTTCCGATAAAATATGTTAAAGTCCATGCTATAGCATTATTAGTTGTATGGGCTAAGATAGATGAGTATATAGAATTTGTCTTATATACTATATATCCAAATAACACCCCTAAAAATATTGGACCTAATAAATTTTGAATATTAAAATGAAAGACACCAAATAAGATAGCTGAAAATATAATTGAATTTTTTACTCCTTTTCTATCATAAGCTTTCATTAACATACCTCTAAACATAATTTCTTCACATATCCCGGGTGATAAAGCAATTACTAGTAACCCAATAAAGAAACTCCCCCCTGAAGTTGGAGTTGGCAGTGGCGGTGGTATTAATTCTCCAAATGTGCTAAGTATCAAAGCCATAATAGCATTTAAAAAAGCTCCTATTGGATAGGATAAAAGGACTATTAATGGTATTAATAAACCTTGTTTTAATGAAAGTTTATTTAATTTTAAAACCCTTTTAAGACTATAACCTCTAACCTTTAAATATAAAATTGTTGGTAGTAAAATTAGTACATATTCAGTTATAACTAATCCACTATATATGTCTTTCTTTTGAACATAAGCTCCTATAAAAATAACTAAAATTGCAATAACTAAATAAAATAAGTTAATCTCAAAAACAGATGGTGATTTTTTCTTTCCATCCATTTTACCCCCCCTTTTTTATATGAATATTTCCATAGCTTCACATATTTTTATATATATTTTTACACCTTCAACTAAAATTTCTTCATTAAAATTAAATCTTGCATTATGAAGGGGATATATAAAATCTTTTTCTTCATTCCTTGAACCTAACATGAAAAATAATCCTGGAATTTCTCTTTGATAATATGAAAAGTCTTCACTTATCATCATAGGTTCTAATTTTTCTAACTTTTCTTCATCAATAACAGATTTAAATATATCATATAGTTTTTTATCATTCACTACAGGTGGATACATATCCCTTATTTCCATAAATACTTTTACACCATACATTTTCTTAATACCTTCATTAATTTCTTTTATTCTTCTTTTTATTAATTCATAAACTCCGGTATCAAAGGCTCTTATTATTCCTTCTATTTCTACTTTTTCAGCTATAATATTTCTACTTTGTCCACCTTTAATTTTTCCTATAGACATAACTGCACCTTGAATTGGATTTATATTTCTACTTATTATACTTTGATAATTGTTAATAAGTTGTGATGTAGCATATAAAGTATCGATAGTACTTTGAGGTATTGCTCCATGTCCTCCTTTCCCCTTTATTGTTATATCAACTTCCCCTGTTTTAGCCATCATTGCTCCAGGTATAGTTGCAACCTTACCTTCTTTAACATCCGGTAAAATGTGAAGCCCAAATACTTCTTTTATATTAAATTTTTCTAATATTCCTTCATTTACTATAACCTCTGCTCCTCCTGGCCCTTCTTCTGCAGGTTGAAATATTAAAACAATATCTCTATTTAATTTTTCTATTTTTGATAAATATTTTGCAAAACCTAAAACTATAGCCATATGTCCATCATGGCCACAGGCATGCATTTTCCCTTCATGTCTGGACTTAAAGGATAAATCATTTTCTTCTTTTATTACTAAAGCATCCATATCTGCTCTAAAAGCTATAGCGTTTTTATTTAGACCTCTTTTTACTGCTACAATTCCTGTTTTTGCAACATCATGAATTTCAAATTCGAAATTTTCTAATTCTTTTTTTAAATAATCCCTTGTTTTGAATTCATTAAACCCTAATTCAGGTATCTGATGTAATTTTCTTCTTACTTTACTAGTATAATCGGATATCTCATCTAAATATTTCATATTTCCCTCCTATAATCTATTTAATATATATTCTACTTTAAAATCTTAAATTTTAAAACCATAAAATATAATTAATGTATTATATGAATTGAATATACAAATAATTAAAATAATATTAAATAAACATTTGACAGTTCCCAAATAAAATGTTACAATTTTTTAAAATATAATTTAGTGTATTAAAGAGGCTGCAGTTACAATTAGTATTACTTTTAGTAAGAAAGGTGTCACTGCCGAAATGCATATTTAAATATGTGTTGGGACTGTACTTAATAAGTGCAGTACTGCTATTAATTGAAAGCCCAATCTTTTAATGGAGCGCTTAATACACGTTGGGGCCATTATTACTGTATATTACAGTCATGAGCCCTCTATGCTCATGGCTGTTTTTTTATTTTAAAATGAGGTGATGTATTTGACAACTATTGTACAGAAATATGGTGGTACTTCTATCGGTACCATTGATAATATTAAATCAGTTGCAAAAAGAATTATAAAAAGAAAAAAACAGGGTAACAACGTAGTAGTTGTTGTTTCTGCGATGGGAAAATCAACTGATAATTTAATCAACATGGCTAAAGAGGTCACTAAAGAACCTTGTAAACGAGAACTTGATATGCTTGTTTCCACTGGAGAGCAAGTAACTATATCCTTACTCTCAATGACTTTAAAAGAAATGGGCTATGATTCTATATCTTTAACAGGATTTCAAGCTGGTATTGTTACTAATGATATTCATACTAAAGCGAAAATTTCTGATATAGATATAAAAAAAGTTAATAACTATTTAAATGACGGAAAAATAGTTGTTGTAGCTGGGTTTCAAGGTATTAATAATAAAGGTGATATCACCACATTAGGACGAGGTGGTTCTGATACAACTGCAGTTGCTTTAGCTGCTAAACTTAATAGCTCCTGTGAAATATATACAGATGTAGACGGCGTTTATAGTGTAGATCCTAGACAATATCCTAATTCAAAAAAGTTAGATTATATATGTTATGAAGAAATGCTAGAAATGGCCAGTTTAGGAGCAAATATAATGGAATCTAGAGCAGTTGAAATAGGGCAAAAGTATTGTGTACCTATTTATGTAGCATTAAGTACTAGCGAAAAAAAAGGAACTTATATAAAGGAGTTTGATAATACTATGGAAGAAAAAGTTATAACTGGTCTAACAGTATCAGATGATGATTTAATGGTAACAATTAATAATATTCCTTATGATAATAAAAATATATCATTAATTTTCCAAAAACTTGCTGAAAATAGTGTGAATATTGACATGATTAGCCAAACTGCTCCTACTAATGGCTATATTAATGTATCTTTTACAGCACCAGAGGATAGTATAAATTTAATAAAAAGACTAACTGAGAGTTTCAAAGAAAAATTTAAGGATATTAACACAGAAATACAAAAGGATATTACAAAAATTTCAGTAGTTGGTCTAGGAATGAGAGATGTACCTGGTGTTGCTGCTAAAATATTTAAAATCTTCTCAGAAAATAACATTGAATTTAAACTAGTTACTACTTCTGAAATAAGAATTTCTTACGCTATTAATACTGAAGGAAAATGTAGTGCAGTAAAATTAATTTCTGAAGAATTTAACTTATAACCTTAAGTTTTGTATTTTTTTAAATTCTTAGTAATATATATTATTAAACAATTATAACAAAAAGGAGAGTGATATTGATGTCTAAAGTAAATGTAGCAATTGTTGGAGCAACTGGAATGGTAGGTAGAACTTTTCTTGAAGTTTTACAAGAAAGAAATTTCCCTATTAAAAATCTTTATTTATTCGCATCAAAAAGATCTGCAGGTAAAAAAGTTAAATTTAATAATAAAGAATATGAAGTAGAAGAACTTACTGAAAATTCCTTTAATAAAGATATTGATATAGCATTATTTTCAGCAGGAGGCGAAATAAGTAAAAAATTTGCACCAATTGCTAGAGATAATGGAGTTATTGTAGTTGATAATAGTAGTGCTTGGAGAATGGATAAGGATATTCCCCTTGTAGTACCAGAAGTAAATCCAGAAGATATTAAATGGCATAAGGGTATTATTTCTAATCCAAACTGTTCAACTATTCAATGTGTTGTTCCCTTAAAACCTTTAAACGACGCCTTTGGTATTAAAAGAATAATTTTTTCAACATATCAAGCAGTATCTGGCTCAGGTGTTGGTGGAATGAAAGACCTTGAAAATGGAATTAAAGGATTAGAAAACAAAAAATATCCTCATCAAATTGCATTTAACTGTCTACCTCATATTGATGTTTTTATGGATAATGATTACACAAAAGAAGAAATGAAAATGATAGAAGAAACTAAAAAAATATTAAATGATCATGATCTTAAAATTACAACAACTGCAGTAAGGGTTCCTGTTAACTACGGACATAGTGTTTCAGTTAATATTGAATTTAATAATAGTTTTGAAATTAAAGATTTAATTGAAAAACTAAAAAGTACAGAAGGTATAATAATTCAAGACGACCCTAGAAAAAACATTTATCCCTTAGCTACAAATGCTGAAGGAACAGATGATGTTTATATTGGTAGAATACGTAGAGATTACAGTATAGAAAATGGTGTTAATATGTGGGTTGTAGCAGATAATATAAGAAAAGGTGCAGCCACTAACACAGTGCAAATTGCTGAATTATTATTACAAGAATATTTTATTTAAAAGGGGAGGAATATTATGAATTTATTTAAAGGCTCAGGCGTTGCTATCGTTACTCCATATAAAAATGACAAAATCGATTATCAAAAGCTAGGAGAATTATTAGATTGGCATGTAAAAGAAGAAACTGATGCTATTATTATTTGTGGAACTACAGGTGAAGCTTCCACTATGAGTGATACAGAACAAAAAGAAGTTATAAAATATACTGTTGATAAAATTAATAAAAGAATCCCCGTTATCGCAGGCACAGGCAGTAATAACACAGCACATGCTATAGAATTAAGCGAATATGCAGAAAAAGTTGGCGTTGATGGTTTATTAATTGTAACTCCATACTATAATAAAACAACTCAAAAGGGGTTAATAAAACATTATAATGCAATTGCTGATAAGGTAAATATACCTATTATTGTATATAATGTGCCTGGAAGAACTGGTGTTAATGTTTTACCTAACACATTATTAGAATTATCTAAACATCCAAATATAAAGGCTGTTAAAGAAGCAAGTGGTAATATTAGTCAAGTAGCTGAAATAGCAAGATTGTGTGAAGATGATTTTAATATTTACTCAGGTAATGATGATATGATAGTTCCATTATTATCATTAGGTGGAGTTGGAGTTATTTCGGTAGTAGCTAATATTTTACCTAAAGACACACATAATATGGTTATAAGTTATCTAAAAGGTAACGTTAAAAAGTCAAGGGAATTACAACTAGACATGAAAGGCTTAATTGATGCTTTATTTATAGAAACCAATCCTATACCTATAAAAACTGCAATGAATCTTTTAGGTATGGAAGCTGGAGATTTAAGATTACCTTTAACTGAAATGTCAGATGATAATAAAAGTAAATTAATTAATGAAATGAACTTATATGGACTTAACCCAAGGAGGTAATTATATATGCTTAAAATATTATTAAATGGATGCAATGGAAAAATGGGTCAGGTTCTTGCAGATGAAATAAAAGCTCAAGAAAACATGGAGGCAGTTGCAGGTGTAGATAGACATCCTGATAAAATTACTAATATCTTTCCAGTCTATGAAGATATATTTAAATGTAAAGAAAAAGTAGACGTTATTATTGATTTTTCAAATCCTTATTACTTAACTGGTCTTTTAGACTATGCCTTAGAAAAAAATATCGGTGTTGTAATAGCCACTACTGGATTTACTAATCAAGATTTAGAAAATATTAAAACAGCTAGTAAAAAAATACCCATTTTTTTCTCAGCTAATATGTCTTTAGGAATAAATGTACTAAATAGTTTAGTAAAAAAAGCAACTAAAGTATTACATGAGAGTTTTGATATTGAAATAATTGAAAAACACCACAAACATAAGCTTGACTCCCCTAGTGGAACAGCTTACATGATAGCAAAGGAAATAAATGAAGAATTAAATAATTCTAAGGAATATGTTTTTGGTAGATATGGTACTAAGGAAAAAAGAAGAGAAGAAGAAATAGGCATCCATTCAATACGAGGTGGTTCTATAGTAGGTGAACATTCTGTTATTTATGCAGGGGATGATGAAGTTTTAGAAGTGAAACATATAGCATCCTCAAAGAAAATATTTGCAGCCGGTTCTATAAAAGCAGCAAAATTTTTATATAAAAAGGAACCTGGTTTTTACAATATGGATGACTTAATTAATTTAAACTAAAAAAGAAGGGATTGGATAACAAATGAATAATGATAATAATAAAATCGATGCTAATTTAATTGACCCATATGATATTGCAAACTATATAAAAAATGCAAAAAAATCAACACCGGTTAAAGCTTATATTAAGGGAGATCTTAAGAACTTAGATTTCCCTAATTCTAAAGTATTTGGTGATGATTCTTTTAAAATCATAGTTGGTGAATATGATGATATTTCTAAAATTCTAGAAGATAACGAAGATAAATTAAAAGAAACACATATAGAATGGGATAGAAGGAATTCAGCTATACCTTTATTAGATACTAATAACATCAACGCTAGAATAGAACCTGGCTCTTTTATAAGGGATAAAGTTCATATCGGAAATAATGCTGTTATTATGATGGGTGCTGTTATTAACATAGGTGCTGAAATTGGAGAAAAAACTATGATAGATATGAATGTAGTAGTCGGAGCTAGAGGAAAAATAGGAAATAATGTCCATGTCGGTGCTGGTTCTGTTATCGCAGGAGTATTAGAACCACCAAGCAAAGACCCAGTTATAATAGAAGATAATGTTTTAATAGGTGCTAATGCTGTTGTTTTAGAAGGAGTTAAAATAGGTAAAGGTGCTGTAGTAGCAGCTGGTTCAGTAGTTACTAAAGATGTTCCTTCTAATTCTGTAGTAGCAGGTACACCTGCTAGAATAATTAAACAAAAAGATGATAAAACAGTAGATAAAGTGAAAATTCTAGACCAGTTAAGAGGATAAACAGATAGTAAATGAGGTGTTTTAATGGAAAACCTAATAAGAGAAGATAAAGAATATCTTTTGAATGTATATAAAAGAATGGATTTAATTATATCAAAGGGTAAAGGTTGTTACCTATATGATAATAATGGCAAGAAATATTTAGATATGTTTTCTGGAATAGCTGTAAATAACTTTGGTCACACCAACAAACAGATAATATCTAAAATTAACGAACAAGCAAATAATTTTATTCATCTTTCTAACTATTTTGTATCTAAACCAATAGTGAATTTAGCTAAACTTTTAGTAGATAATAGCTTTGCATCTAAAGTTTTTTTCACTAATTCAGGAACAGAAACAATAGAAGCAACAATAAAACTAGTAAGAAAGTATGGAAAAAGTTTTAGTGCTGATAAATATAGAATTTTATCAGCATATAATTCTTTCCATGGAAGAACATGTGGTGGTTTATCCTTAACAGGACAAGATAAATACAAAAAAGATTTTTCACCACTACTACCTGGCGTTGAGCATTTTAACTTTAATGACATAAATGATTTAAAATCTAAAGTAAATAAAGAAGTATGCGCAGTATATATTGAAATAATACAAGGTGAAGGTGGTATTAAAGAAACTTCTAAGGAATTTATAGATGAATTAGTAAAGCTTTCTAAAGAGTATAATTTTCTTATTGTAGTAGATGAAATTCAAACAGGTTTAGCTAGAACAGGTAAGTTATTTGCTTATGAACATCTAAATTTCAAACCTGATATTTTAGCATTGGCAAAATCTTTAGGTGGTGGACTTCCTATAGGTGCAATGCTTGTAAGTAAAGATTTAGAAAATATTTTCACATATGGTGATCATGGTTCAACTTTTGGAGGAAATCCAGTGGCAGCTTCAGTTGGTGAATTCATTGTTGAAAATATCTCAAATAGTAACTTTATCAAAGAAATTAACTATAAAAGTGATAAATTATTATCTAATTTAAACTCGCTAAAAGAAAAATATCCAAATATTATTAAAGATGTAAGAGGGAAAGGTTTAATGATAGGTGTAGATGTAGGTGAGTATTCTAGTGAAATTAAAAAACAAGCCTTAAATAATAACTTATTATTAAATGTAACTAATAATACTATTATCAGACTTTTACCACCTTTAACAATTACAGAAGATGAAATTAAAGAATTCTTAAATATCTTTGAAACTGTTTTAAACAGTATTTAAAATTATAGGTAGCCTTAAAGGCTACCTATTTTAATCTTCAAATGAAAATATGTATGGCACATTTCTATAATACTCTCCATAATTAAGTCCATAACCTACAATAAATAAATCAGGTATTGTAAAGCCTGCATAATCTGGTTTTAACTCAACTGTTCTTCTCTCTGGCTTATCTAATAATACACATGATTTAACTGAAGCTGGGTTTAAGGATTTTATGTGATCTATTATTACTTTCATCGTTAATCCTGAATCCATAATATCATCTACTATTAATACATCCATATCCTCAACATCCATATTTAAATCATTGATTATATTAACCTTTCCTGAGCTCTCCTCTTTATCTCCATAACTTGAGGTTGTCATAAAAGATATTTTTGTCGGCAAATCTATTTCTCTAACTAAATCTGCAGTAAAAATAAAACTTCCCTTTAATAGAGACACTACAAGTAAATTTTTATCTTTATAATCTTTACTTAATACTTTTCCTAATTCTTTTACCTTATCTTGAATTTCTTTTTTTGAAATAACTACCTTTTTCTTTTTTTCCATTTATTTCAACTCCTTATAAAACAAAGTTTCTAGGTATTAATAGTATTTATGACCTATTCTATTTTATTTATTAATTATTGTCAATACCCAGTGAAGTTAATAATAAATTTAATATCTTTTTTTCAATTTTTGGAAGGAATTGTGAGTTTTTTGTATAATTATAAAATATATTCATTCTGCGGGGAGGGCTAAATATGAAAAATCCACAAAATATAGATGAAAACCTAAAATCTATTTGTTTAACTGTTATTAAATACTTTGATAAGTTAAAAAATGAAGGAAAAATAAGTCAAGAAGATTATGAAAAACATACAAAATTAAAAAAAGAATTCTTAGAAAAAATAAATGGGAAGTAATTATTTATCCATCTCTAACTCTACTTCATTAATTTCTTCCCTAGTTAAATTAAATAATTCATATACTAAACTATCTATCTTATTTAAAGACTTTTTAATCTCTCTACCTCTAATATCAGACTCAGTAGTTAACCCTGCATTTAATTTCTCTTCTTTTATATTTAAAATATTATCTACATGTTTTATAAAAGTTTCTTGCTTCTTTAAAGATATAAGTTTAATTGGGCTAGATTGAATGTGAAAAATTTTTAATTGAGGAAATAATTTGCCTTTTTCTCTTATTAAACTTCTATATAAAAAGCTATAAAATTTTGAATTTAATAATGCTAATATATACTTAATATTTAACTTTTCATTATACTCATCCCTTATTATTAATGAATATAACGTATTTAATAAATAATAACCACAGGAATCATAAGTACATATAAATTTATTTGCTGTTTGTCTTATCAATATCTTTTCTTTTGTAATAAACTCTTTTCTCATAAAAGTAGCATACTCACCTTTGTTTTTATCTATAATACTTTTATCATCAATTATATAAAGACCTGACCATGTGTGGGTATAGTAATCTACATCTTTCCCTCTTAAAACTTTTTTAGCATTTTTATTTTTCTTTTCATTAACTAATAATTTATTTCTAATATTCCCAGTTGCTATCCCTGCTATTATTTCACATGCATCATTAATTTTAATATAATTATCATTATAGATTCTTTCCCTTAATTTAAAAGTCTTTTCACTTGAATTAATATCAAAAACATTCTTAATGATATTATAATAGTACTTTTGATAAATATATCTATAATATTTATTATTTATACTTTTTTTCTTATCTTTAATTCCGACTACACTTTTACATTTAATTAAGTTATTATTATTTTTATTATTACTTTTACTTATTATAATAATAGCCATATTCATTCCAACATCTTTAAATATATGTTCTCCTAAGTTAATAAGTTCATTAATTTTAGACTTATTTAAAATTAATTTTCTAATTTCATAAAAATTATTATTAGAAAATAAACTAGCAGGTAAAACAAAACCTAAAACACCTTTATACTTTAAAAGATTCAATGATTTTTCTATAAATAAACTATAAATATCAAATCTACCTATAGCTGTTAAATAATTCTTTTTCAAATATTTTTTATCAAAATATTTATTTATTCTTCTATTTTCTAGATATGGCGGATTTCCTATTATGTAATCAAACTTAATTTTATTAAAAAATTCTTTATTTAAATAATCTTGTTTAAATAAATTCATACTTATATTTGGTAAATAATTTAATTTCTTTAGTATTTTTATTTTTAATGAATATTCGCAAAATTTTAACGCTTCTTTATCAATATCCACACCATATAAGTTATTTACAATAATTTTTTTTATTATATCCAATTTATTTAATGTTTTGTTTTTACTATATATATTAAATAAAAAATCAAAGATATAAATTAAGAAAGAACCAGATCCACATGCAGGTTCTAGTATTTTAATATTGTGAATATTTTCTATGTCTATATTGACTAAAGTTTCTTTAGTAATATAGTTTACTAACCATTTTGGTGTGTAGTATATACTAAATTTATCTTGTTTTTTACTATTTACAAAAAATTCGTATGTTCTAACTAATAAATATTCATCTTTCCATATTTCATTATCAAGCTTTTCTAAACTTTCATATATTTCTGATTTTCTTAAATGCTCTATTAATTCATAAGAAAAGTCTAAATATTTATAATTAAAACCATAGTATTCCCAAATTTTTATTAATATAGTTTTCATTACTTCGGACTCATTAGTACTTTTATTCTTTTTCAAAGTATTAAAGAGACTTTTCATTTTAATCACCTATTTATTTTTTTATATTAATTTTCATTAAAAGTTTTCTAATTTCCCTTATTTCATATAATAATTTATTCATCGTATATTGAATACTAATAAAAATTATAAAAAATATAGCTACTATGAGAATTTTATAATCCATATCTAGCCTCCTCTAACATTTTTTATTTGTAAATTTTGAGAATATATCTTAATTTCATTTTACTAAATATATAGACTTTTGTCCAAAGATTGTAAATTTTATAAAAAATAATCATACTATCCTGAAATATTATAATTTACAGAATAAGTATGATTATTTTAATAAAACTATACTACTTTACTCATTTTCAGTTTCATTTTCTTCATTATCTCTGTTATTATCATCTTCTACATACTCTAACTTAGATAATGATACTTCATAGGCTACTTTGTTATCGACACTTCCATCTTCAAATTTCTTTTGATATTCTCTACTTTGTATCCTTCCCCAAAGTTTGATATGATCACCTATTCTAAGCTTTTCACAGAACCTCGCATTTCTCCCCCAAGCAATACAAGGAATGTAGTCAGAAAATAAAAAGGGTAAATGGCTTGTTTTAGGGGTTTAAAAGAGAATTTAAAACCGCGCTTTAACTATATATTGTTAGTATTTTATTTTATTTTTTTTATAGGTTAAAAAATGTATTACTAGGTATATTATATATTCTAACCCCATAATAGTCAAACTATTATATCAAATTTTTAATAAGTTGTAATTACAACTTACTAACTTTTCTAAGGTGAACTGAATTTCCTTTTAGAAAATTCAAAACTTTATTAATTACTTAGTAATATTTTACTTCACCATACTATCCAGCACCTTGCACATCAATGCAAAACATTCTCCCCTACTCATACTATCATCAAACCTCTTTTCAGAAATCTCTACATTATATACGTTTGCTAATTTATCATAATATTCCTCTGCCCAATGTATATTTTGAGGTAATTTATACTCTACATCTATATATTCACATAATGCTTTTATCACTGCTTCAGCATAATTTTGCCAATTATCCAATATCTTCTGTGTATCCTCTTTATTACTAGCAAATCCATATTCAACAATTACTGTTTCCACGCTTCCTGTTAGCCTATGCATGTAGTAATAATCCTGTTTAGCATTTCTAGGATGTTGTTTACAAAATACTCTTCTTCTATATGCACCTTCAGACACTAGATTATCTAAGATAGAGCTTGCTAATTTGCCATCACTATATATGCTATATATTGTTTCAGCCCCTTTGGCGGTTGATTTGTAACTGTTAATATGATTACTTACACATATATCGGCATTGCTATTCTTAACTATGTCAGTCCTTTTAGTTGAGTCTATATATTTATCTTCATCTCTAGTTAACTCAACATCTACACCCAACTCTTTTAATCTTTTATATTGATATAAAGATATTTTAAGCGTCATATTTTTTTCTTTCCAATACTTATTAGTTCCACCACCATAATCTCTTTCGCCATGTCCAGGATCTAGTATTATCTTCATTACTTCACCTTCTTAAATGGCATATCCATTCCATTAGTATCACTATTATTTAATATCCCTAATATTACACCAATACTACAAATAGATTTTACAGTAGTCATTACCCTTTCGTTGTCTATCTCTACACCATTTGTAGTTAAAATAAGCAAAATTAAAGATACTATAGATATTATAGTACCTGTGTTTCTGAGTCTATTCAAAATTTGTTTAAAATCCATATTAGTTTACCTCCTATTGTTTATTTTGTATTGTTTTATTAACCTAAACTTTGTATGTACCAGAAAAAGAATCCTAATAATGAACTAGCACCTAAAATAACGAATGCTTTTATCCATCCTATTAACCCATCCATTTTTGTAATTAAAGTCTTAATCTGTTCTGCCATTTGCACGTCTGCTTTCTCTAATACCTGTATTCTATCCTCGTGATTATCTAATTTTTTAGTAACTTCTTTATTTTCCATATTAATCACCTCTTTCCTAGTTTTAAATTTCTGCATATTAAAAGGAACGCCCATACGGACATTCCTTAATTTAAATACAGTTATATATATTCGTTTTTGTTATTTCCATCTATATCTAGGCTTTTCTTCGTTAAACAGTTTCCATCTAATCAAATCATCAAGTAATATTGCTACTAAAGTAAGCGGAAGCCATGCTAGAGCAAACTGTAAGCATATTTGTCCCAGCAAATTAAAAGGTACACCTGCATAACTCCAAATATTTAGCCCTAGCCATAAATTTAATATACATCCACTTATAAATTCAACAATCAAAACTATTATTGTAGCAATACCACATTGTTTCCAAACTAACATATCCCATGTAAAATACTCATTGATATAACCGATGAGAACTCCACATAAGCCAGCCACAATTATCATTGCCAAATGTGAATACCCTCTCCAAAGTATTTCAATTCCATAATAAAATACGCCCATAATTAAGAATATAATTAGACTTTTATACAAATTTTTACCATTCAACCGACATCACTTCTTCTTTAGTTGTGGCATTTAATATTTGCTGTTCTAAATTCCAATATTTTTGTTGCTGTGCAAGTTTGTGATTTTTACCATCTTCCATTACTTGATTAAATTCATCTACTGTGTGATTTATAACACCAGCATCTTTTGTTTTCCACATTACATCAGAAGTGTTACCATTTAATATTTCTGTTCTTTGTTGTGTAAAATTCATTTGGTCATGATAATTGAATCCATAAGTATGTCCATTTGTAGCGGTAAAACCTTCGAATATAGTATTACTACACTTTTCTTTTAATCTCTCTATTTGTTTTTCTCTTACAACATCCAGTGGCATAATTTCAAATAATATTTCGTTACCTTCTTCATCTTCTGTAGGAGGATATAATTTATCAACTAAATGCCTTACGTCTGACTCTTGTATTTTTTCATCAAAGATATAATCTCTAATTTTTTCTATAATCTCATCTGAATTCATTATATTTTTATTATTTACTGCCTGTTTTAAACTAAAAAGTATCATTTCTTTTTTCAACAATTACACCTCCCTTAAGAATTTGATAAAACAAGTGCTGCCACTTGATCTTGCAATGATATTACATTATCACTCAACTGACATATACTCTTATTTTGTTGTTCATCATTTGCCGCACTATTCATTACATACTTTGCAACTGTTGTAGGTATTGTACTATTCTCTGGTTTAATAGGGGCGTATACTGTATATACTTCTCCATCTGTAGCACCTGTGATTGTACAACTCAAACCATCTTCTGCTAATGTTATGTCATCTTCTAATATTTTCACTCCATTAATATCTTCTATCTTTTCTATTTCAGTAACACTATGAGGGAAATCTAATCCATTTCCAGTTGTAGCATCATATGTTATAGCCTTACCTGGTAAAAATGGTTCAACTATCATAGTTCCATTTTCAAATACAGTTAAAGGTGTAATATCTAAATCATAAGTTTTTGGCTCAGCTAACTGATAATTTAGCGAACTTGAACCTTGTGATTGTAGCCAACTTTCAAATCCTGCTACATCTTCTGTAGAAAGTTTTGCTTTTGCTATATTTATAAACAGTTTATTGTTTGATATAGAAAATTCTAAATCATTATCATCAGAAATCAAACTACCATTCATTGTAAGCATATAGGCTCCTATACTCAATATAGCATTTTTATTCCCTAGATTATCTTGAGCATTAGTTAAATAATTTTCTAATCTAAATGTTATTGTATTTGTTTGTGTAGTATTAATTACCCAACCTGTTTGACTATGAACATCTTTTTTATTACCTACATTCTGTGTCAAAACACCATCTTTAACTTCATCATTAGTGCCATTAGGTAGGCTTTTCATTCCTCCACCGTCTATGATTTCTTGTGGAAGTTGAATATATGATTTACTGTTTTCATGTGACACATAAGACTGTATTGAATCTGAATAAGCAATCATAACATTAATATCTTGTGTGAGTGGTGAGGAATCTTTTTTAATACAAAAATTTATATAATACGTGTTTTGTGAAAGACTAAATACTCCTCCCGTATTTACCTGTCTTTGTATAAAATTATTATTAATATCAAATTCTGCAATAACTTCGCCTATGCCAAAGTCTGAACCGATAGATATAGTTTTTCCACTTATTACTGGCAACCTCTTGTTTTCTACCATTTGATACGTATTGTTGCTAATTGCATTGCCACTTGAATCATAATATTTTTCTATATAATTTCCGTTATCTTGTGTGTCATTATTAATATTCTTATTATGAGTTAGTATTCTTGTACTAATTGTAGATTTAGTGCCTTCCCAATACCCACCTCTCACGATTTCTAACATTTGTTCTTCTGTATAATCTTCTATTCCATTGGCTGTCATAGGTATTGCAAACACGCCATAATTACCATTAATGGTAAATATCTTACCATTTGCGTCTGTGTCACTTACATAATTAACATCAATTATAATCCTGAAATCATCAGATAATCCATCAAGTGTAGCAATTACTTTTAACTCATAGTATTCTGTTGCATTAGGTGAACTTATTACTTCTTGTGCAAGCATAGAATTATCATTATTATTTAATAGTCTTAACCTTATAAAATTACAATTTGTATTGTCATTTATTTTAACTTTACAAGCAACAAAAACTTTATTTCCATTTATATTTGTTAAATAATTACTATTACCTGAAACTAATTGTATTGTAGCACCTGCACCATCACCTGTAATTTGCAACAACCCATTGCCTGTGCTAGTATTTCCATTATTAATAAACCAACCTGTTGTGCCATTACTAAAATCTCCATTTTGAATTAATTGACTAACAGTTAGTCCTTTCATTCCTACGCTAACTTGCCCTTTTTCGACACTTTCACTATAGTCTAAAGAATCTCCATTCTCATCTGTACCTACTCCTACACTAAATATTGAAGATGTGTTGTATATAGGTGGGGTGTATTGTGGTGCGTTTAAATCATCTTCTATAGCTGTTATTCTATTATCTTTTGTTTTGCTATCTGTATCTATTTTATCCCAATTATCATTAAGAATAGTTGTTATATTGAAAGTATCATTAATATCTGTACTTTCTTTTTGATATAAATCTAAGTATGGCGTATTTTTAGCCATCTTATCACTTCCTTTCTATAAATTAAAAAACAAACCTATCTAAGGTTTGCTGTTCTAATTCTTCAATTGTCATGTTTTGTACGTCTCCTATTGTTAAGTATTTAAATAAATAGTCTACAAGTAAATGCGCTGGTTTGGCTTTTTTAATTTGGTCTTTTAAACTATCTAAATCTGTTGGTATTCCTAATAAAGATGTAAATTTTATAGTTATATGTCCATTTTCGAATCCTACTTCTATCTCACCATTTTTCCAACTGTCACAAACACTTTGTAATAAAAACACATCACTTTTTCCACTAGACTTCCAACGTGCTTCTAAAATACTTCTCTTTTCCTCTACTGTAGTATTTTCATTTAATTTAATTTTTAGTTGTTTAGACACAATAGGTATTCCCAAATCTTCATCCATAGTATCAAACCAAAAATTCCTATACAATTTTTGTAACAGTTGTTCTAAACCATCTATTTCTACACCACTAGCATTCAATAACCCTTGTATATATTTGTCTTCCCTTACTATTTTATTTAAATTTTTTAATAACCTATCTATACTAGCCATTAAATAACCACCACATTTCCAACAATTGCAACTTCTTCTTCTCCAATAGTTATATTATCTGTACCATTGTTCACAGTTAAATTTGTGTAATCCAACACTCCATCTGCACTTAATATTAAAGCCCCTACTTTTGCATAAGACACATATGTTATCTGCTCATCAAAAGCTATTTCTTTAAGATATTCAGCTATAGAATTTTTTATATTTATCTTTACTTCTTCAATTGTGTATCCATTTGCCAAGTCTACGTCTACATCTACATCTATATTTAACCCAGTAGCGCTAGTTACCGTTGTATATGCGCCAATCGGTGCTTTGCCATATCCTTGTCCCCATTTACTCCATGTGTCAGTTTCACTATCATATTCGCCTTTTGGGTCTATGTTTTTCTGTACTTCATCAATTAATGTTTGCGTTGCAGGTTGTTTATTACTATCTATTATCAACACTTTTACAGTCCCAGCACCATTCCACAATGGAAATACTCTTGCATCTCCTACACCAGCAACCGCATTAGTCCAATTTCTATAATGATATTTATTGCCACTTGTTGCAGGTTTCTGTAGTTCTGTATAATATCTCTCACGCAAACTACTATCACTCTCTGCTTCAAATCCATCATAACTAGAATTAGGGTTATTAACACTTGTAAATCCTTGTATTGTTACAGGAAATTGGGTAATACTATTTGCTCCAACCATACCAATACTTCCACTCTCTAAGCATTGTGCTAATACAGTATCATTATCTATTATCTGCTTAGTTTCTAGGCTTTTAAATTGTATATTGTTAACTGTACTAAATAAATCACCTTCATTTATAGTTCCAGTTCCGCTAATCTCTAAATCTACCTTTGCAAATGTTGCTTCTTTTCTTTTTATACCTTTGCGCTGTAATACATATTTCGTTAATTCTTCATCTTTTAAATTATCAACATCTATCTTATTCAGTAAGTTCTCTATAACACTATATATTACCGACATTTCTATAGCATTTGTTTTTGTTAAATCATATGTAAGAAACCCAGCACTTTTTTCATAATCATCCGAAATATTATTAAGCATATCCTGCAATATCTGCTCTTGTGTTTTTATGTTTAAAGCCAATTATATCACCTCACTTATCTCTATAGACTCACCATTAATAAGATTAATAGTAAATTCTACATATAATACACTACCTTGCTTATTAGCGCTAAAATTTGTAATACTATCAACTATATTTAATTGTTTCAACTTTTCTTCTAATTCTCGCTTAAACTCTATGTTTATAAAATTTTGTGGCAAATTCCTCATGCCCATATAGTTAAAATATGTCATACCAAAATCTTCATTTTTATATACTTTATATTTATCTAATTTAGTCCTCAATAACATTTGTGTATACATTTGCACCTTTTCTTTTGTTGTTGCCTCTTTAGGTTTTCCATTCTCCATTATCACAGTTGCTTTATTGCCATTAAACTGCATTAAAAAAACTCTACCTATTTCAGTAGAATTTTCTTGTGTTACCTCATTATTAATCTGTTCTGCAATACTTTCTAAATCTAAATTCGGAAACATATCACCACCTACCTTATAATTTTGTTATTTTATCTATAATAAACCATGTTTGTTCATTTACTGTACTTACTAATAAAACCTTATCATCTATCTTTAGAGTATCTGTAAATTTAATCTCACCTTCTAAAGAATTTATATTATGTGAGTGACTACTAGCATTATCCCCACCATCATTTACGCTATTAGTTGTTCCAGTAAAATTCTGCAATGTAAATTGTCTTATATAATCATTTCTTAGACTATTACATATGTATAAGTGTTCTTTTTGTAGTATTATATTCCCATCAAGTATGCTAATTTTTAAAGGGTTTATATTAATTACACTTCCAACAATATTGCCTATCCTACTTGGATTTGTATTTTTTATATCATCTTTAGCTAATTCTGTAGCCCAATCTTCCATCATATCACCACACTTTTAAGATTAACATTAACTTTATGATTATTATTTATATAAGTATGTCTACAGTTTTTAATAAGATAATTTCCACTTAATTGTGTATTCTTTTCCTCTATATTAATTATTCTTCCTGCTCTTATATTATCATCGCCCATCATACTAAGACTAATATCTTCTGGATTTTTATTAAGTAACTTTAATTTATTATTTGCTATGTTTTTAGCCTTAGATTCATTTTTATTATCTACACTCACCACTTCTTGCAATAAACCTACATTGCTTATACTTTCATCATCTTTAGCAGTTGCTAATATCCTTGTGCTTTTTTCATTTTCACTAGATACTATTACACTATTTTTTCTATCTTTAAGGCTTTCTTGTTTACTTATATCTGATCCTATAGCTTTTGTTATGTCAAAACCACCTAAATTTGTAGCAGGTTTATAAAATCCTTTTACAACTAAATTTTTATATGGTTCTATATATAACTTTCCCGCTCTCATTTCTAATCTATATTCTATACCTAATTCATTAGTTGCTTGTAATATTATATCCTTTATTATATTTGCTATAGTTTTGTTATTATATATTTTATTTATTTGCGTAGATATATTTGTTATATTACCAATTTGCACACCAAATTTATTACATATATCTTTTATTGCTTTAGTTGCAATTACATTATTAAACTGTTTTATAGTTTTAGATTGGTTTAGATAAAAAGCATAGTCTAAAGCAGTTACATTTTTTACAAATTTACTTGTTGTTAAATCTACGATTATCCCTCTAAAAACTTCTATGTCATTATTAAAAAATACCACCTTGTCGCCTAATTCAACATTATCATATCCAATCATATATTTATCTGTCCTATTTTTTGCAACTTCAAAAGAAAGTTGCATACCTAAATTATCTATATTATCTGAACGATTTATCACACCGCAATAATTAGTTATGTTATATTGTTTACTATCATTTTTTATTAATATCATTTTAATATCTGTCAATGTATTCACCTACTTTACAAACCTATACTCAACTATATCTAAAGTATAAGCTATGTCTCCAATTCGCTTTTCTCTATATGTAAAGTTATTAATTAAACATGCTATATTTAACACTACTTTTCCATCTTTACCTATTATCACACATCGAATCGGTACTTTTGCTTTGCGCCACTTTTCAAAGAAATTTACATAACTCCATCCATCTGTACTACTCCCGCTTTTTATCCATTTATAATCATTACACGGGAATATAGAAGATATAGATAAAGATTTCAACCCCATATCTCCTATTAGTTGCAACGTACCATTATTCACTGTATCAAAAGTTTCATTTTTCTGCTCTGTAGATATTTCAGGGGACTCAGCTGGAACAATAGGTAATATTTTTATTTCTTCATTATTATTAGCACTAAAAACTATATCCATATCATTCTACACCTCCGCCATATTCATTTTTGCTATTTTTTTCTTTCTTACAATTTCTTGTCCTACTACATCTGTCATTTTAACTTTAAATTTTTCTATAAACTCATCTGGTGCATATATATCACCATTAAAGTTGAATACAAAACTATTTTCATGTTTATTACTCTGTGTATTATTCCCATCAAAACTTTTCTGTGTTTGTGTATTAATGTTGTTTACAGTTACTTTTTTATCTGTTTGTTTTCCTCTTAATATTTTATTTGCCTGTGCCAACAAGTCCATAGACCTTTTATTTCTTTTTAAAGGTATTGCTATTTCTGCTCCTGCTTCGCCAAAAATAGAAGGTCTTGTAGCTATCCCACCTTTTGCAAATTTAGGAAGTTCATCAATATGTATGCCTATTTTTTTACCACCAATTTTAGGTAGCCATTTAGGTAATTTTATTTCACTGATGTCATTTATGTTTCGAATTAATTTATTTATTAAGTCTAATCCTAAATTTAAAGGTGCTTTAATAATTCCAGCAAAAGTATCAAATATTCCTCTCACTATATCTTTTATGCCTTGCCATGCCTTTTCCCAATCTCCAGTAAATATACCAGCTATAAAATCTATAATTCCTCCAAAAATAGTCATGATTCCATTTGCTATCTGTGCAATAGATTTTACAAATGTACTAAATAAATCCATTGCAAAAATTATACTATTTTTAATTTTAATTATAAAAATTTGTCCGATAATCTTGCCTAAAGGTAATAATATGTTATTAATTAACCACATTATAATACTTCCTACAAACTTTAAAACAGGTAAAATCTTATTATTAAACGTTTCAATAAGTGGATCTAAAGAATTTTTCTTTAAACTTTTAAAATTGTCTTTTAACCTTTTAACAATTTTTAATACAGATTTCTTAATAATTTTTACAAAACTTTTTCCTAAAGGAAGTAATTTTTTATTTACAAAATTTCTAAACTTATCTGATTTTTTATATAGTAATATTAAACTACCTACTAATAATGCTATACCAGTTATTACAAACATTATAGGATTAGCATTCATCGCAGCATTTAATAACCACTGTAAAGTCGTTTGTGACTTTGTAGCCTTTTTCCAAAGTTTTATACCCGTTGCAATCTTAGTATATGCCTTCTTGCCCAACATAGCTGTTTTGTATGCAACTATAGCACCTGTTAAAGTCATTATAATAGGTTTTATCGTACTCCAATTATCTTTAAAAAAGTTATATGTATCTTTTGCTTTGCCTAAAACTAAGCCTATGATATTAAAGATTTTGCTAAATACATCACTCGTCACACTACCTATCTTCTTTATTGTTCCATTTTTCTGCCACTCTTGTAATTTGCTAATTATTTCTTGTATTTTATCTTTTACTTTAGCAAACATACTTCCTTGTCTAACTGTACCTTCATTAGTTATACCAACTATATTAGCTAAAGAAGACTTTGTTATACCTGTAACGGTAGACCACATACCTCGCATTGTTTTAGCCTGTGCTTTTGCTCCACCTTTAAATTTTTTCTTCATTATTTCTTGTAATACAGTCATAGCCTTTGCTTGGTCTAACATATGTCCCTTAGCATCAAAAACAACGCCTTTGCCATATTTCTTCGCACTTTCAGCTAAAATTTGGTCTTTTCTAATACCAAATTCTTTCATACGCTCCCATTCTCCCATGGTAGCATCTGCCATTGCTTCTGTCGCCTGCATTATATCTTTATTAGTTGCACCAGCCATATCTGCTATATCTTTAAGCCACTTTTGAGAATTAAGTCCATATGCCTCCATTTTTGCAGTAGCTTCTACCACGCTTCCTGTTTCAAAGGGAGTAGAATTAGCAAATTGTATAGATTTCTTCATTAATTTTGTAGCCTTTTGTGTGTCTTTTGTAGCTGTAATTAACTGTTGCCTAAATCCTTGTAAGTCCATAGCTTGTTGGAACCCGGATTTTAATGCTAATGCACCTAATGCTGTAGCAATAGCAGTTGTAGATTTAATTGTTGTTTTTGCTAGATTAGCCATCCTTTTTTTAGCATCTCTTGTAAATCTTTTTATACTATTTCTAGTTTTTTTCACTTCTCGTTTCATATTTTTTACGCTTTTAGTTGCTTTTTTAGCAGGTGCGGTCATCTGATCTTTCATTTTTAATAAAACACCAATAGTTCTAGCCATTTACTTCCCACCTCCAAACATTGCATTATATTTTTCTATTTCTTCCTCTTTATCTTTTTCCATCATATGTATTAGTGTTATTTTTTCTATATATGTCAAATTAGTTAACCTATCAATATCCTGTCCATTTGCAAGGTAATAGCGAATCATATCAATCTCTCTATCACCTCGCTCTATTAGTTTTTTATATCTTTATCTACTTTATCTAATCCATAAAAACTATTTATTATTTCTACTATATCTTGCATTTCACCCATATTATCATTTAATACTGCTGAAGGTAATTCGATTGCCTCTGCAACTTCATATGTTTTAACAAGCTCTTTGGAATTTTGATTAAATAAAGGGCAACATTTAAAAACTAATTCATTCATAAACTCTAGTCCATCTACTGCATTGTCTTCATCTATACCATCAGCTAATTTCATATATTCTTTTAGCTTTATTTTCCTTATTTCTATCTTTCCGCCTAACTCTTTACTGTCGTAATATTTAACTTGCATTTTATCTAACTTACCTTGTGTTTTTCGAGTTATTAAATCATCTAATGTTATTTTTTTACTTTTATTTTTAGCCATATAAATTCCTCCTATATTAGTTATATAAATAGCCCCTAGAAAAATTCTTAGGGGCTTTGTATATCTTTACATACCTATACTATTATAAAATATCATAATCTTCTGCTTTAAAAGGTAGTTCAAGCTCTGTAACTGTAGTGTCCTTATCAAATTTAGTTAAATCAACACTATCGAACGTTACACCTATATATTTAATTCTTTCTGTTTGTCCGGTTGAATGATTCATTGTTTTTCCCACCAAACTAACATCTAACTGTCCTGTTTTGTCTCTTCGTAATTCATCTATTATTTCTTCGTTTCCAACTTTTCTTAGCGTTATTGTTCCTTCTATCCCAAATCCCGTAAACACTTGAACTGTTCCAAATCCATTTTGGGAAGGAACTTCTTCGTAATTATTTGTTTTTGTTGCTTCGAATGTCTTTGCATTAGCATATTTTCTATCATCTATCCATATTCTACCATTACGCCCATTCCAATACTGATTTCCTTCTTTACTCATCTATATCATCCTTTCTTTATTCTAGTTACATAAATATTGTAAAGTCTATATCTTCCATAGCGTTTAATATCTTTACATCACCAGTTAGGAATACATCTGTTCCAACTGTCATTTCTTTTACCTTGTCATCCGACCATGTATTGACAACATCTACACCATATTTAGGTATATTTGCTTGTCTTTGTTTTTCTATATCTACAGATGCTATATTGTTAAAGTTTGGATCTAATAAATTGTCGTTTTCTAAACCATCAAAGTATGCACTTATAGCACCAACCAGCAACGCTTGATTATCTGCATTATTTTTATATCTACCTTTATAGAAGTTATTCCATGTATCATAAATATCTGAATAAATTAAATCCATTACTTCTACTATAAGTATAAATTTCATATCGTCTGTTAATCCATCACCTGTTGTTGTAAGAGAATTTACACCTCTAGCAACCTTTACTTCGCCTTCATCATTAAATAATACAAACTCACCATTGTTTACTGCGGTTTCGATGTCTTCAGGTTCTGTTACGCTTTCAAACTTATCCAATTTCTTAGCAATAACGGAAATGTCTAAAGATAAACCTGCTAACATACCTAACAAATAAGGTATAGCTGTATCTCCTGTTTGCTGTCCTCTACTATCTTTAAATGTTACATTAGAATTTGTAAAATTAACTATATGCATATCATCGCTTGTAGTCGCATTATACACTATAGTTTTATATCTTTTCTTATCATTGCTATTAGAAGACTTAACAAAACTAACTAAATCATCATGGTCTGTTACTACATCACTAACTATTCCAATCCAACAATTTTTAGCTACTTTGGATTTTACTAAAGCTAATGTATCAGACAATGTGCCAGTTGTATCCATTCTAAACACATATAACTTTTTAGGTGTTCCTTCTAAACAATCCTTTATGTATTGTAAGTTTTCTGCCGTATATTTAGCTTCTTCTTCGCTTGTTATATCTGCAATACTTGTATATTCAACGCTTGTGAAAGTATCTGTATCGTCTTTAATTATTAATACTGCTACACCTTTACTTCCTCTTTGTATTGCACTTGTACCTAATCCAGCAAAATGTAAATCAATTTTTGGTAGTCCTATATCTGCCATATTATCATTCCTTTCTATTCTTTATATTCTAAATTATCCATATTTGGAGTATTATCAATTATTTCTTTTTCTTCACTTAACTGTAAATCAAAATAGAAATGTAAAACATTATCCACTATATCTATATCTGCATTAGTTATATTTACACTTGTAGTTTCTGTTATTTGTATTACTTCTCCTACAAATAGTTTATTTAATTTATCCATAGTTTCTAAATTTTCTATTCTATTTTTACTTTGTTTACTAGCAAAATAATAGAGCCTTATAGTTATGTTTCTATCTAGATATACGCCCATAAAATCTTTAGACTCTATATTATCCATATCAATATAAAAAGAAGGTCTTTTAACCTTCTCTTTAATGTTCTTGCTTGTTACTATATTCCCAAATTCACTTTTTATTTTATCTGCAACTGCTCTATGTATATCTTTGTATGTTACCATTTCACCACCTACATCCCATATTTATCAAGCATTTTATCAAGGAAATCCTCTGTATTATCTATAAATTCATCTTCAAAATTATCTTTAGCATCATCTATAAAATGATATCCTGGTACGAATTTCCCATCAGGCTTATGTATAAAACCTTTATCTAATAAATGAGTTAATGGATGTGAACTGTAACCCCTACAACTTAAGTCACCTTCATCATCTTTAAATACTCTACCTGCTTTAAAAGTCTTTTTTATTTCTTCTTCTGTCATGCCACTTCCAGCACCAGCACCACTAGAAAGAAATTCATTTTTTTCTTCCTTAGCCATTTTTTTACCTTGATTCTTCATATGTCGCTTTGCATACTTTCCACCTTTGAACTGTTTAGCCATATCTAAAAGATCTTTTGTAAACTCATCAAATTCATCTGCCACATTATCACCTACTCATATACAATTTTAGTTTTAAATTCCCAAAATTGCCTATTTTTATAATCTTCAAAGAAATCAATCACTTCATATTTTTTACCTTTATTATCTTTAAAAAACATATCAATTTGGGGATTATCTATAGACTTTTTTCTAACAATTATAGTTTGTAGTGTTCTTACATATTCAATATTTGTATTGTCAAATTCGTTTACTTCTCCATGTCTAGGTAATATATTACAATAGATATCTTTTATCTTTTGTTCTTCTCTGTCTATTTCATCTAGTTCATTTTCAAATTCAACCATACCCCATAATTCAAGCCTATTACGCAATCTATTTGTCATATTATACACTTGTATCACCTGCATCGTAGCAATATTGCATTTGTGTCATAAAACTCTGTATTATCTTGTTTATTTTAGTATCTTCCTTAGTTGTATACCCTCTGTTATCGTAGATATGTTGTATTATTGCCAAACGTGGAATTTTAGATATTTTAACAAATCCTTCGTTAGTCATTTTTAAATCATAATCATCTATACTATTTCTTAGTTTTTCATCAGCTATGCTTATCAAATCTTGTATAAATACATCGTCATAAGCAAAGTCAATTTGTAGATAATTTTTAACTTCTTCAAGTGTTAAACTCATATAATCACCTTACTTCTTAGTTTTCTTAGTAGTAGATTTTTTAGTTTTAGTTTTTATCTCTTCTGCATAGCCAAAATTTATAAGTTTTTCTGCAATAGTTTTTTTTAAGTTTCTAGTTTCACCTTTGCTAAAGTCTTCATATCCAACACCTGTGCAATCTTCAATTGCCTTTACTTTCATACCAATTACCACCTTTCTATATTAAGTTGCAAAATAATAGAAGAAGGCATTAAGCCCTCTTCATATATACATCTATTACAGTGCTATTTCACCATAAACTACTGCATCACTATCTACAAATTGTACGTCTTCTCTAGTTATTGCTCTTACTTCTGTTCTATTCTTACCAAATGCAGTCCCGCCTATCTTAGTTGATAATAGAGATATTGCTTGTCTATCAAATAAAGTTATTGCTTCAGATAAAGAACCAATAATTACTGGTGCTTTTAATGTTCCAGCATCGTCTCTAGTTGCTAACGTTTTGTTAGAGAATACAATAATAGGTTTGCCATTTAGTAATTTTCTAGTTGGGTTTTGTGGATCTTTTTCTAATAGGTAGTTATTGTCATTGTCTTTCATTTTGTTAAACTTGTTAAAAGAATCTTGGTTCATTACAACTACTGCCATATCTGCAATTGCAGGGTCTAATTGTACATCCATTACATCTTTAACATCATCTATATCTGCGATTGCTGTCTTAGATAATGTAGCCAATTTATCTACAATTAATTTGTTTCTAGTTGCTACTTCTTTCTTTGCTAACCATTTGTTTAAATAAGATTCTAAATTAGCCGTATTATCAGCAAATAGAGAATTTGGAACTGGTAAAATACCACCTCTGTCTTTAATAGCGTATGGTACATTTACAAATTGTGGAGAAGATTCTTCTGGTACATCTAACCCCTCTGTAAGTTCAGCGAAAGGTGTATATTCTGCATCCTTTTCTATGTTTCTACTACCACTTTTTGTTGTTACTGGCTCTACATTAACTAATTCTTCCATAGATTTTAACTGTCTTTTTAATTCTTTTATTTTAGTTTGTTGATCTTCAGGGATTAAATATCCACCATCTTCACCAGTTGTACTGGATAAAGCATTATTTATTTCTGTTATTGCTTGTTGCTGTTCAACTGTTACACTTCTACCTCTTAATGCATTATAAAATCCTTCTTTGTATAATTCAGTTTTATTTTTCATATCCTCAACACCCTTTCCAATTTCTTTCATTTGCCCATTTTTAATTTTATTTTTTACTTCTTCTTTTTCCTCTGCTTCAATTTTTTCTTGCATTTCTATTTTAGCTTTCATATTTTCAATTTCTTCTTGCTTTGCTTTTATATCCTCAGCTTTTACATCATCTTTTTCAATTAACGCCTTAGCTTCAGTCTTCATGTCTTCTAATTTTGCATATAATTCCTGTGATTTTAACATAATTATCATCATCCTTTTCTTTTAATTTTTTGCATAAAAATAACACCTTTTAAGGTGTTTATAATTCTAATTGTAATTTTAATTTTGCTTTCATTAGCTCAATTTCATTTTTATTATCATTGTCGACTTGTATATCCTCTGTTTGTTTATCCTTCTTAAAATCTTCTGTAGACTTATTTTGTAATTCATTTCTCATTTTATCTATAACAGATTTTGGTAATAATCCATTTTTATCAGTTTCAACACTATTAACAAAATTGTTATTTTCTTCAGCGAACATAATGCCGTCAACGAAGCCCTTTTCTTTAGCTTCTTGTGCTGTTAACCATGTTTCCTTGGACATAAGATTTAATAATTCTTTTTGGCTTAGTCCAGTTTTTAATATGTAAGAATTAGCTATAGACTTATCAATTTGACTTAAAATTTCACTAGCTTTATTAAAGTCCTCATTATTGCCTGCTGCCACCATGCTTGCTCTATGGATCATTATTTGAGCCGTTGGTGAAATTAATAATTTATCTATACCCATAGATATTACACTCGCACTACTTCCAGCAATTCCAACTATTTTACCTGTAGTTTTGCCCTTATAATCCTTTAAATTTGTATATATCTCGCTTCCACTATGAACTGAACCTCCACCAGAGTTAATTATAACTTCTATATCTGCTCCGTTCGCTTCATTTAGAGCTTTATTTACTTTTTGTGGAGACGTTGCAGGAATTTCAAAATAATCATATATCCATTGCTCAGAGTCGGAAACTATTGCACCTTTTATTTCTATTTTCATCTACTCACCCCCTCCAGCTTTATTTAATTGATATTCATCCATTTTATCTACATTTACATAATTAAGACTTCTATAATACTTATCTCCAGCTTCTCCAATAGAGTTTAAATTTTCTAGTTTTCTAACTTCATTGATACTATACACACCATTATTCATCATTTTTTCATAGTATTCAGCTCTTGTTTTACTATCACCTCTCAAGGCACCTTCCATATTATACTTAATATAATATCCCTGATTTCTTTGGTAACTTGCAAACAATTTGTAATTAAACTCTTCCTCAATCTGTAGCAATAAAGGTAAAATTGTATTCATGTAAAAGTCTAAACTTTGTTGTTCTATATTATTAAATGTACTTCTATCTAAATCTCCCACCATGTGCAACGGGACTTGGAAAACTCTTGCAATTTCCTCTAATGTAAATTTAGTAGACTCTAAAAATTGTTGGTCTGCAAATTTAATATTATTTATTTCTTTATATTCAAGTCCTAAATCTAAAATGGCAACTTTACCGCTGTTTTCGTATCCAGCATTATTCTTTTGCCACTCATTTCTTATTGTATTCTTAGTGTTACTGTTCATTTTTTCAGGATATGTTATTACACCACCAGTAGTTGTGCCATTTTTAAAATAATTACCCATTAATTTTCTACTGCTCTGCATGTTACCTATAGTTTCTCTTAGTACATCTATTTTACTTTTACCAGTTATACCATCTGTTGCTAACCCTTTTATATGTATAATTTCATCGCTACTAAAAGTATACAGTTTATTGTTTAAATTAGCCTGATATGTTATTTTACCTGTTACAGTATCTTGTTGTATTGTTACATTATTAAGTATCCAAAGGTTAAGTATTTTACCTATTTTATACTCTATCCAAACATATGCATTACCATCTAACAATAGTTTTGTTACTAATGTATGTTTAAATGTAGAAGGCGTCATGTATTGATTTGGTCTAGTTTCTAACAAATATGCAATATCATTATTTATCCTTTCATTGCCATCTTTTTTCTTTTTATATACGTGACATGGCAATTTACTTACAGAATTAGCAATGATATTGGTACATGCATACACACTACTAATAGTCATTGCACTTTCCTTAGTTACTGTTTCACCACTACTTGTTACACCACCTCCAAATAATCCAATCCAACTATCTGTATCTGTTAATGTATATGTTTCATTTTTTACATTACCAAATGCTTTACTAAATATTCCCACTATCTCACCTACCTTCTATAGTAAGATTTATTAATATATTATATTAATTACTATTTTTTATTATTTTTTGGTATTTTGGATAATACTAAGCCAATTAGAACCATAATTATAGATAATCCAATCATACCAGCAAAATTTGATACAAATAAAAAAAGTGCTGTAATAAATACACCACATCCACCTAAAATTAAAATATCTTCTATGTGTCCTAATATAAAACTTAAAAACAGTAATATATTATTTTTAATTATTCTACCTATTTTAATCACATCCTTTATAAAGTCCACTCATCATTTATTGCTTCATTAATATCAACTTTTGGTTTTTCGTTTCTCATGCTAAATTTATGTGCATCTACCCAACTTGCCACAGGGTCAATCCTATCAAATCTGCTATTCTTATCGAGCATCACATATCCATTACGAGGTTTAGTTAATTCACAGTTATTCATAGCCCATGTAAGTAACTCATCATTTTTATTATACTCTACGTTTTCAGCTTCAACAGAATATCGTATATCCATTACAGGATCATTTAGAGATTTAGAATTTTGATATATATCTATACAATCAACACCAAACTCATCTAAATCAGCTAAAAACGCACTTGCATTATGCTGGTCGTAGCATATCATTTGTAATTTTAAATCATACTGCTTTATAGTTTCTTTTATATATCGAAAAACTTCTCTATAGTCTGTCTTAATTCCACCACTGGCTGTTGTTATAGTTAATAATCCATCTTTAATCCATTGTCTATAAGGTGCATTATCTGTTTGTTCATGCTCTTGTATTCTCATTTTCGGAATAAAGCTATGGTGATGTACAAAATATTTCTTTTCGTCTTCCTCAAACCATGTAAATTCAAAAGTTACAGAAGTAAGGTCTCCGCCACTACTTAAATCCATTCCTAAGATAAAATCTTGTCCACGAAAATCTTCTAAAGTTTTATTTGTACCGCATTTATGCCACGCTGTCATATTCATGTATTTTGTTTCGGAAAACTCTACCCACATGTTTAAATGTTTTGTGAGAAAATTATTCCATTGTTTACCACCAATTTTCTGTGCTTCATCAAAACTATTTTGCAATACTTTAATCTTTTTACCAGTTGGATCATATTCCAAACAAGGTTTTGTTTTGTACCAATTATTAATGTCACTTAAATCATCATCTTCATCTAACTCTGCTATATATACAAAATATTCTTCATTTGTTACAATCTTGTTTAATATATCTTTACAGTATTTATATTTTCTGTGACAAAATCCGTCTATATTAAATCCAGCAGTAGTTATTGTATTGAGTAAACACTCTTCTAAATCTGCCTGTCCATCTTTAACTAAATTGTATAAGTCTCCATTCTTGTGATTATGTAGTTCATCTGCACTCGCAAATACACACCTAAAACCATCCATAGCCTTTGGATTTTTTGATATTGCTCTTATTAGGTTATTTGTTAGATTACATTCAATTTCAGATTTATAATCTTTAATATTAAATAATTCTTCTAAATCATTATCAGACTCTATAAATTTTACCGCTTCTTTAAAAACAATCTTAGCTTGTTTTAAATCAACAGCAAATAACAATATTAAACCTCTTTTATAGTCAATAAAATTTCCAAAATAAGTTGTTAAAATACCACTTAGCAATGATTTGCCTTGTTGCCTACCAACTTGGACATAGCTTTCTCTATATCTTCTAATTCCAGTATCTTTATGCACCCATCCTAGAAGGCTTCCTAAAATAAATGATTGCCATGGATATAGCTTTAATGGTCTTTCTTTAACACCTTCAATCAAAATAAGAGTTTCAGCAAAATCAATTATTTTATTTGCCCTATCAATATCAAAACAATATTTAAATTCACTATTTTTACTTCTTCTAATATCATTCAAATGTCTTTTACATGCCAATTTAACACTATTTCCTGCTATTATTTTATCTTCCAATACATCTTTAGCATATTGTGTTACTCTATCCATTTGCACCACTGCCAAATTTACTAAATTTATTTTTCTTTTCTTCTTTCTCAATTTTAGGGACTTCTATTTTACACCTACTAGAAATTGTTAATCCTAAATCACTAGAGCATTGCCGACACATTTTAAACAATTTTTCTTGTGCCTTTAATAAATCATAATATTCTGTGCTCGTTACATCTATATTTCTAATTTTCTTTGTGATTTTCTGATATTGATCTTCTAATGCAATATATCTTGCTAATGTTTCCACGTCTAAATTAGACATTATTCCTATGTTAATTAGTTGTTCTGCTATTTTATTAAACTTTTCTTTTTGTTTTTTAAGAAGATACGAAGGTGGCTCAATATTATCGTCAGGCGCTTTTATTTCTTTAGTCCTCCTATCTTCTATTTCTGCTTTTGTAAGATGTTTTTTACCTTTTGCCAAAATTAAATCTACAGGTTGCTTTTTACCCGCCACCTCTATCACCTCCATATGTAAAAATAAGTAAAAAATATTCTCGTGGGGAGTTTGTGCTATAAAACACTGCCCTCTACGGTCACCATTCATTAGTTTGTGGAAATTAATTATAGGGGGTGGCTTATCCCTTTAACCACACTCACTATACCAACACATCCTACGACAAATTAAAACGTCTTAAACATCTCTATACTTCATTTTAACCATTAACATAGAAGTGTTTTATATCTTAATATAAATTAACAAAAGCACAGACAATTATCTTATTTGCCCATGCTTATATTATTTCTAAGGCATTCCCACAATTTGTCCTCATATTCTTCCTTCGCTTTTGTAGCATCTTTAATAAAACCATCCTTATTAAACTTAAATTCTACTGTAAGATTATTAGAACTATTATCTTCTAACTCACGCTCTATATTAACTTCAAATATATCCTCTGTAAGTATCTTTACAAAAGTACCTCTCTTTTCGGCTTCAAAAAGTAATCTTCCTATATCATTACTATCATTACTGTAAAAACTTTTATATATAGTTTCGTATAGCAATACACAATCTTTTTCCGTTAAACTTATACCATCAATATCACCTTTTTTAATTCTATATACATCAACTTTATTGCCGAATAACTCAACTATTTTTTTATAAAAAATTATGTCCCAGCTATCTACAATATATATCCTATCTATCCTACCTTCTTCAATCATTTTATCTATTCTCTCTACACTCTTTATCACACCATCAGCCTCCATTTATTTATATTCTCTCTTATACCTCTCTATCAAATCCCTTAGCATCTTCTGTGTGCCTTCTTTGTCCTGCTCGTACAACCTATGTATTACATTGTGCGAACCACCTAGATTACAAGGAAACATATTCTCAAAGTCTAGTCTCTTACCATAGTCCTCACGAATTTCTGTAATGTGATGTACTGTGTCTGCAACAACTATCCTATTATTCTTATATAACTCCCATAAATCTATATAATTATAATAAGACAATACTGTCTTCCTAAACTTAGTCCATTCCTTACTCTTATAAAACTTAGCATACTTTATATTATCTTTGTTATATCGTACCTTCTTATCATATATTTTATTGCTTCTTCTCTTATCTTCTTCTACTTTCTTACTACATTCAACGCAATATTTTTCATTAATATCTATTAGATTTTTATTGCATCTGCTACATAACTTCTTTAACGCAATATTAATCACCCCTCTTATACTCCATAACCATATTTTTTAAATTTTTAAAAGCTACATTATATTTATGTATACTTTTAACACTAAAATCCTCTTTATTCTTTGCTTTCTTCCTGTAAGCAAATTCGATTCTATCTATATGTTCTGTCCTCTCTATCTTGTATATAAAAAGTCCATCTTTATCCACCAATTCAATATCTGCATTGGCTTCTGCCATCAGTACAGCTGCAAGAGTTGTACTCTTTGTATATATATAATTATCTATCATTTTCAATACCCCATTTTTCGTTAAACTGTTTTAAAATTACATTTAATTTTTCTAATATTTCTCTTTCAGTTTCATTTATTTTTTTATTTTCTTTAATTAATTCTCTTAACTCGCTTATTTCTTTCTGTATATTATTTATCTCTTCCATGTCAATCATCTCCATTATTTTATTTGTTAATTTTTTTAAATTTACATGTATATTTTTTATATTTTTGTGCTATAATAGTAATAAGGACAATACTGCAATATTGCCCTTAAAATTAAAATAAAAAATTTTTCTAAGCGGATGCTACTTTTGTAGCGTCTTTTTCTTTGTTTGCGTAGTATTCTTTATATTCTTCTATTCTTCGATCCTTGCCTATTCTCGATATGTAGTTTTCAGATATATTGTATTGTTCTGCTATATCCTTTCTTTTTATACCTTGCTCTACCATATCTAGAATATTAAATATATCTTGTTTACTAAGTCTACATCTTGGATTATTTACAGATTGCTGCGCTTTACACATACGACTTGTATCTTTAACTTTAGATTTTGTATGTGTTCTTTCTGTCTTATTTATAACCTCTATACTGTCCACTTGTTTCATATATTTAAACCAAAACTTTTCTCTATCGTTTAACTCGTTACGGCTACATTCTTCTAATATCTCAAATTTAAGCCTATCCTTGCCACCATTCCTATATGCTTCATTCAATTCTTTATATTCGTGATACTGTCCTTTAGCCTTAGAAAAATGACAACTAGCACGTCTCGCTATATCATCGGATTGCCCTAAATATGCCTTATTTTCTTTAGTATCTGTAATCATGTAAATTCCTATCTTCTTCATCAATAAAACCTCCATTAAATTTTTTAATTTATTTTTCCTAAAACCCTTGTATTCCTATCATTTGTGTGCTATAATAAAATTAAGTATTGTTATGTAATTTTATAAAAAACATAAATAAAAACAAGATAACAATTAAGCTATCTTATTTTTGTGACCGTTGCTTCTATTAGTTGTTTTTAACCTATTATGCATTACATCTTTATGTAGCCTTAAAGCTATAACTCTCAGGTCTCCACTATTGCAAGTATTGTATATTTCATCTAATAGTTCACATAAATACTTTCTTAACTGTCAACTACAATTTCTCCTTCCTCGTTTACTTTTAATCCAAATTCCTTTTCAAACTTCGTTAATTCATTTGACATAATACATCATCCTTCCACTTTTTAATTTAGCGTATAATCGTCTTATACACTTTAAACAAACCCCACATAATTTAGAATATAATAAAGCCTACCTTATATAAGATAAGCTCTATATACGCTAAATAGGGATGTGGAGTCCCTTTAAAATGTATAAAATTAAAATATTCAAAAAAACATTTCAAAATTCCCTTGCATAATTACTACATTCTGTGTTATACTAAAGAGTTAATCGCTTTTTACATTAAAAAATATATAAGGACTACATCTCTGTAGCCCTAAAATAAATATATATAAAATTATAAAATAAGGATTATCAAAATTATTTAATTAATTTGCTTAAAACTATTGTTTTATCTTTATATGTATGTTATACTGTAGAATTAAGCGATTCTATTTCTAAAAAAATATTATTAGAGGACACTCAATTAAGAATGTCCTCGTATGTGTGTTTAACTAGCATTACACACACCATGGAGGTTATTACTACTCTTTACCCTCCTATACAGGTGTTACAACCCTAGTCATATAAATGAGTGTATCCAAAATGTGTGCACTTTTTTTATTTTTTTCTAATATAATTTATTCCATATATTTTTATTACTTCTTCAGCTAACTTTGGTTCTCTGTATATTCTACTTATATAACTTAACTTCTCTTGTTTTTCTTTTAATAATTCAGTAAATAATTCTTTGTTGCTTGCAAATAATATTGTTATAGTCTTTCTTACTATACTGCTATACTCTTCTTTTCTAAACAAATCTACTAATAATTTTTTCATTGTTTCTATCTTCTTTATCTTTCCACGTAATTTATCAATTAAATCATTCTTCATTTTTGATGTTCTTAAATATTTTTCTTCATTATCTAATACATCACTATTCCAAGTTTTATTTGTATCAATCTTTAATTTTCTAATATCATCAACTGTCCTTTTTATCCTCTTTCTATCTGCATCAGATAGCTTTATACCTTCACTATGCAATAAACTAAGAAAACTAACTATATTATTTCTTTTTTTGCTTCTAATACCTTTCATATTATCATCAATTATTTCTTGTAAATAGTCCATACTTGTATTATATCTTTTAAATTCATAATTCTTAGTATGCTCTTTTTCCATGACATACTGAAAGAAATATGGTCTTACTTTTACCTCTTCCAAACCTTCTAAATTATATTTTTTCATATGATAACTATAATTTTGTTTATCCTCTTTTAATGCCTTCATTTCTTCCCACAAAACATATTTTGTTTTGCTTTTAATTTCATTTCCTTTGTCGGATACAAGTACATAATCTCTATATTTATTTCTTATAATATCTAATTCCTTTTTATTATTTATTTCAAATTCCTTTTTTGCTTTATCTATCTCGATACAACTCATTACATCCAATTGTGATATATCCTTATATATTTCCTGCACTTCTTTGCTGTCGATATCATAACCTTTACTAACCTTATGCCATAATAGTGCATTCAACTCCTGTGACAAATTTATTATTTCCCCTATTAAATTAACACTTGTCTTAATATCTAAATCACATTTTTCTAAATATGTATTTTTCCTAAACACTTTCTCTGCACTAACAAGCGATGTTGGTACTAGAAACTTATTATAATTTTTCTCTGTAAGTTCAACTATATATTTATTATCCGTTAATAGCATTTGATCCGAATCAAAATCAGCCCCTGATAATCGCTCTAATATATTATCTTCTATCGAATTGACACAAACAATTTCCTTAGATAAATTAAAGAACTCACTGTAAACACAACAGTTAACAGTTTCTGTAAGCAATAAATTTCCCATTGTTACATGGGGCGACCTACAACCAACAATTTTAGTTCCTACATTGAATTTTCTACTATAAATTTTACCTTTTGGCAGTACACTGTCACCGTGAAAATAAAATCTATTATCCTTATCTTTTATTGTTGCCCTCAGCATTTCAAATCCATTTCCAAATAACGTTGAATAATTACCATTTATAAGTATATGAGCCTTTCTAGCGTCTTTCATAAAACTATCTAGCATGTCACTTCTAAAATTAACAAATAAATCTGTTTTAAGAAAATCATTGTTCAACTGCATTAATGTAAACATAAAATCATTTGTGCTATTAAAGGTATCTAATTCAATATTATCATTATTAACTTTTATTCCTAAATGATTTCTGAATACATCTATATCCTTCTTTAATAAATTATAATAATCTATCGTTTCACTCATAAAATCTTCTAATGTATCCTTGTCAAATTGTAGTGTCTGAAGTAACTGATAATGTGTTTGTACTTTATCACCATTATAGAAATGTGTTGGTTTTTCATATTTTACTAATCCAAACTTACCTTCAAGTCTATTTATCCATTCTTCAAATGTTCCAAACTTGAGATACTTAATTGATGAAGGTGTTGTTATTAACTTAATCTGACTTATATCTGTTGCTAATGTTTTACCATTTAATTGGCTAATTTCTGTTATCCCTGCTGCTTTAAAGAAATGTTGAATTTTAGTATTAAAACATGCACTCTTAAAAAATCTTTCACGACATAACAACATTCCTTTATCACTATATCCATTTTCTTCAAACACTTCATTTGAAAGTAGACTCTGCCCGTCCCATATACAATTATTTATTTCCACTTCCTTTGGCTCAGTTCTAAGTCTCATTATTCCATTGTCGTTATACATTTCTGTTGCCATTGCAGTATCTTTAAATACACTTTCATAATCATTTATTAATAAAATTTCATGTGGTTTTATTGATATTGTATCTATAATACTACTTGTTGTTAGTGCTATGTATGCTTCAATACTTGCTAAATCAATATCAATACCTTCGCTATAATCTAACCCCATATAAGACCATTCCATTATATCCTTATATAATTCCTCTCTAATAAATAAACACTTACCGACTCGACTTGATCCTGAACTTCTTTTAAACCTAACAAAATGACCCTGACCTTGTATATCAAATCCATCTTTATATAACTTTTCTCTTATATCTGCTGTTTTCATAGTAGTTTTACCTTTTTCATCTTTTACACTATAACTAAATTTAACACTAACAATATGATTAGTATATTGTTTATCATATTTATCTGTATAGAACATATTCCTATCCTTTTTTCTACTGAATATCTTTTTACTCTGTGCCAATTCATTTAATTTATCTGCTTCTAAGCTATAATCAAATGTAGCTTTATATTTTTTATATTTACTTACTTTATAACCTTCTTCCCCTGCATTAATGATATCCTTACCCTCTACTTGTAATATGTAACTGTTTTCTTTTAACATCCCAACAAAACCCCTTTCCAAATTTTATAATTTTATAATTAAAATAAATCCGAAATTTCCCTTAACAATTCAAGTCTAAATTTTATATAATAATTCCAAACCCACACAAACGGCTATTTTAAGCCCTTTACATCGGAGTGTAAAAATGGTTCAAATTTACAGTAAATCGGAGTGTAAAAACAACTCATTTTTATGCCATATCGGAGTGTAAAAACGCTTCAAATTTGACGTGTTTTTGGGTCACATTATATAAAAGAGAATTATATACAAAAGAGAATTAATATATAAATTATAATTACTATTCTACACGTTTCAGGAAACCTGCCCCGTGTCAAACTTTAACTTACTTTCTGTTTGTCTGTTTTCTTACTGGTTACTGGTATATAATATTTATTTTCTATATCTACTTTTGCCCATACAATATACCTGTTCGGTGTCCACTTAGTTACTATGTCCCCCAATTCATTCTCATCCTGATACTGTTGTTGTTTAATTCTCTTAACTAATTTCTTTGCTTTCACTATTTTATTTGTATATTTTGTTATCGTCTTTTTATTTTTTACTCCTAGTATCCTAGATATAGAATCTCTTGTTGCTTCACAATATCCATGATCTGTTATTCCCTGGTTGCCTAAATTAATGTTGTGATTTTTAAATAAAAAACAGTATATTAAAAATCCTGTGCAATCTAACTCTTGTATCTTGTCATCATATAAATCTGTACTTATCATACTAAATCCTTTGTTATTGCAATCTTTTATGTATCTATCTGTATTAACTTTTATAGAAATTAAACTGGATGGCTTTGTTTTACTATTTAATGTCTTACATTCTATTAATCCTGCTTTTTTAAGTGCTATAAGCATATTTCTTACTTTTGTTTTGTCACTAAATCCTTTTAAAACTTTCATATCATTAACTATCTCCGATATACTGTAACGTACTATATCTGCCATACCGCTTTGTACTGCTACTTTATTTATTGCAAACCATAAGGTAAATCTCTTATCTCCTAATTGGCTGATAAAGTTAATCCCATCTTTATCCATTTCAAACCATTGATGTGGCACTTTTACAAATTTTCTATTCTCTTTATTCATATTACAATCATCCTTTCACTCGAAAATTTTATTTAATTATTGTATTTTCCCACTTGATTTTTTAATTGCATAAGTCCTGTTAGTGCGTTTCTAAATTCTTCTGTATCCTTAAATTTATATATAGTATCCTTTCCATAGCCTTCTTTCCAATATCTATATCCTAGCCATGCAATCGCTTCAGCTAGATATTTTTTTCTAATTTCATAATACATACAATCAATCCTTTCTATTAACATATTGTTAGGTATGGTCATTTTCTCATTACCGAATTTCTCGCACGACAATTTTGTCGTCAAATTAACGAAAACAACAGGCAATAAAATAAACTTGCCCGTTATTTACTAACTACTAGCTAACATATATGTATTTTTTAATTCTAACAAGTGTATTACTGTATTAGAGCTTATTTCATAGCCAATTACTGCTTCTGCGTTTGCAGGATCCTCATCTAATATATTTTCAAATTTTTCCATTTCTTTTTTATAATAATTTATTTTTTGGTCTATAATTTTTATTAATTTCATCTTCATTCCCCTTTCAGATTTTATTTTTTACCTAGCATACCTATGATACCTATTCCATCTAAAACACGCTTAAAATCTCTGTAGAGTGTTTTTAGCTACTAAATAGAACTATAACATCCTATCTTGTAACCATTCTTCTAGCGACTCTAATACATTCTTATACATCGGTTTATCAAATTTCTGATTTAACATTTGTGATATTAGACTTCTGTTTACATCACAATCCTTTGCAATTTTCGATGTTGGTGTGTAATATTTATTTTGTATCTTTAGAATTTCTGTTCTAATTTGTTCCTCTGTCACTTTTATCACCCCTTTCAAAATATGTAATAATAACGTTGTAGTTAGTTAAAAAAATAATAATGATACACTCTCCCCTTCCATTATATAAAATAGCACGTAATCGCTACAATAGGCATGGCTACTAGGGTGTAGGGATTTTCTAAACTTGGACATTTAGGATTTTCTTTGATATTCCCTATCCAATAACTTTTGTTTTTCTTTTTGACACTTATTACAATACTTGGGATTTCGACCTTTCCCCTTAACTTTAACCAACCTGCCACATTCGGTACATTGAATTATGTTTTCTATCCCCTTTAGTGTTTTTTGCTAAAATGTACATAGATGTTTAAATTAAGCCATTTGTTGGCAGTTTTTTATAAATGATAGCGTTTCTCAAAATCTATGTAATAGGCATAAATACTAGGGTTTGTAGATTTTCTAAACCGTTACATTTAAGCTACCTCCTCTCGGGCTAATGCAAATATAAAATACATGTCCTCTTTGTTCATATTTGCAAGTTTTTCTGTAACAGTATCCGAATATCCGTCTAACTCTCTAAATCCCCTCAAAACCTCTTTAAAATCTTGTTTGATAAAGCTATACATAGTGTTAAAATAATCTTTCACTTCCAAAAAATCATTCATTTTAAAAATTCCCCCTTAGTTTTTTTAAAAAAATCCTTGACAAAATGATAATAAGTAGTATATAATTGCATTAGGATAAATAATATAGTTTGTAATAACTATGTAAAAAAATACATATATTATAAGTATAACACATATTTTAAAAATGTAAAACGTTATATATAAGCATGTACACTTGTTATTGTAAATTATAACTGGTATGCTTGTATATGCTTTTGTTTATGCAAATTTACAACACTTTAGGACTACCTTATTGGTAGCCCTATTTTTATGTATTAAGCCATTTCTACCTCCCTTAAAGCCTGTGCTATGTTGAAGTTAGTAAAACTTTCTAATACAAACCAAAATAACTCTCTCTGCTGCTCGTTGAATTTTGCATATTTTTGATGATATTTATTAAATAGTTCCTCTGCTTTCTTACCCTTGAATCCACAATATCCAATACACGCCTCAAACATCTCACTGAAATTTTTACAATTTGCCATTACATTAGCCATATTTAACACTCTCCCCTTTATTTTTTATTATTTATTTTTTTATTTCTGACTCTTTAAAAAATAAACAATGTCCGTTAAAATTATCTAATCTAACTCTATAAATTTTTACATCCTCGAATTTTTGCTTTTGTTCGTTCCATTTTTCTAAGATAGTCGGTTCATCTGTAATAGTTCCTGTTCTACCTTTATAATTTTTACTTTTAATTATTATTACTCTATCACCCTCTTTCATGAAAACCTCCTGAATTATATGTCGTTGATTAACTATATGTTCTATAAACAGTATAACATCGAAAGTATATGTTGTCAAGCATATATATTGATTTTTTTATATAGTTTTGATAACATATAATTAGACTACGACATAGGAGGCGTTTAAATGGTAGAAATAACACTAAATGAAGTATTAAATAATAAAGATAAAACTCTTTATTGGTTAGCAAAAGAAACAGAGATTAGTTATACAACAATTCATAAATTGGCAAAAGGTGGAACTAAGTCTATAAGTTTTGAAATACTAGAAAAAATATGTACTGTTTTAGAATGTACTCCTAATGATATAATTAAAATAGTAAAGGAATAAAGGCATGGACAAAACGACTATACCTGCAAAAGGTGTGTCAAATTTGACCCTCCCTTAACAAGATGGTCTTTTATAGATCATCTTTTTTATTGTTTTCTAAACGTACATAGAAAACAAGCATTAAAAATATGCATAGGTGCTATATGTCTATTAAAGGCATTTAAACGTTAATTTAGGCTAAAAAATGACGTTTTAGACAACAATTAAGTATTATAATACTTCAACATTACATACCTTTTAGTATGGGGGTGATTATATGTCTGAGGAAAATAGTAAAAATAATGATAACATCAAAAACTTAATAAATGAGGGTGTTAAAAAATTTTGGGAAGAAAAAGACAATAGAGATAATCAAATTGCAGCAAAAGAACAAAAACAAAAAGACCGCGAATTTTTTATTGAAATTTTTAGATTAATACTAGCTTTGATTGTTGTGGCTATAATGTACTATACTTTTGTATAAATGTAAAAAGGAATTAACTACTTATATGTTTAATAATAGTATATAGGTAGGTGATTCTATGGCAGTTAAAAATAACTTAAAAACTATACGGATGCAAGAGTATTTGCTTAATCAATCACAATTTGCAAAAAATATTCTACAAATAGACTACAGGCAATACAATAGATATGAAAACGGAACTGTGCCAAAATTGGATATAGCTTTAAAAATATGTAAAAAATTAAATAAACCTTTAGAACAAGTATTTTACCTATCCGAAGAGGATTAGGTATTTTTTTATGTACTTTTTCTACTCGTACAAGCAATATTTCTACTCCTATGACATATATATGTAAAAAAGAGAGGGAGTGAATATGGTTATGAATATTCGTAGAAAGATAATTTTAATTTATGTAACACCGAAGACAAAACGAAAAATAAAAATAGCATGTGGTGCATCTGTATTTATTGCAATAATGTTAGTAGGTAACACCGTACTAGCAGATGATTTAACTATTAAAGAAGCTAGAGAAATTTTTTGGAAGTATTTAAACGAAACGAGAGATCCTTTTGGCACTAAAGGTAAAAAGTTATTAAAAGAATTAACCGAGCAATATGCACATGGCGATAGAGCAAAAGAATTAGAATTTGGCAGAGCAATGGGAGATTTAAATTTCCTAAAAACAACTAAAATAGTTGAACTTTGCGACAATATTTTAGACTGGTCTTGGAAAGGCATTAAACTTTCTGGCAAAGGTGTATATTATACAGGAAAAGGTGTCTGGTGGACTTTTAATAAGATTGTAGACGGAGAATATTATATTTATTCTAAATTAATAAATTAATATATTCGTTAAACTATACACTAATTAGTTCTTTTTTATATCCGTTAAGTTATACGTACTAAATGTATAGTTATACTAGCTTTAAATGTGTATTCTACCAATGTCTATAAAAAGTATAAGAAGGAAACGACAGAGCGAAGCGATGGAAGTTGACTGATTAAAACAATTCCCAGCGAAATAAAAAAATATACAGCACATAGCAAAATAATATTATGTAATTTATGGAAATCAAATGGTGGTGGTAAATATGTTTAATAATACTAAAAAGAGCAAGGAATTAACATCTATAGACATCGGTGTCTGTTCTATAATAATGGGTTCTATTGCTAGTAACCTATTATGTTTAAATCCTGTTATATCAACAACGTTTTTTACAGCTGGCTTTGGTAGTTTTGCTTATCATGTAATTTATAAAAACAATAAATTTGAAAAACTGTGGAGGAATTGTAATTTACACAATAAAGATGATGTATTTCCTAAGTTAAGAGAAAAGAAGAATACCAGTTATGGTTACTGTTTGAGATTTTCCTTGCCTATTGGGTTGTCTTCTAATGATTTTATTAAACATCAACAATCTATAGAGCAATATTTAAATAAAAAAGTAAAAATAAAATATAAACATCAAAATATACTAATTGAAGTCTATGAACAAGAACTAAAACAAGATTATGATTTTGAATTAATTAAAACTAAAAGTCCTGTATCTTTCCCTATCGGCTACAGTTTTGGCAATAAAATGCAAACTGTTGATTTATCTAATAGTTTACCACATATGCTTATTGCAGGTGAAACTGGAAGTGGTAAATCTACTGTATTAAGAAGTATAGTTACAACATTAATAGCAACTAAAAATCCTAAAATGCTTAAAATACACCTTATAGATATGAAAAATGGTGCTGAGTTTAATATATTTCAAGGCTACCCTATAGTAAAAACATTCAGTCGCAATAAAAAACAAGCTGAAAAAGTGCTATATCAGTTATCAGATGAAGTTGATAAAAGATACAATTTGTTTTTTCAAACTAATTGTGTAGACATTCAAGAATATAATCAAAATCATAAAAAGAAATTAAATTATCAGATAGTTATCATTGATGAATTTGCAGACCTTCAGAATGAAAAAGGCAGTATATCTATTATAGAACAACTCGTTGCTAAAGCTAGAGCCTGTGGTATTCACTTGATTATTTCTACTCAAAGACCTGATAGTAAAATACTTAATGGTAGAATTAAAGCTAACTGTTCTATTATTTTAGGTCTTAAAACAATGAATGAAGTTAATAGTAGAATAATTATTGACCATGGTGGATTAGAGCATTTAAGAGGTAGAGGACACGGTATATTAAAGGTTAATAATGAAATTGAAGTTCAATCTATGAATTTATCGCCAAAACAAGCTAGGGATATATTAAAATCTAGCACTAATAGACATAGAAAAAGTAGCAATAAAGCCACTTTTAAAAAGAAAAAATTTGATAATAAGACTAAAGCTAAAGTCAGCGATAACGTTATTAAAAAATTATTTTAATAGGTGGTGATTATATGATTACTACAAGAGATCAAGAGGTTATAAAGTTTATAGAAAAATTTAAAGTGGCTAAAACTAGTACACTAACAGAATTATTCTATCCTTCTACAAGAGTTGCACAACGAAGATTAGCTAAGATAGTTGAGCATCGGTTGTTAAACCGTTCTAGAGCCTATGTCAGCACAGAATATATGTATTATATTAATAGAAAACCTAAGCAATTAAGGCATAAATTAATATTAAGCAATTTTTATGGAGAATTAAGCAAAATGTTTAGTCTTATAGGATTTAATGTAGAGCAAACATTTAGTGATTTACGAGCTGATGGTTTTGCAGGTTTTAAGCTTAATAAAGATGATGACACTTCTTTTTTAGCTTTTATTGAAGTAGAAATATCTAATAACAAATTTAACACAGAAAAATATAAGAAGTTTTTATATACTCAAGAATATAAAACATGTGGTTTAGATACTTTTCCTCAAATTATTGCAATTACAAATAAAAAAATAGATGAATGTGAAGATTTGGAGATTATACAAATTAAAGAGGATTTGAGTGATGTTGAAGTTTTAAAAGATTATTACTGCAAAAACAATAGAAATAGATAGTATAACTAATATAAGTAATGTATCTATTTGAATATAACTTTTAACATTCATAATAACACCCCACTATAATAAATATAGTGGGGATTTTTTCCTTTTTATGAAAATTTCATACTTATTTTTGGTATGTATGAAAAAGTATGAACCCTTGAATAATATATAAAAAATATGCTATAATAATAACTAGATAAACACTTGTAACCGACAATCTACTAATTTTTTACAAATGGAATTAATTAGTAAACTCTCGGTTAAAAATGTCAATATTTGGTTGTAGGTAAGATTCTTTATTATTTATTAAATTTAAATCTTACTTTATCTTCCAATTCTTGAGCAGTGTATTTACTGGTTCGTTGCTCAAAGTTATGGAACTTAGTTTTTTTGCTTGTCCTACTGTCTCTAGCAGTAGGGCTTTTACTTTTTTTGTTGCTAACGATGGTGTCGGTAACTACATCCTTTGTAAGTTTCATCTGCTTTAATATTTTACTGCAAATAGCATTTAAATATGAATATAGATGATTTACTACCGTTCCCTTCTTTGTAGCACGTTTTAGGCATTTTAACGCTTTCTCTATTACTGTATTAGAATATTTTTTTAATAATTTAGTTTTAATAGAGTCAAGTGTCATATTCTTATTCTTATCAATATTATTAATTAATTCTTGTTTGTCTGCATCTTTTGATGTACCTTTATTCTTAATTTGAAGTACCCCCATAGTTTTTTCTTTAACAAATGTATATAAGTTAGATAAATTAAATTTTGTTCCTTTTCTACTTATTCGCTTTCTTCTTTCTATTGTAATTATTCCCTTCTTCTCTATTTGTTTTAGATACTTCCTTACTGTATTTTGACTACATTGTAATTTTTCTGCTAGTGTTGATATACTAGGATAACAAGTATAGTCATTCCAATTCATATATTCTCTTATGGCTGTGTATATACCCCTCTCTGAGAAGTTTAATTGGTTTAATATAATATTGGGTATTCTAACATCATACATTATCTGTCACCCCCTCTCAAGTTCATTAGAGGGCTTGATTTTAAACTTAACTCTTGTATATCTTGGTCTCTTAAAGAATTGGTGTATTTAGATGTCGTATTGATGTCTGAATGTCCCATGATTCTGCTAAGTGAGTAAAGGTCTAATCCTTCTCTTAAACTTTTAACCGCAAAATAATGTCTAAAATTGTGTGGAAAAGCTTTATCTCTACTTATATTTGCCTTCTTGCAATGCTTTTTGACTAAATACTGTAATATATATCTTGTTATTTCTGTACCATCTTTGCTTAAAAAATATCTATCTGAAATGAATGGTTTGTCTAAAAAATAGCTTTTTTTGGTTCTCTCGTACTTCATATATGCTTTTTTAGTTATTGCGCTAAAACTTACAAATCTTTCTTTCTTCCCTTTTCCTTGTATAAACAATGTATTATTGTCTTTTATATCTTTATGTCTTAATTTTATTATTTCTGATGCTCTTAATCCGCAATCTATCATAGTGTAAATGATAGCCTTATCTCTAATTTCTATGAATTTTTTTGGTCTGTGTAATAATTTTAATATCTCTCTTATTTCTTGGTCTGTGAATGTTTCTATTACTTTTTTATCTTTTTTAATTTCTTTAACTTCTATAATATTTTCTATATATTCTTCCTCATGCAGATATTTAATAAATGCTTTTATACTTCTAAGATTAGTGTTAATATAACTTGTCTCATATTTTTGTTTCTGCTGATAAATAGCAAATTGCTTTATATGTGTTTTTTTTATTTCTTCTACCTTTTCTACATTCTTTTCTAGTAAATATCTTAGAAAAATTTTAATATTAAACCCATAATTTTTAACTGTCTCTTCGGACAATCCTCTCGCCTGACAATCGAACATATACTCTTCTAATGCTTCTTTTAATAACAAAAAAATCACGCCTCTCTTGTGTTTTAATACTAACAACACACAGAAAAGCGTGATTTTCTAACCTAACAATATAATAATTTATTACTTGTGTTTATCTAATATTTTATTATATATTGTGAGGTTAAATTAAAAAATGTTGAAATTAAATCTTGCAATACTTCTTAATAAAACTATACTACTTTACTCATTTTCAGTTTCATTTTCTTCATTATCTCTGTTATTATCATCTTCTACATACTCTAACTTAGATAATGATACTTCATAGGCTACTTTGTTATCGACACTTCCATCTTCAAATTTCTTTTGATATTCTCTACTTTGTATCCTTCCCCAAAGTTTGATATGATCACCTATTCTAAGCTTTTCACAGAACCTCGCATTTCTCCCCCAAGCAATACAAGGAATGTAGTCAGACTTATTATATGGTCTATTTACAGCAACTAATAAATCAGTGATTTCTCTGCCAAATGGAGTTGTTCTATAAACTGGTTTCTTACAAATATAACCATCTAAGAAAATCTCATTTGGTTTTTTCATTAACTCTTGAAATTCCTCATCTTCAGGCTTATATACATCTCTTGCAAAAACTGTTAATATTAATTTATTATTCCCATTGATGTATCTGTTGTAAGACCTGAGTTGACCCTCTACTGTTACGTGATCCTCTTTTTTAAGTTCCATTCCAACTAAAAGTCTTTCTGAAACTGTAACAGGTAAAACATCCACTTGTTCACTTAATCTTGGAATTTCAATCTTAAATGAATAGAACCCCTCACCATACATTTCATGACTAAATTCCTTTTCAGAGACTACTTTTCCTGTAATCTTAACAGCATTAGTCTCAATAACCTTTTCTATCATTTAATCCCCACTCCCTTTCCTATTCTTATGTTTTTTTGTATAATCTACAATTATACTTATTCAAATTTGTACAATAATATGATTGTTTTTTTTACTTTTCTTTTGTTTATTACTATACAAAAAGGTTATACTTATATATATTTAGACATTTCTTAAAAAATTCCTTCCTTTTTTTAAGAAATTTTTCCATTATTACTATATAAAAGAACCTACTTTCCTAGGAAAGTAAGTTCTTTTAAAAATTCTTTTAATATAATTCTGCCATCATTCATTCCTTGAGCACCTAACAATAAAATTATATCATCTTTATTTACTTGCTTTAAAGCTTCCTTTATTGAATTAGTCAAAGTATTAAATACCTTGTATTGTATTTTTTTCTCAGTTAATATTTTTTCATAAATTTTTAATTCCTCTTTTGATACAGTATCTTTATTTGTAACAGTATCTTCACTCAAAGAAAGAATTACTTTTGTTTCTCCTAACATAGGAATCCAAGAACAAATCTCTTTAACATTATCTTCGTTTATTTCTATACCTCTGTTTCCTCTTATTGAATTAACCATTATAATTTTATTATATTTTAAACTTTGTATAGTCTCTAAAACAGCTGCATAGCTTGAAGGATTATGACAAAAATCATCAATAACTAAAAAATCATTATCATATATTTTTTCTAACCTTCTACTAATCCCAGTAAACCCTTCTAATGATTTTCGTATTATATCTATATCTATTCCAAAGTATAATGCAGCCGATACTGCTGCTAATGTATTATAAATATTATGTTTTCCTAATAGGTTTAAATATAATTTAAACTCAAATGGTTCAATTTCTATACCATTATAAGTTGTTATTCCTCTTTGAATGCATAAATTAAAACTTATATTATTATTACTTTGAAGAGTTGAAGCAGTAATACTTGCTTTTTTATTTAATCCATATGTTATGACTAATGCTTTATCATTATTCTTAATAAGCTCTATTCCATTCTTATCATCTATATTGATTATTGCTAACTTATTTCTGTTTAAAGAATCAAATAAAGTTTTCTTTGTCTCTACATATTTTTCAAAAGTTTTATGTAGATTTATATGGTCTTTTTCTATATTTGTATGTATAGCAACATCAAATTCAAGACCATAGGTTCTAAAAAAATTTAATGCATGGGAGGAAACTTCCATAGTAACAAATTCTATGCCATTATTAACAAAATCATTTAAAGTTTTAAACAAAGTTTCAGGATCCGGAGTAGTCAGTTTAGATTCTTTATAAACATCTTTATACTTTATACCCATAGTACCAATTAAACCTGTTTTAAATCCAGAATAGGAAAAAATCTCATCAACAATATGAGATGTAGTTGTTTTACCATTAGTTCCTGTTACTCCAATTAAATGTAATTTTTCTGAAGGATAATCATAGAATATATTTAATAATTCAGCTAACTTTTTTCTTGCATTAATTACTTTTATAATTTTTACTTTTTCTGAAGAAATATTTTTTTCAGTATAAACAATTGCCGCTCCTTTTTTTATGGCCTGTTTTATAAAGTTATTACCATCAAACTTATATCCTTCAATTGCTACAAATGCGTATCCTTCTTTTATTTTCCTAGAATCAGAAGTTATTCCTTTAATGTTTATACCATCTATCTTCATTTTTCCAGCTCCTCTGTTTGACTTATATTTTTATTTTTTGCAATGTTATTATTTTTATGTTGTTAATTTTAAAAAAAATTTATTTATTCCATTATAATTTATAATATAATTACACACAATAATATTGAGGTGATTAATATGGAAAATAAAACAACAAGAAATGCTAGAAGAGCATATAATGAATTTAAAGAAGAATTAGGAGAAGATTTAATACCAAAAATTAAATCCAATGTGAAAAAAGTTACAAAAAAAATCACAAGAAGAGACAAATAAAGAAAGACTAGCCAAAAGGCTAGTTTTTCTTTATTTGTCTACCATTAGTATTAATATAAAAATTATCTTTATATATTAATTTTGATATAGGAACTATTTCATAACCATCACTTTTTAACTTTTTTAATACTATAGGTAAGTATTCAGTTACATATTTTGCATTATTGTGAAAAAGGATTATAGAGCCATTCCCTACATTTTTAGTTACCCTATCAACAACAGGTTGAACACCTAATTCCCTCCAATCAAGTGAATCAACATCCCATTGAATAACATAATAACCATTTTCTCTGCATGTATTGATTAAACGATCATTATAATCACCGAAGGGCGGTCTAAATAAAATAGTTTTCTCTCCTATTATATTTTCTATTGTTTTTTCAGTTTCTTTTAATTCCTTTGTTATTTGTTCTTTACTTAGTTGTGACATTTTAGGATGATTAGCGGAATGATTTCCAATTTCATGTCCTCTATTATGTATTTCTTTTACTACTTCTGGATATTTATCAGCCCAAAATTCCACCAAAAAAAATGTGGTTTTTATATTGTATTTATCTAAAATATCTAGGATTTCCCTACTATATTGATCTCCCCATGCTGCATCAAAACTTATTGCTACCTGTTTTTTTTCAGTATGAACACAATAGATTGGTAATTCTTTACTGTTATTAAATACACTAATTATATCTTCTTTATCATATTTAGTCCATACAAAGATACCTAAAATTAAAATAGCTATGATTAAAAACTTTACTACAATCTTTCTTCTTAGTAAAATTATTTTCATGTTTTCACCCCTAAATCTTTTATTTTATATAATATATATATTAAACTTATATAAAAAATATTTAGGATAATAATAAAAAAGTTCTTGATTGTTTAAACAATCAAGAACTTTTATTATTTTCATAACGTAGTAATGTTCCTGAAACTAAAGCAGTTATTGGTATAGAAAAAATCAAACCTATACTTCCTGCTAAGGCTCTCACTACCTCAGATGCTATCATATCCCTATTTATTATTTCTATAAAAGATATATCATGGGCCATAAATAATAACATTAAATATAAAGATCCTCCAGCATATGCTAATATTAATGTGTTTGACATAGTTCCCATAATATCCTTACCAACATTCATTCCCGCTTTTACTAAAGCCTTATTATCTATATCAGGATTATGGGATTCAATTTCATGCATAGATGATGCTATGGACATACTAACATCCATTACTGCTCCTAGAGCACCTAAAATTATACTAGCAAATAATAGCCCTTTAAAATTAAAATCAGTATTTTGAGGTATATACATAAGCATTTGTGCTTCCTCATTACCAAGACCTGTTAAACTTGCTAAAGACCCCATAATAAGTGTTATAACTCCTGCTATTAACACTCCTCCTGAAGTGCCTAATATTGCTGAATATGTTTTTTTGTTAAAACCACTAATAATAATTAATGTTAAAGTTATAACTCCTATACTTACAATGATAGATAATATCATAGGATTATAACCTTTCAAAATAAGTGGTAATAACACCTTAAGTATAGCAAAACCAGTTATAGTTAAAGTAATAACTGATTTAAAGCCTTTAACGCCTCCTATTAAAATTAAAACAATTACAAAAAATAATACTAAATAAATTAAATAACTATCCCTAGCAATGTCACTAATATAACCATTTAATATCTCACCTTCATTATTCTCTTCTAAATATAATAAAACCTTATCTCCTTCATTTACATGAATATTATATGCAAACATTTCATCTATTATATTTTCAACTAAAATAACTTCACCTTTATGTTTCCCACTATCAACTCTTACCTTAATTGTTTGTTGCTTTATGCTTTGTTCTTCATTATAATCATGATTCTTTGTTTTTTCTGAAAGTATTTTCAATACCTTTCCTTTAACTGGGTCAGGCATTTCTTCTTGTCCATCTGCAAATATTAAATTACTTGAAAACAAAACTAAAACTAAAATCATTAAAATAGTCCTTTTAAATATGTCCATATACTAACCCCCAAAAATTATTAACTATATTAATTTTAAAATAATAATTAATAATTTTCAATAATATATATATATAATAATTATTATTTTTAATCCTAGGAGGTAAAATTTTGATATATAAGCTTATATTACATCTTTTAGTAGGTATTTTTTTATTTATTTTAGGTATCAAAATTTTGTCTAGTTACTTTAAAAAAATAGCAACTAAAAGATTTAAAAATATAATCTGTAACTTAACTCAAAAAAAAATAATAGGAGTTTTTATAGGCATTTTTATTACAGCTTTAATCCAGAGTAGTAGTGCAACTACTGTAATAGTTATTAGTCTAGTCCATAGCGGTTTATTAAGCCTTTATAGCTCAGTAGCTATCATTATGGGGGCAAACATAGGAACAACTGTTACAGGCCAATTAATTGCCTTTGAAGTTAGTAACCAAATTAAATATTTATTGTTAATATGCTTTATTTTATTACCCTTTTATAAAAACAAAATATTTAAAAGCATAATAATTATATTTTTTTCCTTATCTTTAATTTTTCTTGGAATAAACTCTATGTCCTCTGGTATTACAAATCTAAATGGTTTAGCTATTAGTAATGTGATTAACTATCTTTCAAATAATTTTTTTCTAAGTATATCTTTTGGCATGTTTTCTGTATTTATTATTCATAGTAGCAGTACAGCTTTAGCTTTATTACAAATTATGACCTCTACTAATATGATAAAGGTTACTGCTTCTATTCCTATTATTCTAGGATTTAATCTAGGTACATGTATAGATGCTATTTTAGGTAGTTTAGCAACTAACAAATTAGGTAAACAAGCAGCTTTTATCCATTTAATTTATAATTTTTTAGGAATTATACTGATTTTACCTTTTATTGATATCTTCTATAGGTTCATAAGAGAATTATCACCTGGTAATTATGCTAGACAAATAGCTAACTTTCATAGTTTATTTAACATTTTTGCAACTATACTTATTTTACCTTTTAGTAATTTTTTAGTAAAGCTTTCAAAGTTTATTATAAAAGACTAAATAAATTATTTGAAGTATTTATTGGGAGTATTTTTTCTGTTAAAAAACAAAAAATAACTACTAGTACTATAATAAATAAAATTTATTATGAGGTGTGTCTTATGTCAATCAGAAAAAGTCGTTTTACAAAGGTTAACAATCATCAAGTTGAATATTCTACTATTAATATAACCAACGACGAAAGACATTATCATAGAGAAGCAAAATCTCAAAAGGCACAATTAAATAGTAAACATAAACATGGTACTCGGGGAGATGTAAAAGTCCCTATTAAGGATAAACTAACTTAGATGCACACTTATGTGTGCATCATTTTTTATTAAACTAATAATTATAACCAAAATAGCTAAATAATATACTTATTATATTTAATTTCTATAATAATACCTATTTAAAAAGCACATATTAATAATGTAGTATAAAATATGCTTCAAAGTGAGGAGGAAGAATAATGGCTAACAGAAAAAAAATTGTTGTTCCTGAAGCAAGAGAAGCTCTTAATCAATTAAAGTTAGAAATTGCCAATGAATTAGGATTAACTGATTATGATAATATAGATAAAGGAAATTTAACATCAAGACAAAATGGGTACGTTGGGGGATATATGACTAAGCGTTTAGTAGAGATGGCTCAAACTCAAATGTTAAATAAAAATTCTTAATAGTAAAAAAGGAGAAGTGAATTTCCACTTCTCCTTTTTTATATGTTATAATTCTGATATACTATATTAGGAAACTCATAATAAAGGGTGAAGTGAAAAATATGTTTATTGAAAATAGTGATGAATTAGCTCAACATAAACTGATTTTATTATATTTAATAGATAAAGTGGAATTTCCAATAACTAATTCAGATTTAACTCATTTTATTTTAGAAAACAATCAAATGAATTATTTTTTAGTACAACAATACTTAAGTGAATTAGTAGCCTCTGGTTTCATAAAAATCACTACTCGAGATGGTAATGAATATTATAATTTAACTAAGCTAGGAAAAGAAACACTCAATTATTTTATAAATAAAATACCTTCTAAAGTTAAGAGTAAAATAGATGAAAAATATGAAAAAAGGAAAGAGGAAAAAGTTAAGGAAAAACAAATAGTTGGAAACTTTTTTAAGAAAAACGAATCTGAATATATTGTTAACCTTAAAGTTATAGAAAATGAAATAACACTTATTAATCTTTCTTTAAATGTAGTATCTAGCAAGCAAGCTAAGATAATATGTAAAAATTGGAAGGAAAATCCTGAATTTATCTATAAGAAAATATTTGATTATTTAATTAACGAATAAAAAATTGACTCAATTAAAGAGTCAATTTTTTTTAATGCTAAATTTTATTCCCTTATATATTTCTATTAATAAAAGAGGAATTATTGAGTATAAAATAATACTTCCCCATTGTTCCATAGTAAGTAAACTGAATTCAAATATTTTTCTTAATACAGGGATTAAAATTACAGAAAGTGTTAATATTGATGACATTATCATAGCAGCGATTAAATAAACATTACCAAAGGTTTTAATTTTATATATTGGTTTATCTAAAGACCTAACTCCTAAACTATTCCATATTTGCGATAAACAAAGAGCTGCAAAAGCCATAGTCCTTCCTGTAGATACATCAACTTTTTTTCCTATATTAAATGCCATTATACTAACTATCCCTATAGCAATTCCTTTAATAATAATTAATGATCCTAAACCATCGGAAAATATACTCTTTTTTGGATCCCTTGGTTTTTTACTCATTATATCAGATTCTTTTATATCTACTCCTAGAGCTAATGCTGGCAATGTATCAGTAACTAAATTAATCCAAAGAACATGTATTGGAAGTAACGGACTTTCGTATTTTAATATAAGAGCTATCATTAATGCTAAAACTTCTCCTATATTACATGATAATAAAAAGTGTATAGACTTTCTTATATTTGAAAATATATTTCTACCTTCTTCAACTGCATTTACAATAGTAGAAAAATTATCATCTGTTAATATCATATCAGAAGCTTCCTTAGACACATCAGTCCCTGTTATACCCATAGCACATCCTATATTAGCTCCTTTTAATGCCGGTGCATCATTTACTCCATCTCCTGTCATTGCTACTATTTTTTTATTGCTTTGCCATGCTTTAACTATCCTTACTTTATGCTCAGGGGATACCCTTGCATATACTGAATACTTATTAACTTGAGCACTTAAAGTTTCATCATCAACATTATCTAGTTCTTTACCATCTATAGCTTCATTTTCAGAGTTAAGTATTCCTAATTCCTTAGCTATAGCTATAGCTGTTACTTTATAATCTCCAGTTATCATAACAGGTTTTATACCTGCTTTTTTACACTCTTTTACAGAAAGCTTTACTTCTTTTCTTGGTGGATCTATCATTCCTGTTAATCCAACAAATATTAAATCATTTTCAATATTTGTTGAATCAAGATTATCAGTTTTTTTATCTAGTTCCTTATATGCTAATGCCAAAACCCTCAAAGCATCATTTGCCATTAACTCATTTGCATTTTTAATTTTTTCCTTGTATTCAGAAGTAATATCTTTTACTTTATCTTTAATCAATATTTTACTACATTTATCTATTAATCTATCAGGAGCACCCTTTGTAAATACCTTATAACTATTTTCATTTTCGTGTATTGTAGACATCATCTTCCTTTCTGAATCAAAGGGAATTTCATTTACTCTTTTAGTTTTATTTTCCTCTTCACTTTTTATTAAACCCTTTTCATAGGCTAAAGCTACTAAAGCAGTTTCTGTTGGGTCACCTAATGTTTTCTTTTCACCATCTTTTTCTTCAATACTTGAGTCATTACATAAAACCCCTATTTTTAGTAATAAGCCCTTGTCATTTTCATTAATATCTATATTATTTTTTTCAATTAACTTATCATGGGTATAAATCTTTGTAACAGTCATTTTATTCTGTGTTAATGTTCCTGTTTTATCTGAACATATAACAGAGGCAGTACCTAAAGTTTCTACAGCTGGTAACCTTCTTATAATAGCATTTTTCTTAATCATCCTTTGAACTCCTAAGGCTAAAACAATAGTTACTATAGCTGGTAATCCTTCCGGTATAGCTGCTACTGCTAATGATACAGCTAGCATAAACATATCTAAAAAGCCTCTACCTTGTATATATCCTAATAAAAATATTAAAGCACATATACCTAAAGCCCCTAATCCTAACCATTTACCCATTCTATCAAGTTTTTGTTGTAGAGGTGTTTTTAATTTCTTTTGTGATTGAATTAATTTTGCTATATTTCCTATTTCAGTATTCATCCCTATTTCTGTAATAACAACCTTTCCCCGTCCATATGTAACCATACTTCCTGAATAAACCATATTCCTTCTATCACCTATGGGGATTTCTATATCATTTAACTTCTCACTTATTTTCTCTACAGGGACAGATTCTCCTGTTAATGCCGATTCTTCTATTTTTAGATTTACACTTTCAATGATTCTTCCATCTGCAGGTATAGAATCACCTGCCTCTAAGACTATTATATCTCCAGGGACTATTTCCTGGGATTTAATTTGTGTCTTACTACCGTTTCTAATTACCTTTGCTAAAGGCTTAGACATACTTTTTAATGCTTCAAGGGACTTTTCTGCTTTATTTTCCTGTATTACACCAATTACTGCATTTAAAATAACTATTATCACTATTATTACACTATCTTTTATTTCACCTAAAGAACCTGATATTATGGCTGCAATAATTAATATTATTACCATAAAATTTTTAAACTGGTCTATAAACATACTAAAAATTGATTTTCCTTTATTACCTTTTAGTTGATTTAATCCATATTTATCTTTCCTTTCTTTTACTTGCTCCCCTGTTAAACCATTACTCTTACTAGCCTTTAATTCTCTTAGAGTATCTTCAATATCCTTATTATGCCAAAGTTTATTTTCCATTTAATACCTCCTGAAATTATAAAAATAATAATCCATTAGGTTCTTTACCAACCTTAATATTTCTTATTATTTTCCCTTTTGGATAATTTAATACTGTAAGTATATTCTTTTGGGTATTTGTTATATATAATAATTCTTTACCATCCCAAAGTATATTATTAGGCATTCCTCCTATATAGTATTTGTTAATAATACTTTTTTCATTAAAATTTAACTTATATAGAAATCCATTACTTATATTAGTTGTAAATATTATACTTTCATCATTGACTGTGGTCATATTCATGATGACTTCGTCTATATAGATCCTTTCTAGTATTTTTTTATTATTAATATCAAATATTAAAATACAACTATTTTTCATTCCGTTATTCTGAGATGATAATATATACATATAGTCTTGTCTTAAATAAAGGTGAAGAGGGTGCACATCTAATTTAAAATGTTTTAACTTATTTGTATCTAAATTAAATATACTTATACTATATCCATTACTATTTGCTATATAAATTTCTCTGTTTTTTTTATCAAAGACAATATCATGGGGTTTTTCATTAACTGCTATATTTTCTATTAATTGAAATTTATCTTCATCAACTACAGAAATAGAATTAGAATCACTATTAGTTATATAAATTTTATTATTAATTAAAACCATATGGGTAGGATAACTTCCTACATGTACTGAGTTAAGTACTTTTTCTTTTTCAATATCTATTTTATATACGGTGTTATTATAAGAATTAACTGAATAAAGTATATTACACTCTTTCCCTTTAATTAACTGATGAACACCTATCCTAGGTATATCCTTAGAATTAAAACTTTTTTTGTTATTCTCACTTTCTTTTAACATTGAATGAATTAATATTTCTTTCATATAAAAATCATTATTTAAATCTACAATCGACAGTGAATCACTCCCAACATTTGCAACTAATATTTTTTTAACTTCCAAACCCCTCATAACACATCACCTCTATTAGACTTTTTATCTATATAACAGTTTATGCTAATTAAGATTTTATGGTGAATGAAAAAAACAACTACACTAATTAGTGTAGTTGTTAAGAAAGTATATTTCTAAATAATGTTTCGTTTTTAGCTCTTAAATCTCTTTTTTTAGATTCTATTATCATATCATTAAGAATCATTACTTCTTCTTTATAGGATTCATCATCCTCTGATATTTTCTTTAACTTCTCCATCTCTTCGTATATTTCGTTTAATAATTCTTCATCTTCTAAATGTTTGTATGGCCTAAATCCTATTAAACTCATAACAATCCTCCCTATTAAATATATTACTAGTTTATTCAATAGAGAGAAAACTATTACTATTTACCCTTAATTATTGTACGAACATCTCCAATTAAATATAATGATCCTGAAAATACTATTAAGTCATTACTACTTACAAGATTTAAAGATTCATAAACTGCCTTGTTTATATTCTTTTTAATAATACAATTACTATTATATTTTTTAATTTTCTCTTTTAATTCCTCTGCTTTTAATGCTCTTGGATTTCCTTTAACTTCTGTAACTATAACTGTATCTGTTAAAGGTATTATTTCTTTTAATACATTCTCTACATCCTTATCCTTAAGCATTGCTATTCCTAAGATTAATCTATCATATTCTAAAGATTCTAAAAGTGTCTTTTTAAGTCCTTTAGCCCCCTCTATATTATGGGCTCCATCGATTAAAATATTAGGATTTTTACTTATTATTTCTAATCTACCGTTCCAAGTTGTACTTTTTAATCCTTTCTTTATAGAACTTTCTTTTAATTTAATTAATCCCTTTTCTTTTAATGTTAATAATACAGTTAAAGCTAAAGAAGCATTATATATTTGATAAAATCCTAAAAGATTAATAGATAAATTTTTAAATTCAAAGTCTTTATATGTAAAATCAAAAGTACTACCGAAACTATCATTGTTTTTAATATTAATATTTTCTAATGGTGAAACTACTAGTTTTCCATTCTTTTCTTTAACTATATTTTTTATAACATTTTGTGCTTCAACTTCCTGAGGATAAGAAACAACTAAATTATTTTCTTTAATTATGCCAGCCTTTTCCCAGGCAATTTTCTCTAAAGTATCTCCTAAAACATTAATATGGTCATAGGATATTGGAGTTAATACAGAAACTAAAGAATCTTCTATTACATTAGTTGCATCATATCTACCACCTAATCCGACTTCTAATATTACAATGTCTATTTCTTCTTCACTATAATACTTTAAAGCTATTGCAGTTACTATTTCAAACTCAGTAGGATGTGCATAGCCCCTATCTAACATTTTTTTAATTTTATCCTTCACTTCTTTTGTTAACTGTGCTAATCTTTCCTTAGGTATATAATCATTATTTATTCTTATTCTTTCTGTAAATTTTTCCAAATATGGTGATGTGAAAAGTCCAACTTTATATCCTTCTTTAGCTAATATATTTGACATAAAAGAAGATGTAGAACCTTTACCATTAGTCCCTGCCACATGGATATATTTAAGATCCCTTTGTGGGTTATCTAATAAGTCTAGTAATACCTTTATATTATCTAAACCTAATTTGCTACCAAATTTACCAGTACTATGTATATAATCTAATGCTTCATTATAATTCATAATATTCACCTCTTTATATATATATCATATTTACTATTTTATACTTATCCCTGTATGAATACAAGAAAAACGACTGCATATGCAGCCGTTTTTTTATTTATTTTTAAGACCCTTTAGTCTTTCTAATACTTTATCCATCATATCTTGATATTTCTCTTTTTTGTCTTTTTCCTCTTTTACTATATGCTCTGGAGCTTTATTTACAAAACCTTCATTAGAAAGTTTTCCATTAACCCTTTTTAATTCACCTTCTAATCTTTTTCTTTCCTTTTCTAATCTTTCAATTTCCTTTTCTATATCTACTAACTCTTCTAATGGTAAATATATTTCACATTTATCAACAACAGCTGACATTGCATCTTCACCTATACCTTCTTTATTTTCTTTAATTTCAATTTCAGATGCTGATGCTAATGTTTTAAAATATCTATCTCCATTATTTAAAATCTCTTTAATATCATTATCTAGAGTAACAAATATAACTTTAGCTTTCTTAGATGGTATAACATCCATTTCAGCTCTAATATTTCTTATATTTCTTATTGCTTCCATAATGAAATCTATATTTTCTTCAGCTACTTTATAATTATTTTCTTCTGTATATTTTGGCCAATTTTGTATTATTAAACTATCCTTTGTTTCAGGTAAATGATTCCATATTTCTTCTGTAATAAAAGGCATAAATGGATGTAGAAGTTTTAAAGTATCTTTTAATACATTTAATAATACATATCTTGCTGTATTTTTACTTTCGATATCTTCACCATAAAGACGTGGTTTTACCATCTCAATATACCAATCGCAATATTCATTCCATATAAAATCATATATTTTCTGTGCAGCCATACCTAATTCAAATTTATTTAAATTTTCTGTAGCCTCTTTCGCTACATTGTTTAATCTTGATATAATCCATTTATCTTCTTTTTCTAATAATTTCTTAGCCTTATCTTCTTTAATAGTTTCCTCTTCTAAATTCATAATTACAAATCTAGAAGCATTCCATAGTTTATTTGCAAAATTTCTACTAGCTTCTACCCTTTCCATATGGAATCTCATATCATTACCTGGAGTGTTTCCAGTAACTAAAGAAAATCTTAAAGCATCTGAACCATATTCTTCAATAACTTCTAATGGATCAATACCATTGCCTAAAGATTTACTCATCTTTCTTCCCTTAGGATCTCTTACAAGACCTGTTATAAACACATTTTCAAAGGGAATTTCTCCCATATGTTCTAATCCTGAGAAAACCATTCTTACTACCCAGAAGAATATTATATCATATCCAGTAACTAATACATCTGTAGGATAGAAATACTCTAATTCTTTAGTATTCTCTGGCCAACCTAATGTTGAAAATGGCCATAGTGCAGATGAGAACCAAGTATCTAAAGTATCAGGATCTTGGTATAGATTATTACTATCACATTTACTGCATTTTTCAGGCTTTTCCTTTGATACTATTACTTCTTTACAATCTTTACAATAATAAACTGGCAATCTATGGCCCCACCATAATTGTCTTGATATACACCAGTCTCTTATATTTTCAAGCCAATTTAGATAAATTTTTCCGAATCTTTCAGGGATAAATTTAAATTCCCCATCCTTATAGGCTTTAATTGCAGGCTCTGCAATAGGCTTCATATCAACAAACCACTGTTTAGATATAATAGGTTCTATTGTTTCATTACATCTTTCACAATGTCCTACACTATGATCATGATCTTCTATTTCTACTAAATAGCCCTGATTTTCTAAATCTTTAACAATTTTCTTTCTAGCTTCGTATCTATCTAATCCTTCATATTCTCCACCTAGGGAGCTTATTGTAGCATCATCATTCATTATCTTTAACTGCTCAAGATCATGTCTTAATCCTATTTCAAAATCGTTAGGATCATGGGCTGGTGTTATTTTTACTGCTCCAGTTCCAAACTCCATATCCACATAATCATCAGCTACTATAGGTATCTCTCTATTAACTAATGGTAAAATTAATTTTTTCCCTATTAAATCTTCATACCTTTCATCTTCAGGATTTACAGCTACTGCAACATCTCCAAGCATTGTTTCTGGTCTTGTAGTTGCTATAGACACATACTCATCGCTATCTTTAAATGGATATTTTACATGCCACAATTTACCTTTTTCATCCTCATGTTCAACTTCTGCATCGGATATAGCAGTTCCACAATTTGGACACCAATTTATTATTCTATTTCCACGATAGATTAATCCTTTATCATATAATCTAATGAATACCTCTTCAACAGCATTACTAAGACCTTCATCTAATGTGAATCTTTCTTTTGACCAATCACATGAAACTCCTAATTTTCTTAGTTGCTTTCTAATATTTCCACCATATTCTTCTGTCCATTCCCAAGCTTTGTCTAAGAATTTTTCCCTACCTAAATCATCCTTAGATTTTCCTTCATTGCGTATTTTAGCAACTACTTTCGCTTCTGTGGATATACTAGCATGGTCTGTTCCTGGTAACCAAAGAGCTTCGTATCCTTCCAGTCTCTTCCATCTAATTAATATATCTTGGATAGTATGATTAATAGCATGACCCATATGAAGATTACCAGTAACATTTGGTGGTGGCATCATAATTGTAAATGGTTCTTTATCCTCATTTACATCAGCTTTAAAATAACCATTTTCATTCCAATACTTATAAAGTTTGTCTTCAAATTCCTTCGGATTATATGTCTTTGACAAGTTTTCAGTCATTTTATCCCTCCCAATTATTTATTTCCAAAAAACATAAGTAATACAGCTACTATAGAGACTAATAAAGCTGAAACCTTAATTATTAGTAAGTTTTTAAGGTTTTTAATTTTACCAGCCTTATAAAATTTGTCAGATCCAAACATGACAATGGTACTTATTATAAAAACAATTCCTCCTAATTGATATATTGTTATCACTTCCCTATTTAAAATAAAAAAAACTTTCATCCTAAAAAGGACGAAAGTAAATATCGCGGTACCACCTTAATTCCAGCCATCACTGACTGACACTTAATAGTTAACGGATTTATCCGTTCGAGCCTAATAAAATTTCAGCCCGAAAGCTCCAGAGCTACCTTCAATAAAATTGCCTTTAGAAACCTCTCAGCTATAAGTTTCATTCTCTTAAAAGGATTTCATCTACTCCTCTCTTTCAATGCCTATTTATTTTTAATTATTTATCATTATACATAAACATAAGCTTATTTGTCAATATTAATATTTTTATTTTTAGTATTAAACCCTATTACATAATTTATAAAAGCTATTATTGTAATTATAACAGCTAAAATTATTAATGCATAACTAAATATCTTATTTAAATGAAACGCTATAGAAAGTATTGCTATATAAAAGGAAACTGTAGCTACCTTACCATATTTATTTGCTGGTATAACAGTTTTGTCTCCACAATAATAAAGAAATATCCCACCTAATATCATAGTTATTTCTTTTAGTCCCACAACTAGTATAACCCAAATAGGTAGAAAATTTGCATCTGTAAAACAAATTAACACAGTTATTAACATTAGCTTATCTGCTAAAGGATCTAAAACCGTACCAAATTTCGTTATCATATCATATTTACGTGCTATATAACCATCTAAAACATCTGTTATGCCAGCTAATATAAAAATATATGTAGCAATAACTATATTATTTTTCATTGGCGAATAAAATATAGCAATAAAAATTGGAATTAGTATAAATCTTATAGTAGTCAAAAAGTTTGGTATATTCATTTTACACCTCTTAAATAATGATTTCTAGTTTAAACTATTCTATATATTAATAATAAATCCTTTATTTTCTAACATAAAATTAAACACCTTACTTTTAAAAAAGAAAGGTGTCAATTATTTGATTACAACTATATTATATCTTCTATCTAAATATTCAACTAACTGTATAATCAATTCTTTATGATTTTTACTTAATACATCCCAACCCCTTTTATAGTTTGCAAATATATATCTTTTAATATGAGTATCACTATTTATATTTACATCCTTATAAACACATAACCTTGTTATTTTCCCTTTTCCTTTTTCTAAAGTATTTGGATCTATGCCATTATTTAATGATTCTTTATGTACTAAGGCATACCACTTATATTTTCCTATTTCTCCCTTTATATATCCATATCTCGTATATTTATTTTTACCTTCTATTTTAATATTAAAATCCATAATAACATCCTCCAAAAAAGCATCTTTATTGTTATTATTATGCAAAGTTAAACTTTTCTATACAAAGAAAGTATATATATATATATATATAACAACAAATATAAAATACACTAGCATCAATATAAGTTTACTAGTGTATCTTTAAACATCACTTATTAGTAAGCTTCTTTTAATCCCTTTAAAAACTTATCTATGTCTTTTTTATATAAAGGATAAATTTCACAATTAAGACATCTTTTTAACATTTCTTCTCTCCATTTTAATTTTTCATTACACTCTGGGATTTTTTTATAAAAACTTACCCAATTATATTCCCAACACCCAATTTGTAACTTATGAGGTGAACATTTAGATTTTGAATTATCCGTCCCATTAAATGGACATTTTTTGATTTCATAACATTTCACCTTATATCCCCCTCGTATAATATGTTTAGAACCATAATTTAAAAGTGTTCTAAGCATATTATTTTATTTTATTTCTTATTACACTTTTACAAAGAGATATCCTAAGGCTAAAATATACTTATAGAATAATTAGCGAA
>VEND01000050.1 GCA_009711765.1 Bacillota bacterium | reverse complement strand
CGTTCCAATAACCACCATCAGCTTCCTTCAGACCTCTTCGTCGCCAAAGACGCCCTTGCCTACAGCTTATCTTCCCATTAACTAGGCGATAGGTTTTCTCTCAAACCATTGGCTCGGCAACATGCCTTGCAAACAAAAATCAACTGCCCTAGGGCAGTTGTTTTTATACTTTATTTGGGTTGTAATTATTTCTTGTAGATACTCTTTTTCTTAGCATATACCAAACCGGACTTGCTATAAATATTGAAGAATAAGTACCAACTAATACACCTACAATTAATGGTAAAGCAAAGTCTTTAATAGCTTCTACTCCAAATACATACAAACAAGTAATTGCTAATAAAGTTGTAAAGGATGTATTTAACGATCTTACTATGGTCTGTGAAATACTTTTATTTATAATGTCTTCATACTTATCTTTTCTCATTTTCTTAAGATTTTCCCTTATCCTATCAAAAACAACTATTGTATCATTTATCGAATACCCTACTATAGTAAGCATAGCTGCAACAAAAGAACTATTTACCGGCAACCTAAAGATTGCATAAACTGCTAAAGCTATTAATATATCATGTATTAATGCTACTACAGCAGAAACTCCAAAGTTTAATTCAAATCTAAAAGTTATATATAATAACATACCTAAAGTTGCTATTATAATTGCTATTAGCGCTTTATTTCTAATTTCTTCTCCGATTGCAGGTCCAAATTTCTTTTGTGAAACTAATGCATCATCTTTTAAATTATATTTAGCTTTAAATTTAGAAAAAAGGTCCATCCTATCTTCATGATTCATATTAACAGCTGTTTTAATTATAATTTCATGTTTTTCATCTCCAGCATGAATAATATCTGCATCTTTATCTATAGAATCCGTAATCTCTCTAACCTCACTTACAGGTATTTTTTTATCTAAATTTATTTGAAGTAAGGTTCCTCCAGTAAAGTCTATACCAAAATTTAGACTTGATGTTATCATAAAAATTATACCTAGCAGAATAATAGCTAAAGATACAATGAAAAACGTATTTTTTCTTTTTATTATATCCATTCTTACTTCCCTCCTTATGCTCCGTACATTTTTATATTATTTGTTATATTTGTTTTTATAATTAATTTTAAAAGGAACTTTGTAATGAACACCGCACTTATTAAAGATGCTATCAAACCTATTATCAATGTAACTGCAAATCCCTTAATCGGGCCTGTACCAAAATTAAACAATACTATACCTGCTATAAGAGTTGTAATATTAGCATCTAAAACCGTTGATAACGCCTTTTTAAAACCTGCATCCACTGCTGATCTTACAGTTTTTCCAGTTCTTATTTCTTCTTTTATTCTTTCAAATATAACAATGTTTGCATCAACTGCCATTCCTATTGAAAGGATTAATCCTGCTATACCTGGTAATGTTAAAGTAGCATTTAAATTAATCATTGTAAACATTATTAATAATATATAGATTGTTAAACTAATATTTGCAACTAATCCAGGTAATTTATAAAATATAAGCATAAATGCAAAGATTAATAATAAACCTATCATCGCAGCATAGATACTTTTATCTAGTGATTTTAATCCAAGTGTTGGTCCTATAACTGAAACTTGTACTTCTTTCATTTCTACAGGTAATGCACCTGCTTGAATTAAAGTTGCCAAGTTAGTAGCACCTTCTATGTCAAAACCTCCGCTTATAACGGCTTTACCATTAGTTATTGTATCATTAACAACTGGACTTGAAATTACTTTTCCATCAAGATAAATAGCGATAATTTTTTCCATATCATTTGCTTTTTTCGATAGTTTTCTAGTTGTTGTTTCAAATTTATCAGCGCCCTCACTATCAAATTCTAAAGATACAACAGGTTCTTGTTTACCTGTAACTTGATTTGGTTGATAAGCTGGTTCTGACTTTTTAACATTCTTACCAGTAACAACAACATTACCATTAGGATCAACAAATTTAAGCTCTGCTGTTTTTCCTATCATTTCTATAGCTTCTTTAGTGTTTTTAACTCCTGGTAATTCTACTCTAATTCTGTTATCTCCTTCGATAACAATAGTTGGTTCAGTAACACCTAATCCATTTACTCTTTGATTAATTATTGATTTTGCTTCCCTCATCTTTTTTTCTAGTTCTTGTCCTTTTGCATCTGTTTGTGCTTCTAGCACAACAACAACTCCACCTTTTAATTCTAATCCAAGATTAATTTCCTCTTTTGCAGTTGTTACTCTATAACTTCCTATATCCATACCAAAAATAGTTGAATATGCTGCCATTGCTACTAAAGCAACAATTACTAGAAAAATTATTAGATTTTTTTTATTCATTGTCCTCCTCCTTTATTTCATCATAAATACTATTATATCAGTAAAACATAATTGAATAAAGTAAAAAATTAGTAATTTTTACTGTATTTTTTTACATAATCTTTATAATTGTAAGCTGATTGCTTAATATTATCGATTTCTTCATCTGTTAGTTTCCTAACTACTCTTGCTGGCGATCCTAAAACTAAAGACCCTGATGGAATCTTTTTTCCTGGTGTAACAACACTTCCAGCACCAATTAAAACATTTTCTTCAATTTCTACACCATCTAAGATAATTGCCCCCATTCCTATTAATACATTATCTGCTATTTTACAAGCATGTACAGTTACATTATGTCCAATAGTAACATAATTTCCTATTATAGTACTATGTTCTTTACTTATATGAACTACACTACCATCTTGAATATTAGAACATTTTCCTACAAATATACTATTTTTATCAGCTCTTAAAACGCAGTTAAACCATATACTTGAATTTTCTTTTAATGTAACATCGCCAATTAAATCAGCACTCTTAGCTACAAAGCTTTTATTATGAATGCTAGGTTTCTTATTGTCATATTCTAAGATCAAATTATTTCCTCCTAATCTAAATTAGCAGCAATTGATATAGCACATTCTAATCTCTTTTTTTCCATTTCACAGGATAATTTATCAGGTTTTCTAAAGTCACCATTTGCATTATAAGCATTAGCATGACAACCTCCACTACAATAAAATCTTGCCCAGCAATCAGGACAGTCTTCTTTATTGTATATGCTAATATTTTTAAATTCCTCTCTCAATTCATTATTTGTAATTCCTTTTTCTACATCACCTAGTTTTAGTTCTTCATTATCTACAAACTGATGACAAGGATACAACTGACCATTAGGAGTTACAGCTAGATAATACGAACCTGCTCCGCAGCCTGCAACACGTCTAATTGCACATGAACCTTGATTTAAATCAATTATAAAGTGATAAAAGGAAAAATTTTCTCCTGCTTTATTAATTTTGATATATTCTTTTGAAAGTTTTTCATATTCTTTAAGTATCGTATCTAAATGTTCTTCTCTAATAGCATAATCTTCCTTAGGGTCTGTTACTACAGGTTCCATGGAAGTTACATCAAATCCTAATTCTTTATAATGTAGTACATCTTTTGAAAAATCTAAATTTTTATTTGTAAAGGTCCCTCTAATAAAATAATCTTTATCTTGTCTTTTTTTCAACAAGTTTTTATATTTAGGTACAATTAAATCGTAGCTTCCTTTGTCATTATCAGTTAACCTCATATTATCATTTACTTCTTTTCTTCCATCTAAACTTAATACAACATTTTGCATTTCTTTATTAATATAGTCAATCTTATCATCATCTAATAAAACTCCATTAGTCGTTATTGTAAACCTAAAGTTTTTATTATATTCTTTTTCTAGTTCTCTTCCATATTTCACTAACTCTTTTACTACTTCAAAGTTCATTAATGGTTCTCCACCAAAGAAATCCACTTCTAAATTTCTTCTATTGCCTGAGTTTTCTACTAAAAAATCTAATGATTTTTTCCCAACATCTAAAGACATTATTTCTTTACTCCCCTTATAATCTCCCTGGGAAGCAAAACAATACTTGCATTTTAAATTGCAATCATGGGCTACATGTAAACAAAGGGCTTTTACTATATTCTGTTTATTTATATCAACATATTTTTCATATATATCTTCCGAAAATAGTATGTCTTTATCTATCAAAAATTTAATTTCTTTATATGCATCTTTTATACTGTCTTCATTATATTTACTTTTATATTTATAAATAATATCATTTAAAGAATTATTTAAATAATCCTTTATTATATCCCAAGTTAGCTCGTCTACTACATGTACTGACCCACTATTTATGTCTAATACAATTTTTTTTTCATTTAATTCAAACATGTGTATTCTATTCATAATTATATCCTCCTGTGATTGATTTCAAAGTAAAAAGTAGTGGAAAACCACTACTTTTTAGTAATTCTAATTATTCTTTTCACAACTTTGGTTTCCTACCGTACATGAAGTTTTACAAGCTGATTGGCACGAAGTTTGGCATTCGCCGCACCCTCCATCAGTTACTGTATTTTTAAGATTTTTTCCACTTATAGTCTTAATGTGCTTCATATTATACCTCCTCAGTCATTATGTACTACTTGATTATAACATAAAGGCTTTCGTATATAAAGTATTATTTAAGGTTTACCCCTATCATACCCCCTATTGCTCCTGTTATTATACTAATTAAATATTTTAGCATAAGGTATAAATCTAAATCGAAGGATTTTACCATAATTAAACTTATTATAGTTAATATTACCATATAAAGAATACCAACTAATGCTCCATTAAGCCACCCTTTATTATCAGCTTTAATTCCCATATAGATAGATCCTAAAGCAATAGATAAAATCATAGTTATTGAGTTCATAATAGGTAAGTATTTATCAGGTATTGAGGTATATGTAAGAATTAAGGCAAATATTATAAAAAAGATAATAGTAATTATATAACTAAACCCTATACTTTTTAGAACCTTTAAACTAAATCTATCTTGTCCTTTTGTTTTAGTATTCATACTCCCACCCCCTAGTTTTATATTCAATATTTATGCAAACAGTTTTCTTTTATTACTGCAGATGTATTATTACATAAAAAAACTTCCTTATATAATAAGGAAGTCTTTTAATTATTTATCTTTTTCTTCTTTGTCTTCTACTAAATTACCTACAGCCCATTTTGTAATAGCAAAACGAGTCTTATCTGAACCAACTTCAATTACTACTTGTTCATCATTAATCTTTTTGATAGTTCCAATTATTCCGCCAATAGTTGTTATCTTATCTCCTACTTTAAGATTTTTCCTCATTTCTTTTATTTTTTTATCTTTCTTTTGTTGAGGTCTTATAAGTAAAAAATAAAATATCACTAAAAATGCAACTGGTAATATAAAAGGTTTAATATCCAAAACAGTCCCTCCCTTCTAGATAATTATATTCAACAAACATTTAATAAATCCTTTTTATAAAATAAATTATTTTGTATATCCATATTTTTTATAAAATTCCTCTTTGTATTCTAAAAGTCTATCGTCTTTAATTGCCTCTCTTATATTTTCCATTAAATTTAGTAAAAAGTACAAATTATGAATAGTTGTTAGTCTTAATCCTAAAATCTCATTGGTTTTAAATAAGTGTCTAATATATCCTCTTGTATAGTTTCTACATGTATAACAATCACATTCATGATCTAGAGAAGTGAAATCATCCTTATATTTTGCATTTTTAATAACTACTCTACCATGACTTGTTAGTGCTGTACCATTTCTTGCTATCCTTGTAGGTAAAACACAATCTGCCATATCTATACCCCTAATTACAGCTTCAAATAAATAATCAGGACTACCTACTCCCATTAAATACCTAGCTTTATTCTTCGGTAGCATAGGAACTGTATAATCTAGCACTTCATACATTATATCAGCCGGTTCTCCAACACTTAAACCTCCAACAGCATATCCTGGAAAATCAAGTTCAGTAATCTCTTTTACACTTTGTTCCCTTAGGTCCTTATACATACCTCCCTGTACAATACCAAATATAGATTGATTTAGGTTTTTATGGGCATCTTTACACCTTTTTGCCCATCTTGTGGTTCTTTCTAAGGATTTTTTTACATATTCTCTATCTGCAGGGTATGGTGGACACTCATCAAAAGCCATAGCTATATCAGAACCTAGAGCATTTTGAATTTCTATGGATTTTTCTGGGCTTATAAAATGTTTAGAACCATCTATATGAGATCTAAATTCAACACCCTTTTCAGTAATATCTCTTAAATCTCCTAGACTAAAAACTTGAAACCCTCCACTATCAGTCAATATAGGTTTATCCCAATTCATAAATTTATGTAATCCACCTGCTCTTTTTATTAAATCATGGCCAGGTCTTAAATATAGGTGATATGTATTTCCTAAAATTATTTGTGAACCTATATCCTTTAATTCTTCAGGCGTCATAGCCTTAACAGTTGCTTTTGTTCCAACTGGCATAAATATTGGTGTATCTATAACCCCATGGGGTGTGTGTAACTTTCCAAGTCTTGCTTTACATTCGCTAGATTCTTTTATTAATTCGTATTTTATAGTCATCTAAAGCCTCCTAACTTATCTTTTGTTTATTTAATTAACATAGCATCTCCAAAACTAAAAAATCTATATTTATTTTCTATAGCCTTATTATAAGCATTAAGTACATTTTCTCTTCTAGCTAAAGCACTAACAAGCATAATTAACGTTGATTCAGGTAAATGAAAATTAGTTATTAATCTATCTATTACTTTAAAATTATAACCAGGATAAATAAAAATATCAGTCCACCCTGACTTAGGATGAATTTTACCTGACTCATCTGCTATGGATTCTAATGTTCTAGTACTAGTTGTTCCTACAGAATAAATCTTACCTCCATTATTCTTTGTTTGATTTATTATTTCTGCTGCTTCTTTTGTTACCTCATAATATTCAGAATGCATATCATGTTCTTCTATATTATCTTCCTTTACCGGTCTAAATGTACCTAATCCAACATGGAGTGTAACATAAGCTATCTTTACACCCTTATTTTTAATTCTTTTTAATAAATCTTCTGTAAAATGTAAGCCTGCCGTAGGCGCAGCCGCTGAACCTTCTTTTTTTGAATATACAGTTTGATACCTTTCTTTATCATCTAATTTTTCTTTTATATAGGGTGGTAGTGGCATCTCGCCTAATTTGTCTAATATTTGCTGAAATATTCCCTCATAATCAAATTCTACAATCCTTGATCCTGATTGGGTAATATCCAAAACTTTAGCTCTTAACAAACCCTCTCCAAAATCAATAGTATCCCCTATTCTTGCTTTCTTACCAGGTTTAACTAAAGTCTCCCATCTGTTTTTTTCTATATTATTTAGTAGGAGAAACTCAACTTTACCTCCTGTACTTTCCCTTGCCCCATATAGTCTTGCAGGTATTACTCTTGTATTATTTAAAACAAGACAGTCTCCCTTTTTAAGATAGTCAATAATATCTTTGAATTTTTTATGCTCTAATGCCCCTGAATCTTTATCTAATACCATTAATTTAGATTCTTCTCTATTTTTCAATGGATGTTGTGCTATAAGGTTTTCTGGTAAATCGAAATAAAAATCTGTTTTTTTCATATAATCATCCTTTACTCTACTTTTGTGCCTGTATAATAATATTCTAATATCTCATCAAAACTATATCCTAATTCTGCCATTCTTTTTGCTCCCCATTGACTCATACCAAGACCATGCCCCCAACCTTTACCGCTAAAATAATATGTTGTAGGTATAGCAGAAACTTTTTTATCTACTTCTCCATCTGTGATACTAAATTTTTTATAATTTTCATTTCCTACTCTTCTATCTGAATCTCTACTTACAGAATTTAATCCGTCCACTGTAATAATTTTTGTATTATTTATAGTCTTTTTTATAGGTTTGTTGCTATTTCCATCTATTACATAAACATCTGCATCAGTTTTTACATTATACCATGTACTTTTTAATTCATAATAACCTATAATTTTTCTTATAGCCTCTTTTTCAAATACTTTATTTCCTTCTGTTCCTATTACTAATAATTTTAATACTCTCCCATTGTCTGAAACTTCTAATATTTTAATTTGACTTATATCTCCCAGTTTTATATCATTTTCTAATAATTTTTTTTCTAGTTTTTCTTTATCAATGGATAATTCCCATTTTGAATTAGGTGAATCCTTTGAAAATTTATCATCTACTCCTTTTAAATAAGGAACCTCAAAACTCCAAATGTTTTCACTATTTTCAGTATGTCCACCACTGGTAGAATGGTAAAAAGCAGAAATTAAATTTCCGTTATAAGTAATTACTTTATTAGAAGTATCATCAACAGCTTTATTACTTTTTTCATTTTCTACAGCATAACCTCCATACACTTGACAATCATGAGTATCACAGAGCCCATATCCACTATTACTATGTTTAGATTTGTTAATTAATGTATAATTTCTTGCTGCAACAGCTTGAGCTTTCAGTGCCTCCATCGGCCAACTTGCTGAAACTTCCCTTGGAACAACTCCATATAAGTAATGATTAAGTGGTAAAAAATTAATTGGTATTAAATTTCTATCAACTATATTAAAAGCTAAAAGATCTCTATACTCTTTATTATTTATTTGAATTACTGGAATTTGATTGTTTGGTTTAAAATAAATTTTTTCATTAGGATCATATAAAAATACCGTTTCACCTGAATTATTCTCTATTACAACATTTTCTTTATCCATCGTCACTTCTAAATCAACTCTAGTTATGTCTTCTATTTCTTCTTTTCTATTATTCGCATCTTCCTTTGTTAAAAAATGACCTATCCAAATTTGAAAACCATCTTTATATACTGGATATGCTTTAATATCCTCGTCTTTTAAATCATCTATTATCTCCATAGATTCTTCATATGAATCATAATTTTCATCTATTTTCAAGTGAAAATATCCTAAATCCGAATCTTTAATATCTGAAAGTTCATAGTTATTACTATTAATTTCATAGTAATCATCCATTCTTACTGATAATTCTTTTGAATCTAATTTAACAATCTCATTAAAATCATCATTATAAGAACCTAAAGAGTAACCTTCATTACTATACAAATTAAAACAATTTTCTTCATTTATTAAAGATTCTAATCCAATCATAACAAAATCTCTTTTTTCATTACCATAAGCTCTAGTTGTAAGAGTTACTATCAATATAACACATACTGCTAATACTATATTTTTAGTCTTAGAAATCATTTTACTCCTCCTTTAATAGTATCAATAATTACTTTAACTTATTAAAAATATTTAAGATTATAGATAATACAATACTTAATATTATACAAGACATTAAAGGAAAAAAGAAAGTAAAATTCCCCTTCTTAATAAAAATATCTCCAGGTATCTTTCCTAGTCCTACTTTTTGTCCAACCAAAATAATAACTCCTATAAATACTATAAATAATCCAATAAATATTAAAAATTTCCCTATTGTATGCATAAACACCTCATTTTAAGATAATTTAAAATGTTTCAAACACTTTTGTGTAACAACTCTTCCCCTTGGGGTTCTATTTATAAAACCTATTTGTAATAAATATGGCTCATAAACATCTTCTATAGTTGTTCTCTCCTCGCCTATAGAAGCTGCTAATGTATCTAAACCTACTGGACCACCACTAAACTTTTGAATTATAGTTAGTAATAAGTTTTTATCTACATTATCTAAACCTAGTGTATCTACTTCTAAAAGCTCTAAAGCTTTATTTGCTACATTCATATTTATTTGGCCATCCTCAACAACTTCAGCATAATCCCTTACTCTTTTTAAAATTCTATTAGCTATCCTTGGGGTTCCCCTTGATCTTTTAGCAATTTCTGAGGCTCCTGTAGTATCTATTTCAACATCTAAAATTTCAGCAGATCTAGTAACTATTTTCTTTAAATCATCTACATTGTAATAATCAAGTTTACAAATAACTCCAAACCTATCCCTTAAAGGAGAAGTCAATAATCCTGCCCTTGTAGTCGCTCCTATTAATGTGAATTTATTTAAATCTAATCTAATAGACCTTGCATTAGGCCCCTTTCCTATCACTATATCTATTGCAAAATCCTCCATTGCTGGATAAAGAATTTCTTCAACGTTTTTATTTAGTCTATGTATTTCATCAATAAATAAAACATCGTTTTCTCCTAAATTTGTTAATATTGCTGCTAAGTCTCCTGGCCTATCTATCGCAGGTCCAGAAGTTATCTTTATATTTACATTCATTTCATTTGCAATAATACTAGCTAAAGTTGTTTTTCCTAAACCAGGAGGTCCATAAAGTAATACATGATCTAAAGATTCATTTCTTGATTTAGCTGCTTCTATAAATATTTTGAGTTTTTTCTTTACTTTATCTTGTCCAATATAGTCATTTATTTTTTGAGGTCTTAGATTAACCTCAATATCATTATCTTCCTCTTTAAAACCACTTGTTATTAGCCTATCTTCCATTTCCTCCATAATTACTCCCCTTTTCTTATTTTGCAATAACCTTTAATGCTTTTTTAATTATATCCTCAGTTTGTAAATTCTTTGTATCTATCTTAGAAAAAACCTCTTTTACTTCTACTTTAGTATAGCCTAAAGCTAAAAGAGCACTTAAAGCTTCATCATAATCTGGTCCTTTATTTTTATTTAAAACATTATTTTCAGTAAAATTATTATCTTCAATTTTATCCTTTAATTCAAGTATCATACGTTTAGCAGTTTTTTTGCCTACTCCTGGTGCCGTTGATAAGAGATTTATATCTTCGTTATTAATTGCATATCTTATATCATTAGGAACCATAGTAGATACTATTGCTAAAGCTACCTTTGGTCCAATTTTTGAAACAGTTAATAGTAATTTAAATATTGATAGTTCATCCTTTGTTAAAAAACCATAAAGACTTAAATCATCTTCTCTAACATTTAAATATGTATAAATCTTTTTATTTTCAGTTACATCTTTAATACTTTCTATTGAATGTTTTGAAGACATTATTTTGTATCCTATACCATTATTATCAACAACGATGTATTCATCCCCTATTTCTTCAATTTTCCCCTTTATATAATTATACATTTTATCTCCTCCATAAATAAAACTTCACAAACATATATTCGATATTTTTATACAGAAATCCTTTTAAAAACCTATTTTTTTACTATAATAGTATAAAAGACTTAAATATATAATATCATAACTCTCAAAAAAGAGTGAGGCTATATATCCTCACTCTATCTTTAGCTTGTAAAATCCTGTAATATTGAATTTAACTCTTCCTCGCTATCCACTCTTATTCCTCTATTAAGTTTTTCTTGGTCTATCTTTTTTAACAATTCAATAGGTTGATCTATTATCTTTAATATCTTCTCTTCCCCATTATCATCTATACCATATACGGCAATCTTTCCATCCTTAATACTAATAATAAAATGCTCTGGGCATAAATGATCTTTATTAATTTTTAATATAACTTCATCCTGTTTAAATTTCACTATCTCGTAATTTTTATATTTTTTATTTGCGTATTTAGTGTACTCTTCTTTATTTAAATTTATAATATTTTTTGTAGCCTTTTCTATTTCAGTTGTTGTATGTCCACATTCCTTATAATATATGACATATTCAATTAAAGTATTAGGTCCTATAATTACTTCATCATTCATTAAGTTTACATTATCATTTAGTTTTTCTTTAATATAATTATCTACACTATCTTCATAATCATCGATTGGTTTTTCACTTGTAATATTACTCCCTCTATAAAAACCATAAAAAAATCCAACAACTACAAATAAAATACATAAAGGTACAATTATTTTTAACCATTTCACCATAATATCCCTCCTACCATCTTAGAGAGATATTTTGTCCATTTTTAATATAAAATATACATTTATAAATACCTTTTTAAGACTTTATCATTTAAAGCATACCAACTTGCTTCCTTATAGATTTTAGTTAAATTTTTAATCATAACATTTACTATTGCATGATATATATTGTTAGTTTCTTTTTTTGTTAGTAAATAACTTTCTTCTTTTATATTAAAGTCATTAAAATCCACTTTCAATTGTTTGTCAGCATGCTTATCTAAATTATTAATTTTTCGCTTTATTACTTTATCAGCAAAAGTATATACTAAATCATTTATATTATTTTTTTGATTTTCTACAAAGTCTATTTCATTCCATAACTTTGTTTTGATATTATTAACCCCTTCCCCCATAATATCGAAATGAAATAAATAATTCTTATCATAAATGTTTTCAATATTATATGTGTCTAAGGCCTTCTTTTCAAGAGCATTTACCCACTTATAATTAAAGTATCCATACTTATACCCTTCTAAATAAAAACAAAGTTCAATTCTATTAATATCATCACGAATAGCATATATTATACTTTGAGCTATATGATTTCTATTTTCTCGTTCTTTTAATATCTTTTTTACCCTAGTCTTTATGTTTTTACTACATATATATTTAGGGTAAATATTACTAATATTTTCTTCTAAATCATATAACGAAAGTAAAACATAAATAGAGTTTATGTCATTATTAAAGAGAAATCTATTTTTTAATCCTTCATATAATTCCCATAATTTTACAGCCGAAGTTGACATACTAGTCCTCCCTATTTCCTTTTCTATTAGAGGATTTAACCTTTTATCCTTTGTCGTATTAAGTAATTTTTATTGTTATTTTGAAAAAAAGAGTCAAGTATTAATATAACATATTTTCGTGATAAATTAAATGGAAAATACAAAAATTAATAAAATAGCATTATATTTTTGAACTTTTTTAAAAATATTGATATTATAAATACGTTATAATAATTTAAAGAGGTGTTAAACATGGAATTATTTGATAAAAAAGCTAAAGGTAACGTTACAAGATATGTACTACAATGCTCTCTGGCTACTGTTACAATCCTAATTATTCTTTTATTTTTAAATCTATTTACTCAAGCAAGTATAATAGCAAGTCTAGGTGCAACAACTTTTATAGTATTTGCAATGCCAAATTCTACTACAGCACAACGTAGAAATTTAGTAGGAGGATATTTAGTAGGAATAGTCATAGGAATTCTTTCTAATATTGTAGCTACTTTATTAATTTCAAACTTTCTTACAAGTACTCAAAACTTTATTTTCATACTATTTGGGTCTATCTCTGTAGGAATAACGATACTTACAATGGTTATTACTGATACAGAGCACCCCCCTGCAGTAGGTATGTCTCTAGCTTTAGTATTAAATTCTTGGAACTATAAAACTATATTATTTGTCTTTTGTTCAGTAATATTAATGTCTTTAGTAAAAAGACTATTAAGATCTGTTTTGATAGATTTAACTTAATCCTGATTTAGTTTTCTAACCTTTAGCACTATTTCTTTTGCAGTATTTAGACCTTCTCTATACCAGTATTCTCTGTCAGTAATTTGTTTTTTATTTTTTTTCTTTTCATTTATACGTCCAATTGAGAAATTCAATTCATCTAAAATAATTTTAATCTCTTTACTCATATAATCACTCCTATTTTTATATTCTCTATTTATTTCATTATACCTTTCTTTCTTAAAAAATTGTTTATCATTTATGATAACATTTATTATGATATTTTAATATATCATTTTACCTAGAATAATTGTTACATTAGTCTCATTATTTTTTTAAATAATTATTATATAATTAAAATAATAAAGAGATTTTTCCCTAGGAGGCGATTTTCATGGACAACTCTACTGATATATATATTCATAAAGATGCTCAATTTAATGGTAATTTAGAATCTAAAGGTTCTATAGAAATATCTGGGGTTTTTATAGGTAATATAAAATGTCCGGAAAATGTTTTTATTGATTCCACAGCTACGGTAACTAGTGAAATAAATGCTTTACATGTAACTGTAAAGGGAAGTTTTTACGGTAAAATTATAGCTGATGAAATTACTTTATTAAAGGATTCTTATTTAGAAGGCAATATAACTACTAAGAAATTAATTATGGAGAAAGGGGCAGTATTTGTTGGTAACAGTAAAAAACTCTATGAGAAGATAGCGAGTTAAAGCTAAATTTTAATAATATTAAGTCTTATTAAATTTAGTAGCTTATGTACTAAGTATGGAAATTAATTAATTTAAAATGAAAATATAATACTCTTTTTATAAAAAAGCTCTAAAGTTACTGTTAATATTTCAACAATAGCTTTAGAGCTTTTTTATTTTTACACAAATATTTTTTACTAATTTATATATTCATATCTTCTTACATACCTCACTTTTGATATCAATCTAAAGATCATTGTCTTATAAAGTATCAATTAATGATTATTAAAATTCTAGTGAGTCTATTAATATTTCTATAGTTTTCAAAGGAAAAATTATAGAGAAAGGGTCCATTTTAAATTTGAACTAATTTTAGATGGACAAATCGCATCAAAGAATTTAATAATGCTAAAAAGAAACTTTTTTTAGTGAGGTTAAAAAAGTATATACATAAACTGCTCAAATATTACATTCTTCTCAGCTATAATTCTAATTTCTTAAATACCTCATTAGAACATTTCTCCTCCTTATGAATACTATATATTAGAATTTAACAAGGAGGTGTTCGTATGTCCCATGATTATAAAGTAATCCTTGCAGACCACAAGGAAATAATATCGGTAGATCAATTTCACCATATTTATTCTTGGTTAAGCGAAGGTTATTCCATTGCACGTGCATTGTATTTCCTTGACTCTTATGGATGGGAATTGAAGGATCTAAAAGTGACAACAGGAAATTATGGTCAAAATGGTATCCATTATTCATATTATTTGTATATTTTCACTCGTACTAGGGATTCAGTAACCTCTGAAACTCCAGACCAAGAAATACCAGTAACTTCTTCATCTTCTGGATCCTCTTCATCCTTAGCATCCTCTTCATCTTCTGCATCTTCTGGTGCATCTATAGTTATCAATGTCTAATTGATACTAAAAAAGAGAAAGTGTAAATTCACTCTCTCTTTTCTAGTATTTTATAATTAAGTAACTTTTATATATCCAGATCCTCTGGTATGTCCCAGTTATGATAAACTTCTTGTACATCATCATTATCCTCTAACGCATCAATCAATTTTGACATATCTTTAATATCTTTTTCATCCTTTAATTCTGTAGTAGTTTGTGGTACAAATGATACTTCAGCTGTAGAAAATTTATAACCGTTTTCTTTAAGTATATCTCTTACTTTAGAAAAATCTTCTGGTACAGTTATTACTTCAAAATAATCTTTTTCAACTTGAAAATCCTCTGCCCCTGCTTCTATTGCTTCTAGCATTAATTCTTCTTCTTCTATATTTTTATCTTTATCTATAGCTAATAGTCCTTTTCTATCAAACATAAAAGAAACACATCCATCTGAACCTAGGTTACCTCCATATTTATCAAAATAATGCCTTACATCTGATGCAGTTCTATTTTTATTATCAGTTAAACATTGTACCATAACTGCAACACCACTTGGTCCATATCCTTCGTATAATAATTCTTCAAAGCTTGCTCCTTCTAAGTCTCCTGTTCCCTTTTTAATTGCCCTTTCTATATTATCATTAGGCATATTTTGTGCTTTAGCTTTTTCTATTGCTGTTTTTAATGCAGGATTATATTCCTCGTCATCTCCGCCTTCTTTAACAGCAACTGTTATTTTCCTAGCAAGTTTTGTAAAAATCTTTGCCCTTTTTGCATCTTGCTTTCCTTTTCTATGTTTGATATTGGCCCACTTTGAATGTCCAGCCATTTTAAAACCTCCTTTTATCAAATACATAAACATTTTAGCATAAAACCTTACTTACATCAATTAAAATATAAAGCCCACAAATAGTGGGCTTTAGGTTCTATCTATTAGCTATAAACATTTTAGGTAATCTTCTTTTATGTTCACTTGCTTTTTTCATATTTTCTATTTTATTTTTTATACTATCCTTAGCCTCTCCAGTTTTTATATAATGGTCTAGTTCTTTATATGTAATACCCATTTCGTCTTCATCAGTTTGGTTTTCCCAAAGTCCTGCAGATGGTGGCTTAGTTATTATTATTTCAGGTACTTCTAAATATTTAGCTAAATCCCTTACTTCTTCTTTCACTAAATCTACTATAGGTAAAATATCTACTCCACTATCTCCAAATTTAGTGAAATATCCAATAGTAAATTCACTTTTGTTTCCAGTACCTGCAACTAAATATTTATTCTTTTGTGCGAAATAGTATAATGTTGTCATTCTTAACCTTGGTTTTATGTTTGACACTGCAAGCTGATTGTCACCTTTGTCGTCTAATTCTTTTAATAATGTATCAAAAGTTTCCGATAAATTTATCTTTTTAGTTTCTATATTTAAACTATCTGCTAATAATCTTGCGTGTTCCTCATCTTCTGGATTGCTATGTGATGGCATTATAACTCCTAATGTATCATTAGGGAATGCTTTTTTAGCAAGTGCTGCAACTACTGCTGAATCTATACCTCCACTTAGGCCAACTGTAACCCCTTTACAACCCGCATTAGTCACTTTTTCTTTTAACCACTGTACTATTTCATCACATAAAATTTCTATTTTTTTCATTTATATTTACCTCCACTCATTTTTAAAATTAATAATAGCATAACCTAATCAGTATATCAAATTATTTTTACTTATTCTTAGTATATCTTAATAATTTTCATGTAAAAATAGTATTAAAATCTCTAAAGGAGTTTTACATGAAAAAGATAAATATAAAAATTTTAATAATTGGATTTTTAACTGGTATCACCAATGGTCTATTTGGTTCAGGTGGCGGTACAATAATTGTTCCCTCCTTAGTATTTATTCTAGGTTTAGAAGAACACAAAGCCCACGCTACAGCTATATCAATTATCTTGCCATTAACTTTAATAAGTACATTTATTTACTTTAATAATGGAATGCTTAACTTTAAGATAGCTATCTTAGTTGCATTAGGTGGTATTATCGGTGGCTTTAGTGGTGCTAAACTCTTAAAAAAAATACCTAGTACAATCCTTAGAAAAATTTTTGGTTTATTTATGATAATAGCTGCAATTAGGATGGTGATTAAATAATGCTTTTATTAATCGGGGTTATATCAGGTATCATCGGAGGGATGGGTATTGGTGGTGGAACTATTCTTATCCCTTTTTTAATATTCTTTTCATCGTTAAGTCAACAACAAGCTCAAGGTATTAATTTATTCGTATTTATCCCCACGGCTATAGTAGCTTTAACTACACACATTAAAGATAAAAACATTAATTTTAAGATTGCTATCCCTTTAATTATATCAGGTGTTATAGGAGCCTTTTTTGGTTCTTATCTGGCAGTAAACATTTCTTCTGAAAATCTAAAAAATTTCTTTGCTATATTTTTATTTTTAATGGGCAGCTATGAAATTTTTAGTAAAGTAAAAAAATAATTTAATTATTATCTAAAGCTACTAATACACAATCATGGAATACAATTTTTATTCCATAATCCTCTGCTAATTCAATACCTTCTGCATCAACTGTTCCTGGTTGAAACCAAAGGTATTCAATATCTAATTTATTAGCTTCCTCTATTACATTTTTAGATACTTTAGGTGGAACAACCACATCCACAACATCAGGCTTTACAGGTAATTCCTTTAATGAAGCGTAACAATTACTATCTCCAATAAAATCATACTTAGGGTTAATTGGATTAACTAAATAATCATTTTCCTTTAACTTTTTAAATATCTTATATCCATACTTACTCTCATTATTAGTTGCTCCTACCACTGCCCATTTTTTCTTCTTTAGCATTTCTATTTTATTCTTTTCAATAGTATCCATATTACTTACCTCCTTTATATCTTTATACCCCTCTTAGGTATATCAAAACTTCTATTTTTTTAATATTTTACCTTCTAAAACACTATAATAATCTTCACCTATATCATGTATCTCTGCTTTTGCACTGGTAATGTTAGTAATAAGTTCATATAATTGTTTTGTTTTTCCTTTTTGACATAAAGTAATTAAATTAACTTGATCATCATAATTAACTTCATCTATATTATAGCCTAATTTCATTAACTCATTCTCTACTTTTCCATACAAAGTATAATCTATTCTAATCTTTATTATCTTATGTAATATTTTTTCTATTTTCTTAGAAGCTTCTATTGCGATTTTAGCTCCCTGTGTATAAGCCCTTACTAAGCCTCCTGCTCCTAATTTAACTCCTCCGAAATATCTTGTAACTACTATTACCATATTTCTTAGATCTTCTTTCTTTATCACTTCTAATACTGGTATTCCAGCTGTACCACTAGGTTCTCCATCATCACTATATCTTTGTACAATATTATTTTCTCCAAATACATATGCTGGTACATTATGTGTAGCATCTCTATGCTTAGATTTTATTTTTTCAATAAATTCATTAGCTTCCTTTTCTGAAGATATAGGTTTAGCATATCCTATGAATCTAGATTTTTTCTCTACAAACTCATCAAACCCAAACTTATATATTGTGTTATATCTATCTTCCATATAATCTCTCCCTATAAAAAATATAATTAAATTATATCACTAGTAACAAAAAAATAAAGGGTAGTTAAACTACCCTCTACCCTCTAAGCTATTTCTAAATCTTTTTTTATTGCAAGATATTTTTTATATGAGAGACTTACTAATGACTTATCTTGACTATAAGTTATCATCTCTATTGCTTTTTCTATATCGTAAAACCCACCATCTTTAAATCCTTCTTCTTTATTTACTTCAAACTCTTCATCTTTGGCTTCCATTAAGTACCAAATAATCTCATTAGTTACAGGCCTTTGTCTTGAAAACGAATAAAATTCGTAATTAGTTTCTCCTGCTGTAGATACTATTTCCACTGTTAAATCAGTTTCTTCATTAACTCTTTTAACAGCTGTTTCTGCAGCAAGTTCACCATTACGAATTCTTCCTTTAGGTAAAACCCATTCATCTTTTTCATTTTTCAATATGAATACTTTCTGGTCCTTAAATACCACACCGCCAGCACAATTTCTGAAAAGCATTTTGACAACGCCTCCTCCCTATTCTTATAAATATGATATAACAAATTTTGGTTAATTTCAATACTTTTCTGAATATTCATTCTAATTTGCTTATATATTAATCATTAACAACTTTATTTTTTTTATACCTTATTTAATAAGATTATTATTTTAGGTAATACTATTATTAGACTTTAAGGAAGGTGATTAATTTGCATATCATTTATCATTGTGTTGGTGGTACACACTCTTCTGCTATAGCAGCGGCTGTTCATCTAGGGAAACTACCTATGAATGAAAGGCCAAAAATAAAAGATTTATATTCAATCCCTTATTTTGATACATTAACAAAAAAGGATAGAGGAAGAATTATTTATAGAGGATTAGATATAAAAGGTAATAAAATATTTACATTAAGTAGGCAGTTCGTACCAGAAATTGTTATTCCTGCTATTGAGGATACGTGGCTTTTAGCAGGAGGAAATAAAAATGATTATATATTAATTGATACAATGCCAGCGGTCAATTTGCTAATGAAAATAGGAGGTTTTAGTTCAAGAAGACTTAATTTAGTAAGTTTTGGTAGACCTATTGTTGCTAAAGGAACTTTAAAAACATACCCTAATATTGTTAACATTGTGAAGAATACTCTTAATACGCTAGAAATTAATGATCACTAATACATTCAATAACATTTCTAGCTGCCCTTTTAACATATTCTTTTTCTCTTTGATTTTTTAATACACTTTCTAATTTATTTATCGTTTCGAAATCTCCAATTTCTTTTAGTGCTTTTATTGAATACTGTCTAACTTGAGGATTATTATCATCAATCATATCCTCCAACCATCTTTTTGTTTTTATGTTAGAAATTTTTCCTAATGCTGAACAAGCTAGTCTTCTAAAATTAGTGTTTTTACTTTTTAATTCCATTCTTAAAAATGGTAACAATTTTTCATCCTTTAACTCTCCAATTAGCCATATTAATATCATTCTATCTTCAACATTTTTAAATTTTATATATCTTCTATACACATCATTACAAAGACTATCTTTTGTTTTATTATCCATTCTTTCTATAAATTTTAAACGTTTTTCCTTTTCCATACTAATAATGTCTATTAAGAGATCTTTGTCCTTTGTATTTTCTTTTATTTCCAATTTGGATTTAATAATATCCTTCTCTACTTCCTTTTTATTCTTTTTTCTAATTACTGATATAGCTTCTATAGATTTTCCTTCTAAATATAATAAATAAGTGATGTGGTGCTCTTTTAAACTATGTATATTTTCCCATTTGTTTTTTATATTCATATTAACCTTCCTTACTCAGTTATATAACTTCTATACTTTTCATAATCGATTTCATTAACAGTAGTTTCAATATATGTCCCCTTTTGTGTATGTTTAAATTCCTTTACTTTAGTACTATCAAATAAATATGAAACTATGTCGCTTTCACTAAAAGGAATCAATAACTTTACATCATAAAACTGTCTAGGTAAACTGTCTTCAACCACTTTTAAAAGTTCACTTATATTTATTTTTTCTTTTGCTGATATAAAAGCTTTAGGTCCCTTTATATTGTAATTTATTTCAGTTGATTTTTTCCTATCAACTTTATTAAATACTGTAATTGTTGGTTTTTTATTTACTCCTAACTCCTTTAATATTTCTAAAGTAGTATCAAATTGTATATCTAAGTTTTCATTTGTTATATCAACAACATGTAACAATAAATCAGCATAAATAACTTCCTCTAATGTTCCTTTAAATGCTTCAATTAAATGTGTAGGTAGTTTATTTACAAACCCTACAGTATCAGTAATTAATATATTTTGGCCATTTGGCAATGTTGCTTTTCTTAAATTAGTTTCTAAGGTAGCAAATAACATATCGTAAGTAAAAACTTCTCTTTCTTTTTTATAGTCCTCATTATTCTTAATAATTGTATTAAGTAGTGTTGATTTCCCTGCATTTGTATAGCCAACTAAAGCTACTATTGGGATGCGTGAATTCAATCGTTTTGTTCTTTTAGTTTTTCTGATATTTTCAATATTTTTTAATTGATTTTTAACCTCATTAATCCTAGAAGATATATGTCTTCTATCAATTTCAAGTTTCTTTTCCCCAGGACCTCTAGTACCTATACCAGCTCCTGTTCGTGATAATTCCGTTCCTAATCCAACTAATCTAGGTAACCTATATTTAAGTTGTGCTAATTCTACTTGTAATTTTCCTTCCTTAGTTGTTGCCCGTTTAGCAAAAATGTCTAAAATAAGTGCTGTTCTGTCAATAACTCTTTTTCCAATTATATCTTCTAAATTTCTTAATTGTGTTCCAGAAAGTTCATCATTAAAAACAATTAAATTTATATTTAGTTCCTCACAGTATCTTGCAATCTCCTCAGCTTTTCCTTTCCCTATATAACAAGCCGGATTAATCTTTTCTTTATTTTGAATTATATTTTCTATAACTAAACCACCAGCAGCTTCAGCTAATTTCTTAAGTTCTCCTATTGAACTTTTTATATCAATTCTATCCTTTTTCTTAGTTTTTAAGTCAACTCCTACTAATAAAACCCTTTCTTTTTTTGCCTTATACAAATCAAATCACCTCTACTCTTTCTTTTCATAAGTATATCAAATTTATTCTTCTATTCAAATATATTAACTTCCAGGAATAAGATTTATAAATTCATCCTTTGGAACATTTACATAACTTTCTGGTACATCTCCTACTATTACTGTTTCAGCAATAGGCACTGTAGAAGAAATTTTTACAGTATCAGACGCTAGAGGTATAATTACTCTAACATCTGCTTGTATTGTTAGAAAAACTCTATGTATAGTTTGATTAAGACCAGATTCTTCAAATTCAGTTGAAAAATCTACACTCACTGACCCTTGAGGTACGATATCTACATTTATCCTTGGTCCACGTTGAGCTAACAATTGACTATTAAAAGCATTTCCTAAAGGAATTTCTATACTTTTTACTGCAATTTGTCTTATTTTTTCTTGTACAGTCAATGCAACATCAGAAGCTATAGAATTCATCATAACTGTATTTGCTTGTATCATTGTTACTTTTCCATTACTATCATATTTAATGAAAATTAAATCTCTATATTTAATTTCATCTTTAATTTTCATACTTACAGCATCATTTATCGCTTGTGTCCCTATCATCCTAGCTTTTACTTCACTTAAAGCTAAAACAGTTGGTTTAAGGTTTCTATCAACTATAATAAAAAGATATATAAATGCGACTAGTAAGAAAACCATAGCAATAAATGTCTTCTTTTTCCTACTTTTTCTTTTCATAAAGGCCCCCCTTATTATAATATATGCTTAAATTTCTATAAGTTTCAAAAATATGATTTATATTTTTAGGTATTTATTATGCTAAATATTGGTATAATTTATATATGAGTGAATATAATTGTAATCTTTAATCTAACAATATTAACTATTTAACATCCATATATTTATATGATATAATTGTTTTGATATTTATATATTCTATACTCTTGCCTTCATCCTACTTAAGGAGGTTAAAAAATGTCTGAAAATGATAAGAAAAGAACAAAACGTAAGACTAAAAATAAAAAGAAAAAGAAAAAAATTAGTATTTTTAGAGTTATTTTAGTCGTAGTAATTTTTACTTTATTTATTGGAGCAGGAGCTGCTGGTGGCCTTTTTATAGCTACAATTAAAAACGTACCCGAGGATATGAACTTTGAAAAAGATGTAAGTATGCTTAATGAAAATTCATTTATCTACGATGCTAATGGCAAATTAATAGAACAAATTCAAACAGAAGAATTTAGAACAATAGTCAGTTTAGATGAAATATCTGACCATTTAGAAAATGCCATAATAGCTATAGAAGATGAAAGGTTTTGGGACCATCACGGGGTAGATCCAAAAGGAATTATTAGAGCAGCAATAACTGATATTAAAAAAGGTGCTTTAGTTCAAGGCGCCAGTACAATAACACAACAGCTTGCTAGAAACATCTATTTGAATGCAGATAAAGAATTTACTAGAAAAATCAAAGAAATGTATATTGCTATTCAAATGGAAAGACAACTTACAAAAAGACAAATTCTTAAATCGTATTTAAATACGATTTATTTAGGGCAAGGTGCTTATGGTGTTCAAGCAGCTGCACAAACTTATTTTTCAAAGGATGCCAGTGAACTTACTATAGCTGAAAGTGCTATGATAGCAGGTATTACAAAACATCCTTCTAAACTTTCATTATATAATCGAACTAATCCTAGTAACGTATCAGAAGATTCTAAAGATTTAGTCGGCTATGTTGAAATAAGTGGGAAAAAATATGCAGCACTTTTTAATAAAGAAGCAGTTGAACGACAAAAGATAATTTTATCAAAAATGAGAGATTTAGGTATGATTACAGAAGATGAGTATCAGAATGCATTAAATGAAGATATGAGAGCAGCAATAAAACCAGGCCTTAAGAAAAATAAACACATTGAAACATCCTATTTTAACGATTATGTTAAGAAAAGAGTTGTAGAAGATTTAATAGCAACAGGAGATTATACTGAAGAACAAGCACAAAGGGCATTATACACAGGTGGGTTAAAAATTTATTCCACTATGGATATTAAAATGCAAAGTAAGGTTGAAAATGTCTATGAAAATTTTGTTAAAAGTGTTACTTCTGAACTTTACGGAAAGTCAGATGGTTTATCATTAGTTAAACGCTCTATTGACAGATACGGAAATATATTAGACAGTTACGGTCGTATAGTATTTTACAAAAAGTCTAATTTATTAGATGAAAATTATAACTTAAAAATTAATAAAGGCACTTATGCATTAAAAAATAATGGTGACCTTGCAATTAAAAATAACAAAATTTATTACAAAAATCTTTCCGTTGGAGACTATTATAGTATAGACACAAATAAAAATTTAATCACCCATACAACATGGGCACTAGATATACCAAAGAACAAATATACTGTTGATAAAAATAATAAGCAATTTATTATTAAGAAAGATTTCTTAAATAAGAATAAAGATTTCTACACTATATCAAACAATACATTATTAATTAATCCAAAATACTTTTATATAAATAAAACTGGTGTAGTTCAACCTCAATCGGCAATGACTATAATGGATTATACTACAGGACAAGTCAAAGCTTTAGTAGGAGGTAGAGATATTAAAGGTAGTAGATTATTAAATAGAGCTACCGATTCTCCTAGACAGCCTGGTTCATCTATTAAACCTATAGCTGTATATTTACCAGCACTAGATAATGGTTTTACTGCAGCATCTATAATTGATGATGTAGCACATTATAATAAATCAAATGAATTATGGCCTAAAAACTGGTATTCTGGATATAAAGGATTAATGACTTTAAGATATGCTGTGGAACAATCTGTAAATGTAGCTTCTGTAAAAATGTTAAAAAAGATAGGAGTTAATACTTCTACTGAATATTTAACAAGTTTAGGAGTTATTAATTCAGAAGATCCTTCAAAAGATACATTTAGAACAGAAGAAGAGGCTAGAAAGATGGGTAGTGGTACTTTTGATGAAGACTTAGCTCCGTTAGCTTTAGGAGGAATGACCAATGGTATAACTCCTTTAACAATGACTTCTGCTTATAGTTCTATTGCTAATAATGGGATTCACACTCAGCCTATAGTATATACTAAGGTTGAAGATAGAGATGGAAAAATAATACTTGAAAATAAACCAAGAAAAAACATCGTAGTTAGACCTCAAGTTTCATATTTAATGACTGATATATTAAAAAGCGCTGTAACAAATGGAACCGGTAGTAGAGCTCAAATATATAGATATAATACTAAAATTCCGGTTGCAGGGAAAACTGGAACTACTCAAAATAAATCCGATGCATGGTTTGTTGGCTATACACCTTATTATTCAGCAGGTGTCTGGATTGGTAATGATAATCAAGCAATAAAATTAAGTGACGGTAGTAAATTAGCTTCAATTTTATGGAGTAAAGTAATGTTGCAAATTCATGAGGATAAAGGATTAAAACCTAAAGATTTTGATAAACCTAAAGGTTTTGTAACAAGAACAATATGTATGGATTCTGGAAAGTTAGCAACAGATTTATGTGAAAAAGATCAACGTGGTAATAGAACAAGATCAGAAATATTCATTCAAGGTACAGAACCTACTAAATATTGTGAAACACATGTTGAAGTTGCAGTAGACAGTACTAATGGAAAATTAGTTAATGATTATTGTCCCGATGAAGTAAGAGAAATGAAAGTTTATATAAAGAGACAACCACAATATATTCCTAAGGACCATCCTGAAGCAACACCACCAAGGGATTACAAATATAGTGTTCCTACTGAAGAATGTGAAGTTCATACAGAACCTGAAGGTGACGATTTTAGAGATATAATTAATGATTGGTTCTTTAATGATAATAACGATACTGATGATATTAATGATTCCGATGAAAAAAACAAACCTAACAAAGATTCTAATAATAAAAATAGCAATAAAGACAATTCTATTAACGGTGATGATAAAAGAAAACAAAATAATAAAAATAATTAAAAGGCTGAGTATTCAGCCTTTTAATTATTTTCTGGTGGTTTTGAATCAGAATCCTTTGTTCTTAAAATTTCGGGTCTTAATCTTACTTCAGGTATTGGTTTTCTAAAGAATATAGTTGATAATGCTCTTTTATTAAATGGTATAAGTGGCCATAAATAGTTTATACCACCAAAAGATTTAGTTCTTAACAAAGTAATTGATAAAAACAATAATCCTATAACAAATCCATAAATGTTAAATAATCCTGTTAATATTAGCTGTATTAACCTAAATAATCTTAGCGATAGTGCAAATTCTATACTCGGTGTTGCAAACATACCTATACCAGCTATTGCACCATAAAGCACTGTTTCTGGTGTAAACCAACCAACTTTTACTGCAAAATCTCCAAGTAATAAAGCTCCAATAATACCAAGCGAAGTTGTTAAAGCGTTAGGTGTATGTATTGAAGCTATTCTTAACATATCTAAACCTAATTCTAATATTATGAATTGCAATAAAAGTGGTACCTGTCCTGTTTCTTTAGGACCTAAAAACTTTAAGCTATCAGGTAAAATACCTTTATTTATTACTAATAGTAACCAAAGTGCAGGTAATATATATGAAAAACTTATAGCCAAAAATCTAACCCACCTTAAATACGTTCCTATAGTTGGATTCTGGTAATAATCCTCAGCATGCTGAGTAAAATGAAATAATGTTACCGGTAAAATCATAACACTAGGGGTTGTATCTACCATAACTATGACATGTCCTTCCAATAAATGAGCAGCTGCAACATCGGGTCTTTCAGTAAATTTTGCCTGTGGAAATGGATTCCAGCTTCTACCTAAAATAAACTCTTCAAGACTTTTTTCTGCCATTACTAAAGAATCTGTCTTTACATTATCTAACTTATCTTTAATGCTTTTTATTAAATCTTCATTTGTTATATCTTTTATATACCCTATGACAACGTCACTTTGTGATCTTCTACCTACTTTCTTTATTTCAAATCTTAAATTAGGATCTCTTATTCTTCTTCTAATCAGTGCAGTATTAAATATAACTGTTTCTACAAAACCATCTCTTGATCCCCTTGTAACTCTTTCTAAATCCGGTTCTTCTGGTCCTCTAGCTGGATAGGTTCTTGTATCTATTATGATTCCTTCATTAGTATCACAAAGTATTAAGACTGAAGCCCCTGATAAAATCATATATTCCATTTCTTCTATTTTATCTGATATTTCACATTCAACATAATTTATTTTACTACTTATTAATTTTGATAAAGTATTAGGAACTATCTCTTCTTTCCTAGTTTCTTGTAATATTGATAAAATCCATAACATAGCTTCATCTTTCATAAACCCATCTATAAAAATTAGAGAAGCTTCCTTACCTCCAATCAGAATATCCCTTTTAACTACATCAAAACTTTCATTAACTCCTATCTTTTGAGATAATTCCTTTGCTAAGTCATTATTGTTGTTTTTCATATAAGCTACTCCTATCCATTATTTCTTCTAAAGCTTTTGTAATTATTGGTGCGCCAATTTTACAATCATCTTTTCCATCCATTTTACCCACATCTCCTACTCCTACTATGTATGGAAAATGGTAATCATTGATAATATCCACTGTATCACCATAAACTTTATTATTTTCAGTTTTAATACCGTTTTTGTCTACACCCCCATAAACAATTTCACCCTTACAATCAATAGAGAAATCAACTTCTATACCCATAACATTTTCAGTATTAGAAGCTACTGCTACAACTCCTAATACATCAATATCTGAATGTTCAATTACTTCTTTTAATGCAGCTTCTCCCTTACCAAATCCCGGATCTCCCCTGTCATCAACCATTATAACAACTGGGTCATATTTTGCTATTTTTATTAACTCAACAATTTCATTACCTGTTAATTCAGTGGGATTTCCAGCAGATCTAGATATACATCTTCCTCCTATGTTTTTAGCTGCTAATTCTACTGCTTTTAATGCCTTTTTATCTCCATCAGTAACTAATATTATTTTCCTATTATTTTTCATATAAACTACTACATAAAATTATAGAAATATAAATACAACAAAATTTCTATAAATAGTAGTTTCACCACCTTTCTTTTGAATTTCATTTCTTATTTTTTAGTCTTAGGATTAAATATAACTGACATTAAATATCCAAAAAATACTGCAGCAGCCACACCGCCAGCGGTAGCTTGAATACCTCCTGTAAAAATTCCTAATATCCCATCTTTATTCACTGCTTCTATAACTCCTTTCCCTAAAGCATAACCAAATCCAGGTAATGGTACTGTAGCGCCTGCACCACCGAAATTTGCAATAGGTTCATATATTCCTATAGCAGTCAAAATTACTCCTGAGGTTACAAAGGTTACAAGTACATGGGCAGGAGTCATTTTTGTTCCATCCATTAGCAATTGTCCTATTACACATATAATTCCTCCAACTAAAAAAGCTTTAATATAATCCATTATTTCACTCCTAATCTTTTTTATTACTTATTGTTATGGCATGAGCTATACCAGGTACTGACTCTCCCTGTTGTACAGAAGTAGGTGAATGTAATGCTCCTGTTGAAACTAATAAAACTCTATTTACATTCCCTTCTAACATCTCTTTATAAATATATCCTGTAAATACAACTGCAGAACATCCACACCCACTTCCTCCTGAATGGGTATCTTGTTTTTTATTATCAAATATTTCAATACCACAATCTGTATAAATACTAGTTATATCAAAACCTTCTTTTTTTATTAAATCCAAAGCTATCCCTTTTCCTATAGTTGCTAAATCACCGGTTATAATTAAATCATAATCATCAATTTTAAAACCACTATCTTTAAAATGCTGTACTATAGTATCCGCTGCAGCTGGAGCCATAGCTGCTCCCATATTATTAACATCCTTTATTCCTGGATCAACAACTTTTCCTGTTGTAACATGAGTAATAAATGGACCTTTATCCTCCGATGATAATATCGCAGCTCCTGATCCTGTAACTGTCCATTGTGTCGTTAATGCTCTTTGATTACCAAGTTCTAAAGGGTATCTAAACTGTCTTTCAGCTGTGCTAAAATGACTAGAGGTAACACAAATTACTTTATCAGCAAAACCACCGTCAACTGCCATCGCTCCTAAGCTTAAGGATTCGGTCATAGTAGAACAAGCTCCATATAATCCAAAAAAAGGTATGGCTAATTTTCTAGCAGCAAACCCTGATGAAATTATTTGATTAAGTAAATCTCCAGCAAATAAATAATCAATGTCTTTCTCTGTCAAATTACTTTTATTTAGGGCTGTATTAATCGCATCTATTTGCATTTTTGATTCACATTTCTCCCAAGATTTTTCATTCTTTAAATCATCATTTAATATTACATCATAATAATTTTTCAAAGGTCCTTCTCCTTCTTTAGGACCAACTATAGAGCCAGTTGCTATAATAGAGGGAGGATTTTTAAATAATATTGTTTGACTACCTAACTTTTTAATCGCCAAATTATTCACACTCCTAATCAATAAAATAATAAATAATACCAACTATTACTGAACTTCCAAAACCATATACTAAAACTGGACCAGCAATTGAAAACATTTTAGCTGCTACTCCTAGTACATATCCTTCTCTTTTAAATTCCATGGCAGGTGATACTATTGAATTAGCAAAGCCTGTTATAGGAACAATTGAACCAGCGCCCGCAAATTTTCCTAATCTGTCATATAAGCCCAACCCTGTAAAAAAAGCTCCTAAAAATATTAATATTATGGGAGTAGCTGTAGCTGCTTCTTTCTTATTTAATCCGTAGTTCATAACAAGTTCTGTTATAAATTGGCCAAACGTACATATTAATCCGCCTATAATAAATGCCCATATACAATTTTTAAGATATGTAGGTTTTGGTACAATACCATCTACATAATTTTTATAATCTTTTTGATTTATATTTTTCATTTAATTCCTCCTTAAACTTCTACATTTTAAGCCAATAAAATAAAGACCCAAATACCTTCCCTAAAGAAATTCCTAATAAACAATAATATATCTTCTTTCCTAATTTAGTCCTTCTTTCAAGTATAGGTATCACATTTAAAACCTCAGCTAATGCAGCTGCTAATAATCCCACAAAAACCCCTATTATTAGTCCTATAGGCATAGTTATATACTTTGTTAAGTGTAAGGAATACTCGAAAAAATGGCTTAAAGTAACGACTACTATAGATAAAGTCATTACTAATTGATAAAAAGGTATTAAGAAACTTGTATCTGATACTTGTGCCAATCTAGGTACTATATCTAATAAAGTGATAAAGGAAGCTAGTGCTGTTCCTACTAATATCCCACCAGATAAACCTATTAATATGAGTATTAATTTAATTATCATAATCTCACCTATTATTATGTTTAGTTATATCTAAAACATATTCATCTAAATTTTTTTTGTAATTATGCATTTCTAACTCCAATGGACTAGGTTCTTTTTTCCATTTCTTTTTAAACACTTGATTAAAAAAAGTAATCATACCTACACCTAACCCAATAGAATAAGATATTAATAAAATAAGGGGTTTGTTTTCTTTTTGCCCTGTAACTATCTCATATATTGAACTTAAAGATTCTGTCATATTAACATCCTCATGAAAATTAATTATTGCTATAGCTGCACCTAAAAAAAGTATTATAGAGACAATAAAAGTTTTCATTACTAAAGCTATATTGCTACTTTCTTTAGATACTCTTATATCGATTAATACTTCAGACAGCCCATATATTACTATGTCAGAATGCTCTATCTTTTCTTTTATTTTTTTTATAATTTGTATAATAGTAATTACTTGACTTTTTCTATTAGTTAAAGTTTTACTTATTTCAATATTTAATATTTCACTATAAAGATTATCATCATTACAAAATAATGAAGCTACATCTTTTAATTTAATAATTTTATTAGGTTCCATTGTTACTTTAGGTTCTAGTTGTATAAATATCTGTATTCTTTTTATATAAAATCACCCCAATTAAATATAATATCTTCTATTACTAATTTTGCCCTTTTTGGTTTGCTTTTATTAGAATTATTACTCAAATACATTGTCCATATTGATCCTAAAAGTATAATAGTTAAAGATATCATTATTAAATATTTTAATAACTTTTTATTCATATTATCCATCCTTAGTTTTTTCATATTATTATTATTAGCTATTGTATTTTTTTAATGCAAAAAAATAAAGGCATAAATTATGCCTTTGAAAGTGAACTTTTCATATTTTTTAATATTTTCTTTTCTATTCTTGACACTTGTACTTGGGATATTCCTAACTTGTCAGCTATTTCAGTTTGAGTCTTATCATAAAAATACCTCATTATAATAATTTGTCTCTCCCGTGGTTTTAATTTTCCTATTGCTTCCTTTAACGTTAATCTATCTACTATTTCCCTGTCTTCATTTTCGTTACTTCCTACTCTATCTATTAATTGTATAGGTGAACCATCACCTTGATGTATAATATCATGTAAATAGTCAGGGTTATGATGAGAATCTAATGCCATGATAATATCTTCTTTATCTATTTTTATTTCTTCAGATATTTCAGTTATTGTTGGTTCCCTTCCTAATTTCTTTGAAAGTCTTTCTTTAGCCATTTTCGCTTTAATAGCAGTTTGCTTTAATGACCTACTAACTTTTATAATTCCATCATCCCTTAAAAACCTTTTGATTTCTCCTATAATCATTGGTACTGCGTATGTTGAAAACCTTACATTGTATTTTGTATCAAATTTCTGTATTGCTTTTATTAATCCTATGGAACCTAACTGAAATAAATCTTCTGTATCATAACCCCTATTCATAAATTTTTTTAATACACTACGTACTAAACCTAAATTATGGTTTACTAAAATAGATTGAGCCTCTTCATCCCCATGTTGGGCTTCCTTTATTAATTTAATAGTTTCTTCATGACTTAACAATTCGTTTTTTTTGTAATTTCTTGCACTAGCTTTCATATTATCTACTCCTCAGTGGAAGTATTTTTAAACTCTTTTGTCATAACAATCTTTGTTCCGGTTTCACTTGATTCTACAGATAAATTCTCCATAAAAGTTTGCATCACCGTAAAACCCATGCCAGACCTCTCTAATTCAGGTTGAGATGTATAAAAAGGTTCCATGGCTTTGTCCACATCTTCAATACCTTTTCCGTTGTCCTTTATTACTATTTTTAACATATTTCCTTCAATTATACATTCTATTTTGATTTCGCCTATTTTATTTTCATAGCCGTGGATGATAGAATTTGTTACAGCCTCTGAAACTGCTGTTTTTACATCTGCTAACTCTTCTATTGTAGGATCTAGTTGTGATGCAAAAGAAGCTACTACAACTCTTGCGAATGCTTCATTTTGCGATTTGCTAGGTATAACTAATTTCATGTTGTTTTGCATAATATACAACACTCCCCCTATATATTATCTAACGCTTCATTTAAATTGTCATACACATGGACAATTTTTAAAATGCCAGACATTTTTAATATTTTTTGTATCCTGTTGTTTGCATTAATTAAACAAACCTTTCCTCCATTTTGAGATACTGTTTTGTATCTTCCCATTATTAATCCTATCCCTGAACTATCCATAAAGTTTAAATTATCTAAATCTAGTATAATGTTATGTAACATTTTTTCAGAGTAAAGTTCATCTACCTGCTTTCTAATATCTGAAGCAGTATGGTGGTCTAATTCACCATTAAAATCAATAATAAGGTTTTTCTTAATAATTTTATAATTTATTTGCAAAAATATCCCTCCCTTTAAACCTTATTGATGTTATTCGCTATATTTGTTTTCTTTCCCTTCAAAGAATTTTGTCTTCTTTTGTAATATTTATAAGAATAATATAAAATAATTACAAAGAAAGTTTTATCTAAGTAAAAATAGGTATAATAACTAATGGAGGTGTTATTATTAAAGCTTTATTTACATATGATTATGGAAAAGATAACATGAAAAAAATTGAAGAATTAGGATATGAAATTATAATTAAAAAGGAAAAAAATCTAACTTTTAATCATGAACTTAAGGATGTAGAAATCTTATTATGTTATAATCCATTTACAACTTTAGATATTAAAAAGATGAAAAAATTAAAATGGATTCAATTATCTAGTATTGGTATAGACCAGGCTCCTATTGACTATATTAGAAAAAATAATATCATTTTAACAAATAATAGAGGTGGATATAGTATACCTATGGGAGAATGGATAGTTTTAAAAATCCTGGAATTATACAAAAAGAGTCATCAGTTTTATAAAAAACAAGAAAATAAGCGATGGAAAATTGACACTAGTGTATTAGAATTATACGGTAAGACAATAGGTTTTTTAGGAACAGGTAGTATCGCAAAGGAAGCAGCCAAACGCCTTAGTGGTTTTAATGTTAAAACTTTAGGTCTAAACACAAATGGTTCATCTACAAAGTATTTTGATAAATGTTTTAGTAATGAAGAAATAAAAGAAATGTTAACCTTAAGTGATGTAATTGTATTATCACTTCCCTACACAGAAAAAACTCATAATTTTGTTAATGAAAATATATTTAATATGATGAAAGATAGAGTCTTTTTTATTAATATATCTAGGGGAAATATAGTTGACGAAACGGCTCTTATAAAGAATTTAAAAAGTGGTAAAATAAAGGGTGCTGCTTTGGATGTCTTTGAAAATGAGCCATTAAGTAACGATAATCCACTCTGGTCTATGGATAATGTTATAATAACTCCCCATAATTCTTGGGTATCAGAAATGAGAAATCAAAGACGTTTTGAAATCATCTATGAAAATATGAAAAAATACTCTAATAATGAAAAACCTAATAATATAGTAAATTTAAATAGGGGTTATTAAACCATGGTATATCCATGGTTTAAGTTATTAACTTATTTTTGATGATTTTCCATTTTTCAAATTTATATTCGAATTTCTTAGTATATGCAGGACTAGTCGAAGGTAATAAGTAATAATCTTTAATAGTTTTATTATTAAAACCTATATGCTTCTTAAATAACTTCTGGGATTTCGTTCCATTAAAAAAAATATATTTAATATTATAATATTTATCTAAAAAGCACTCAAAATCGTTTGGTACTTCATTCTTTATATTACTATCAAGACTCCCTTCTCTTTTACAATTTATTAAAACATCCCATAATGCAATATTATGTTTTAATAAAAATATTTTCTTGCTTTCATAATCATTATCTTTTTCTTTTTCAAATAATTTATATATAATATCCCAAAATTGATTACGTTTAAACGCATAGTACTGTCTCTTCCTTAGTGACTCCTTCCCTGGCATTGAACCCAAAATTAATACTTTTGAATTTTCACCTACTATTGGTGGAAAAGCTAATAACATAAAATCCTCCTTTATATTTATATTTTTATTTTATTATAATTATACTCTAAATCTTAATCTTTACACATCAATATAATTTTTTATTATTTATTACATTTTTTTCACAACTTTGCTTGACTAAATTATTAAATTAGTTTATAATAGTAAAAAATAAAGGAATAATAACTGTGACGAGAAGAGTAGATATAATTGTAAGTTATAGCGAGTCGATGTTGGTGAGAGATCGATACTGAACTTATATTGAAGAACATCTCTGAGTTTCTAACCGAAATCTATTAAGAGAGTAGAATTAGACGGCACAAAACCGTTACCTTTTGACAATATCGAACTTTATTAGTTCCGTATTGGTATAAGATGACTATTATAATAGTCAACTAGGATGGTACCGCGTAAGTTAAGTCTTTCGTTCCTATAAAGGGATGCGAAGGACTTTTTTTTATATTCAAAACTAAAGGAGGTAATAATATGTCAGAGAAATTAATAATACCAAAGGAGTACAAACCAAAATTAAATTTAAGAGAAACAGAAGTTGCGATTAAGAAAGTAAAAGATTATTTTGAGGATACTTTATCTGAAAGATTAAATCTAACAAGAGTATCAGCCCCTTTATTTGTTAAAGGAGAAAGTGGGCTTAATGATAACTTAAATGGAGTAGAACAACCAGTTTCTTTTGAAGTTGAAGAAGATAAATCTAGAGCAGAAATTGTTCATTCTTTAGCTAAGTGGAAACGTATGGCTCTATATAGATATGGTTTCAATCCTAAAGAGGGTTTATATGCTGATATGAATGCGATTCGTACCTCAGAAACTTTAGATAACATTCACTCTATTTACGTTGATCAATGGGATTGGGAAAAAATAATCACAAAGGAAGATAGATCAGAATCTAAATTAAAAGAAATAGTAAAAAATATTTATTCTGTATTTAAGCAAACTGAAGAATATGTTGAAAGTATTTATCCACATATTGAGGGTATCTTACCAAAGGATATAAGCTTTATTACCACTCAGGAACTTGAAGAGTTATATCCAGACCTAACACCTAAAGAAAGAGAACATGCAATAGCTAAAGAAAAGGGTGCAGTATTTATAATGCAAATTGGAGGTCTTTTAGATTCAGGTATAAAACATGATGGTAGATCCCCGGATTACGATGATTGGAAATTAAATGGAGATATAATCTTTTGGTTCCCTACTTTAGATATAGGATTAGAATTATCATCAATGGGAATAAGAGTTGATTCAGATTCATTGCAAAAGCAACTAGAGTTTGAAGATTGTGAAGATCGTAAAAAATATGATTATCATAAAATGATAATCGAAGATGAATTACCCCTAACAATTGGTGGTGGAATAGGACAGTCTAGAATTTGTATGTTCTTTTTACAAAAGGCTCATATAGGAGAAGTCCAATCTTCAATCTGGTCAGATGATATGATTGAAAAATGTAAAAAAGGAAATATAGAATTATTATAATCAATTAAAAGCTAAATAATAAGGGATAGGATATATAAAAAGTTATATATCCTATCCCTTTAATTTTTATAAACTAATTTTTAATGTTAAAATAGTAGATGTATATATAATAAGAAAGGAGAAATAAAAATGGAATATGAAAGTCCTCTGTATAGACCACCTAGTGAAGCTAATTCCCTAATACTACAAATAACAATAGGTTGTTCCCACAATAAATGTAGCTTTTGTAGTATGTATAAAGGTAAAAAGTTCCGTATAAAATCATTAGACGAAATTAAAAATGATATAAAAATTGCTAGAAAAACCTATAGTAATGTGAAACGTATTTTTTTAGCAGATGGTAATGCATTAGTATTAAAAACAAAATTATTAAAAGAAATTTTATTAGAAATTAACACTACATTTCCTGAATGTGAACGTATTGGAATATACACTGCTCCAAAGGATATATTATTAAAATCCATAACTGAACTTAAAGAATTAAAAAAACTAGGCATTAAAATAGCCTATTTGGGTGCAGAATCTGGAAATAATGAAGTATTAAAAAATATTAAAAAGGGTGTTTCTTCCAATGAAATAAGAAAAGCTGGAAAACGAATAGTTTCTTCAGGTATAAAGCTTTCTGTCACTTTAATTTCAGGTTTAGGTGGTAAATCTAATTGGAAACAACATGCGACTGATTCTGCCAAACTTATTAATGATATTAATCCTGATTATCTAGCATTATTAACATTACTTATTAATAATGAAACAGAACTTTATAAAAAAATTGAAAATAACGAATTTAATTTGTTATCTCCTAAGGAAGTACTATTAGAAACTAAATTACTTATAAGTAATTTAACTTTAGATAACTGTATTTTTAGAAGTAACCATCCATCTAACTATGTTCCTTTAGCTGGAACTTTAAGCAAAGATAAAAATTTATTACTTGATACTATAGACAAAGCTTTAAAACAAAACTATGATTATAAAAATGAATATCTTAGAAAACTTTAGCTTAAATAGTATCATAAGGCATAGGTAGTAAAAGGTTATAACCCTTCTATAAATTAGAAAGAAGAGGGACTTTTTCAAAAAAAGTAATTTTAAGTAAGTCAACCTCTTCTCTTTTGTTCTTTCCATAAAAAATGAAAAGCAATATAAGTGGAGATTATCTCCATATCTATATTAAATACAAAATAGGCTAATATAAGAGCTATAACAATCACAACATTAAGAATAAAAAACTCTTCGTCATAGAAATATTCAATTTGTTGTAAAAATATAACTAATAGTTAAAAGTTAGGTATGTATTTAACTTTTTAATCTGTAAATATATCATAAATTAAGTATTCATATAATTTAGGTAGTACTTCAAAGGAATAAGGAATATTTATCCTTTCAGTATTTTTATGTAAATCCTTTCCATAAGGTCCAAATATGATTCCCGGAATATCTAATTTTTTTAAATCTTCAATCGGGAAATTATAATATTTTTCACCAAAAGGAATATTATTATAAATACTATTTAATTTTTCACCGTCTATGGAACCTGTGTAACTTAAATCACAAATACCCATAAAATACTTACTCTTTTTTATACTTACATTAAAATTCAATTCTCCATATTTTATTGTCCTTTCTAAATTTTTGATTAATTTATTATTATTAAGTTCTTTCTTAGGATAATATGGTGGAATAAAAGAAATGATTATCATAGGCCTTTTATTAGTATAATTATTATATATTTCCTTTACTGTATTTATTGCAATAGTTTGATAATCCTCTCCACTATTTCTCCAGACCTGAATTTTTTCATTAATAAATTATCTATTTCTTTTCCCTTTATTTTTTTTACCTCTTTATATAATTCACTAAAAGTTTTTACACAACTTTTAGCTTTTAACTTATTTTCCTTTACTAGAGTATACTTAGAGTAATTACTGTAACTTTCATTTACGATTTCTAAACAATTTTCAAAGGCTTTTTTTGATATTTCTTTTATTTTATCTATTTTTGATTCATTATTTAAAGTAATCATATTATAATAAGCAACTGTAAATAATGGAGTTTGAACAGAATATAACTCCTTTAAATCTTTAAGTTTTAGACACATTGGAGGTGGGGTAATTTCTTCATCAAAGTCACAAAACTCAGTATTCATTTCAAATAATCTATTAAATTCAGAAGCCATCAAGTTAGAACTTAACCCACTAAATGGAGCTCCAACATGGGTTTCTTTACCTGCAAAAAATACCATGGGCATAATTTTACCACAAGAGCCTAAATGAATATATTTATTATCATTATCATCGCTATACATAAAAGGCTCTGGCAATAATACTCCTTCATATATTAAACCATATTTTTCTTTCATCTCTACTAAATAGGATACAGCTTCTAACATTCCCTCAGAATTGCTTTCTTCTGATGGTACAGCTAAAAATAAGATATTACCATTTAAGTCATCTAATTTTGTTAATTTTCTAAGTAATTCAATTTCTAAAGCTAATCCAAATTTCATATCTGCTACACCTCTGCCAAAAAGCCAATCCCCAGTTTTTAAATCCATTAAAGACTCTTCGTCTAAAGTTACTTCCTCCTTAATAATTTTTGTATAATCTATTGGATCAAAAGCATATTTCTTCAATTCTCCAAATTCTTCTACACCTACCACATCAGTATGTCCAGTAAGTATAATTGTCTTTTTTGTATTAGTTTTACTTTTATAAAATGCTGATACAAATTTTCTATTTAATGTATCTTTTTTAATATGTACTTTCTTAACGTAATTTGAATTTTTGTTAAAATACGGAATTTGTTTTAGCAAACTATAAACTTTATCTACCGTTAAGTTTTCACTCTCTGTTCCAGATATTCCAGGTTTTTTTACTAATTGTAACATAGTATTCATAATTTTTTTCTTATCCATTTTATTACTCCTCTTTTAATAATGACTAATATTTTTATTTTCACCCTTGAATTTATTATATCAAACAAATTTTATTATTTTAATAAAGACTTTATTCTTTACTTTCTATTTTTATATACTAATTAACCCAAATTAATATTAAATAAATTACTTAGTTTTAACTGAATGTTAAAAAATATAAAATAAAAAGGGTTTTATAATTATAAATATAATAATAAATATAGTAGTATAAAAAAGTTATATTTATTATTATATTTCTTTCTAATTTAGAATCTTTAATTGAAAAATGTTTTTTACTTCAATTAGAATAAAATTAAAAACTAAAAGGGGGCAACATTATGACACTAGATCTTTCAAACAAAGATAACAATAAAATCATAAGAAGTTGGGTTTTTTATGATTGGGCTAACTCTGCTTTTGCTACTACTATCATGGCTACAGTACTTCCAATTTTTTATACAGACATAGCAGGTAGTGTATTATCAAAAGCTAAGGCTACTTCTTACTGGGGCTATACTCAATCAATAGCTATGTTAATAGTAGCATTAATGGTACCAGTTCTTGGTGCCATATCTGATTATTCTCATCTCAAAATGAAATTTTTAAAAATATTTGCATATACAGGTATCCTAGCTACAGCATCACTCATTGCAGTTGATTCTGGTGATTATATCCTTTGTTCTTTATTATTTATTTTCGCAAGTATAGGATTTTCTGGAGGCAATGTTTTTTATGATAGTATTTTACCTGAAATATCAACTTCTGATAATATAGATACTATATCCTCAAAAGGATTTGCAATGGGATATCTTGGCGGTGGATTGTTATTAATGATAAATCTTTTTATAATTCAATATCCAAAACTTTTTTTCTTTAAAAATACTGTTATAGCTACTAGATTTACTTTCTTAACTGTTGCCGTTTGGTGGTTTACTTTTTCTCTACCCTTATTTAAAAACGTCCGAGATATTAAAAAAAAGGTATCAAAAGGTTCATATGTTTTAATAGGATTTAAAAGAATTTATAATACTTTTAAAGAAATAAAAAAGTATAAACAATTATTTAAATTCATCTTAGCTTTCTGGTTGTATAATGATGGAATAGGTACAATTATAAGAATGGCTACTATCTATGGAAGAGAAGTTGGTATTGGAAAACTACATTTAATAGGTGCTTTATTATTAACTCAATTTGTAGGAATACCTTTTTCATTATTATTTGGAAAAATAGCTAATAAAATTGGAGCAAAAAAGTCAATATACATTGCTGTATCTATTTATATCCTAATAACAACTTGGGGATTTTTCCTAAACTCTGCCTTCGATTTTTGGGTTCTAGCATTCTTAGTAGGCACAGTACAAGGAGGAAGTCAAGCCTTAAGTAGATCCCTTTATGCTTCAATGGTTCCTAAGAAAAAATCCTCTGAGTTCTTTGGTTTTTTAGCAATTTCTAGTAAGTTCGCAGCTGTATTTGGTCCCTTTGTATTTGCTTTAATAGCCCAATTAACAGGTTCTAGTAGGTTTGGTATTATATCATTAATTGCTTTCTTTATCCTAGGTTTAATACTTCTCTCAACAGTAAATGTAAACGAAGGAAGGAAAATGGCAAATAATTAAAGTAGATATACTAATTAAATAATATCCTATCATACACTAAATTTTGACATCAATATATATTATTATACAAAATTTAAAATTATAATGATTTAAAGTGCTAATTTAATATAAATTATATACAAGCCTAAAAAAACACTTTTATTATCAATAAAAATATGCTATTATATATTTATGTTAAATGTTTCAAGGAGGTGAAATTTTATGGCTTACAAGATAACAGATGAATGCATTAGCTGTGGAGCTTGTGAACCTGAATGTCCAGTAGGGGTTATTAGTGAAGGAGACGACATATACGTTATAGATGCAGACGGTTGTATAGACTGTGGAGCATGTGCTGATGTATGTCCAGTTGATGCACCAGTAGCAGAATAATTGTAATTTACATAAAAGACCCTCAGTGAGGGTCTTTTTTTTATTAAAGACTATTCATAATTATAATACTCACCTTTAAAAACAGAAGTTGCTAAACCTGTCATTATTATTCTACCGTCATCATATTCTTCAATTCCTATACTTCCACCTTCTAAATTAACATTTACTTTAGAATTTAAGTTAAAATATTTTCTTCCTATGATAACTGCAGCTGCAGCTCCTGTACCACATGCTAAGGTTTTACCAACTCCCCTTTCCCAAGTAATTAATTCTATTTCCCTTCCACTTATTTTTTTTACAAAATTTACATTTATCCCCTCTGGAAATAAATAACTTTTTTCTATGGCTTTACCTTCCTGTTCTATATCAATTTTTTTAATATCATCTACATATATTATAGCATTTACACTTCCTATATTTAATGCTGAAATAGTATACTCTTTACCTTCAATATCTACAGATTTACAAATAAATGATTTATCATTAGTAAACACTGGTATTTCTTTTGCAGAAAAATTCGGTTTTCCCATATCAACTTGTACTAATTCTACTTTCTTTTCATTTAATAAAACTCTTGTCTTCATTATACCTGCTAATGTCTCAACAACAAATTTCTTCTCTTTTACAAGTTTATTATCATAAGCAAATTTAGAAAAACATCTTATACCATTGCCACACATATTTGCTTCAGTTCCATTAGCATTAAAAAAAAGCATTTTAATATCGGCTAATGATGATTTTTCTGCTACTATCATCCCATCTGCGCCTACACCAAAGTGTCTATTACAAACCTTTTTAGCCAATTGATTATAATTTTTTATTTCCTTATCTATTGCATTTATAATCACAAAATCATTACCTAATCCATGAATTTTTTCAAATTGTAACATATATCCACCTCATTTAAATATAGTTGCCACTGTATTTACTCACAATCCCTACTAATTAATTATAACAAAAAGCACTTAAAATTTAACCATTAAAATGTTATAATAAAATAAACATCTTTGAAAGGAGAAGTATCTTGTTTAAAAAAATAAAAGAAGAACTATATAATGTAAAACAAAAAGACCCAGCAGCTAATAATATATTTGAAATTCTAATTACTTATCCTGGTGTACATGCAGTTTTAGCATATAGATTGGCTCACTTTTTTTATATAAATAAATTTAGATTTATAGCAAAATTTATATCTAATATTTCTAGATTTTTCACTGGAATAGAAATTCATCCAGGTGCAACTATAGGTAAAAGATTGTTTATTGACCATGGAAATGGTATAGTAATAGGAGAAACAGCAGAAATAGGTGATGACGTCACTATATATCATCAAGTTACTTTAGGTGGAACTGGTAAAGATACTGGTAAGCGCCATCCTACCATCCATGACAATGTATTAATAGGTTCAGGTGCTAAACTATTAGGTTCTATTACAATAGGTTCTAATTCTAAAATAGGAGCAGGTAGTATAGTTTTAAATAATATTCCTCCTAATTGTACTGCTGTAGGAAATCCTGCAAAAATTGTTAAAAGAAATAATAATGAAGATAATATTATTTTTTTAAAGGACAAGCGTATGGATATTTTAAAACGTATAGATGAACTAGAAAAATTAGAAAAACAAGCAGAAAAATAAGCTCTTTTCCTAAAGAGCTTATTTTATTGCTTAGTATACTTTTTATAAATAATTAAAAAGTGAGCTCTTTTCCATTTTCTTTTAACCATTGTCTATACATTTTATAATCTGGTAATACATTTTTTACAAGTTCCCAATATTTTTTAGAATGATTTAAGTGAACTAAGTGACACAATTCGTGTACAACAATATAATCTATAATTTCTATAGGAGCCATTACTATTTTATAGTTGAAAAATAAGTCCCCCTTTGAAGAACAACTCCCCCATCTACTTTTTTGCTCTTTCACCTTTATTTTCCTTGCTTTTCTATTAATCTTAAATATGTATTCATTTATACGACTAGTAATTAATTTTAATGCCTTTTCTTTATACCACTTTTTTAATGCATCTTTTAATATATTTTCATCAGTTGTATAAGTATATATATTTAATTTTTCATTTTTTAACTTGATTTTTATAGTATCAAAATTTTCTTTAAAGTTTAACTCCAATTTATATTCTTTTCCTAAATATAAAAAGATACCTCCTGTTTGGAATATTCTTTTACTTAACCTCTTTTCTATAATTTCTAATTCGTGAATTTTTTTAATAATCCATTGTTTTTTATTTTCAATTATATCAATTATTTTTTCTTTCTTTAGACCTTTAGGTGAAAGTATTCTAATATTTTTAGAAGATTTCATTTGAATTTCTAATGTTTTTCTAGCTCTATAAATAACATCTATAATCACTTCTTTGTCATTAAACTCTATAAATAATTTCATAATAACCTTCCTTTTATATTAAAAATACACTACGTCATTACGTAGTGTAAGTAAAATATATTGAGTAAATCTATGAGCCGAGTTCTGTATTAAACAGTCATCTATCTAGACTTATCGTTGCCAATAAGTTCAAGCGACCTACCTACGAGACAGTAGCGAGCAGCTACTTTTCATCGTCTCTACTTGGTCTTGCTCCAGATGGGGTTTACATAGCTAACTAGTCACCTAGTTACTGGTGAGCTCTTACCTCGCCTTTCCACCCTTACCTGAAATACTCAGGCGGTATATCTCTGTTGCACTATCCTTAGGGTCGCCCCCACTGGACGTTATCCAGCATCTGTGCTCTATGGAGCTCGGACTTTCCTCATGCAATATGCATGCGACTGTTTGACTTACTCAATTCTTTTTTTATTTCAGTACAAACTAGTATAGCATGTTATTAATATTATGTCAACTACTATTTTGTTTTTCTATTATAATTTTCTGATTTGTTTATTATAATATTTCTAGATACAATTAACTTTCTTCTGCTACATAGTATAATATTCGACCACAATTGTCACAGAAATGAATTTTACTATTTGATTTTATTTTAGATAAAGTAGAAAGAGGTATATTCATATGACAGCCTGTACATTTATCACCTATCACTTTAACAACGGCTTTCCCTTTTCTACTTTTTAATTTCTTGTATCTTCTTAACATATCATCATCTAATTTTTCTATAATATTTTTATGATTATTCTCTATGTCTTCAATTTCTTTATTTAAGGCTTTTAGTTTTTCATCCTTTTCTTCCTTAATTTTATCTATACTTTTAACTAAACTTTTATATTCTTTATCGAGTACTAATATTTCTTTATCCGTTTTTTCTATATCCTCCATTAAAGTAAGTATATCTGTTTCTAAATTATTTGCTGTCTCTTTTAATTCAGTATCTTCCTGTTGCAGTTTCTCTAAATGTTTAATATTTGAAATATCTCCTCCATATAGTTTATTATCGATTTGTTTTATACTATAATTTATTTCTTTTAACTTTTTGTTATGTCTTTCAATTTTTTCATTATCAACGTCAAATTGAGTCTTTTTATTCATTAAATCATATTTAGTTTGCATTAATTTTACATTTAAATCTTCTATGTCCTTTTCATCCATTAAATTTTCTTTCTCTTGTTCTATTTCTGTTAATCTATTATCATAATTTTGTAATTGCCATAAAAGTTTTAATTGATTCATATTATACCTCCTAGCGACTCTTCGTGTTTATATTATTGAAAAAGGCGCAATATTATCAAATTCAGAAACAGAAATTTCTAAATTATTAGTTTCGCTTTCTAAAAATTGTTTTATTACAGGTAATATTATCTTTTCTGTATTATAATAATTAGCATCTATAAGATTTAATCCTAAGTCTAAAGCTTTTTTTGCATCTTCTGGCCTAATATCTCCTGTTATATAAGCGTCAGCCCCTTTATCATAAACAATATTTATTAAATCAGAACCTTTTCCTCCACAAACAGCCACACTTTCAATCGTTTTGTCCATTTTACCATAAACTTTAACATTTCCACAATCTAAATTCTTTTTAACCTTTCGTGCAAAGTCCTTTAATTTCGTTGGTTGGACATTACCTATACATCCTATACCATAAACTTTTGTTTTATTAATTACTGGATATATATCATAAGCAACTTCTTCATAGGGGTGTTTCTTAATCATGGTTGATATTACATCATCTAAGATATCTTCTGTGACTATAGTCTCTATTCTCACTTCCCGTACCTTTTCTAATTTATCTTTTTTTCCTATATAAGGATTTGTATTCTCTCTAGGCATAAAAGTTCCTATACCTTCTACATTAAAAGTACAGTGACTATAATTCCCTATCCAACCAGCTCCTTTTTTAGAAATTACTTCTCTTAACCCTTCTGCATGTTTAGAAGGTACAAACACAACTATTTTATATAATTTTTTCACTAACATTTCCTTTATTATCTCTGGATTTTTTATGTTTAATAACTTTGCTAGTTTATCATTTATTCCTCCTGGTGAAATATCTAAATTACTATGAGCTGTATAAACACTTATATCATTTTTCACTATACTTGATATTAATTTTCCTTTGGCTGTATCGTTATTTATATTATTGAAACTTTCATAAAATAGTGGATGATGAGTTATTATAAGATCTGTACCATTTTCAATTGCCTCATTTAAAACATCCTGTGTTATATCTAATGCTAACAAAACCTTATTTATTCTTTTTTTAAAACTCCCTATTTGCAACCCTGAATGGTCATTTTCATTTAGTTTATAAGGTGCAAAGATATTTAATAGCCGGATAATATCTTCTGTAATCATATAGACTCCTTCATCCTTTTTATTTTATTATATTTTATTTTTAACTTATTATATTTATCATTTCTGAAAACATTACCATTTTCCTCTATGTTTTTCAAAATTTTTCTTATTTTTTTTAATTTTTTAGCTAGGAAAGAATCTAATAAAGGATCTTTATTTTCTAATAGTTTTTTACCTATTTCAAGAAATATTGGATCCTCAATATTGTCCTTACCTAATTGAACTTTTATAATTTCATAATATCTATTATCTTCCTTAGCTAATTTTTCATCTATTATTTTAAAATTATTATTATACAAGTATCTTCTTAATTGCTCAGAAGCAACCATAGGCTGTAATATAAAGTTTTTAATATCTTTCACTATCATACTAGATTCAGATAAGATTTCTGATATCAAAATACCGCCCATTCCAGCTATTATCACTGTGTCTACTTCCCTAGGCTTTAAAACTTTTAACCCATTTCCTAATCTTGTTTCAATTTTATTTTCTAATCCTTTTTTTAAGATATAACCCTTTGCACTTTCTAAAGGTGCTTTATTTACATCACTGGCAATAACCTCTTTTGCTATTCCTTTTTCTATTAAATAAACAGGTATGTATCCATGGTCTGTACCTATATCAGCTACTAAAGTGTCCTTTTCAACAAATTTAGAAATTGTTTTTAGTCTTGGTGAAAGTCTCATATAATTCCCCTTATCAAAGTTATAGTTGTTTAGTAAAATCGTAAAACTCATCTATAGTACCTTTATAATGGGGTACAAGATTCGTATTTTTTTTATTAATTACATGATTAGTTATAAGATAAGTTTTTATTCCTAATTCACTAGCAATAATATCTTCCTGCATGTCATTTCCAACCATCATTACTTCATTTGGTGTTCTTTCTATTTTATTAAGTATTTCAGAATAATATTCTAAATTAGGTTTGCAAAAATGCATATTATCGTATGTTGTAATAAATACAAAATCTTCTTTTTGTAAACCCGACCATTGTATTCTATGATAAATTGCCTCCTTTGGAAATAAAGGATTTGTAGCTAAAATAATTTCATATCCTTTATCTTTTAATAACTTAACTGATTTCACTATTTTTTCATTTGGCTTTGTAATATTTTTTAATACTTTAAAATCCTCATTATAAAACTCATCAAATATCGGTTTTAATTCCTCTAAATCATAATTTGTTTTTTTATCAAAGTCCTCAAAGAAAGCATCTATATTTAATTTATCTTCTTCTAAATTATTTACCATATAATTAGTAGATGTCCATACTAACCTTTTTAGTTCTTCATAAGTAAAATACTCCGATAATTTTTTAGATAATTCTTTAAAATAACTTTCGGTAAACTCTTCGATATCCATAGGTAATAAAGTACCATCAAGATCAAATAATATTGATTTTATTTCCTTCATAATATCCTCCTTTTCTAATAGTAATTAAAGATTCGCCCTATGGACGAATCTTTAATTATATTAGAGTAAAAAACATTGAACATTCTTACTCTAAGAAATCTTTAAGTTTTTTACTTCTACTTGGATGTCTAAGTTTTCTCAATGCTTTTGCTTCTATCTGTCTAATTCTTTCTCTAGTTACATCAAACTCTTTTCCTACTTCTTCTAATGTTCTAGCTCTTCCATCATCTAATCCAAATCTTAACCTAAGAACCTTTTGTTCTCTTGGCGTAAGTGTATCTAAAACATCAACTAATTGCTCCTTTAAAAGGGTAAAGGTAGCTGCCTCAGACGGTGCCTGTGCATCATCATCTGGTATGAAATCACCTAAATGACTATCTTCTTCTTCACCTATAGGAGTCTCTAAAGATACTGGTTCTTGAGCTATTTTAATTATTTCTCTTACCTTCTCTTCGTCTAGATTCATTTCCTCAGCAATTTCTTCAGGTGTAGGTTCTCTTCCTAAATCCTGTAGTAATTGTCTAGATACTCTAATTAATTTATTTATAGTCTCTACCATATGAACTGGTATTCTTATAGTTCTTGCCTGGTCTGCTATAGCTCTAGTTATTGCTTGACGTATCCACCAAGTGGCATAGGTACTAAATTTATATCCTTTTCTATAATCAAATTTTTCGACTGCTTTCATTAGTCCCATATTTCCTTCTTGGATTAGATCTAAAAATAGCATTCCTCTTCCAACATACCTCTTAGCTATACTAACTACTAACCTTAAATTTGCTTCAGCCAATCTTCTTTTAGCTAAAAAGTCTCCTTCTTCCATTTTTTGGGCTAAGTCTTTCTCCTCATCAGCGGTTAATAATGGTACTTTTCCTATCTCTTTTAAATACATTCTAACCGGATCATCAACATTTATACCTTTAGGTATAGTTATAATTGATTCATTACTTTTATCATCTTTCTCATCATCTTCTTCATCATCTATTAGCGCATCATCTTTATCTCCTAGGATTTCTATACCCATATCTTCTAAACTTTCATATATATCATCTATTTGTTCAGAGTCCAATGAAATTTCCTCAAGAGCATCCATTATTTCTTTATATGTCAAAATACCTTTCTTTTTACCCTTTTCAATCAACTTCTTAACTATTTCCATCTGTTGCTTTTTATTGTTGCTTTTTTTCTTCTTACTCATTTTCTTTACCTCCTTCCGAAAAATCTATTGATGTAATTTTAATTGTTTTTCTATACTTATAAGTTGTAGGCATAATTGATTGAATTTTTCAACATCTCCTTCTTTACTTTCATTTTTTTCATATTGTTTTAATTTTTCTTTTATATCCTGTTTTTTTAGCTTTAATTTATAATAATTAATCTTATCTATATAATCTCTAACAGCCTTTATTTTTTCGCTGCCTTCCATAGGGTTTTCCATATCAAAAGTCTCTTTTACTTTTTTCATTTCTTCTTTTTCAAATTTATCTTTAACATAATCAAATTTCATATCATCACTTTCATTATACTTGTGATATATTATTTCGGCTAATTTTCGATAAACATTATTAAAAAAGTCCTTTGGTTTAATTTCATCTTTTATCTTATTATATATAGTTTTATCTTTTATAATTAAATTTATTAAATTTCTCTCTGCAGTTAAATGTCCTGGCTCTAATGTATAATTAACAGGAACTATTTTTTCCTTATTATTATTATTTCTATAATTATTATATATATACTTGTCCTTTTCCCTATTTTTAGCATAAGATTTTTTATTTTGGTAAATTTCTTTTTTGATTGCTTCTTTTGATATATTTGTTTCTTCAGCTATCTTGTTTATATAAACATCAATTTCTATTGTACTTTTTATTTTTTTAAGTAAACTCGTGATTTTTTTTGTGAAATTAATACTACCTTCAACAGTATCTATATCATATATTTTCTTGTAATAATATATTTTAAAATCTATATAATCTAAAGATTTTTTTAAAAGTTTATTAAAATTTTCTTTACCATTATCCTTAATATAATCATCAGGATCTTTATTTTCTGGTAATAGAATAACTTTAGCTTTTATACCTTGCGAGTATAGGATTTCTAAAGCTTTATCTGTTGCTAACTGCCCTGCTTTATCTGAATCATAACAAATGTAAAATTTCTTTCCATATCTATTTAATAATTTGGCTTGATCTTTAGTTAATGCTGTTCCTAAAGATGCAACTGCATAATTAATTCCGTATTTAAAAAGTGAAATAACATCCATGTAACCTTCAACTAAAAGGATTTTATCATTCTTATTTTTTTTAATAATATTTAACCCATAAAGATTTTTTCCTTTATTAAATACTGGTGTATCAGGAGAATTCAGATATTTAGGTTGTGAATCATCTAAAACTCTACCTCCAAATCCAATAATATTACTCCTTGTATTAATTATAGGGAATATTATTCTATCTCTAAATCTATCAAAATATCCTTCTTTCCTTTTTCTTTTAATAATTAATCCAACTTCGGATACTTCATTTTCTTTAAATCCTTTAGTCTTTAAATATTTTTTTAAATCTTCCCAATCAGATTTAGCATATCCTAAACCAAATGACTTTATAGTTTTTTTATCTATACCTCTATTTAATAAATAGTTATATGCTTTTTTATTATTAAAAAGATTTTTATAAAAATAAATGGCAGCTTCTCTATTAATTTCAAATAATCTTTTCCTTTTTTTATTTTCTTTACTATTTCTTTTTAACTTCTTATCGTCTAAATTAATATTTACTCTTTCAGCTAATAATTGTAATGCTTCTATAAAATCAAGATTCTGATATTCCATAATAAATTTTATGACATCTCCACCCTCGCTACAACCAAAACAATGATAAATCTGTTTTGATGGAGATACAACAAAAGAAGGTGTCTTTTCATTATGAAAAGGACATAGTCCTTTATAATTTGAGCCTGTCCTTTTTAAATTAACATATTCTGATATAACATCAACAATATCATTCTTTTCTCTTATTTCTTCTATGGTCTCCTCCGAGAAGGTATATGTCATATATACCACCTTTATATAATCTATTCGTCAAAAATTGACGTTTCCCTTCCTATTTTTAAAAACTATTACTATCCATTTTTTAGTATCAACAATTCTAAATTCTTTTTAAATTTATTATCATCTGCACTTTTTCTTTTTCTTGGTCCTTTTATTTTACATTTATTACTTTTTCTCAATTTCATAGTTATATGTCTTGTATTCAACAAATTGTTTATATTCTTATTGTTATATATATATCCTCTTGCTGATATACTAAAACATTTTTTAGATAAAGCCATTGAAGCTAATCCGTAATCATTTGTTATTACTATATCTCCTTGTTCAGCTTTATTAATAATTGCAATATCAGCTGCTTGACTATGATTATCAACTATGATTGTATTAGCTTTATCACCCACTTCTAATATATGGTTAATATTTGTAACAAAATACACTTCTAAATTATATTCTACTCCTAACTCAATTATTATATCCTTAACTGGACATGAATCTGCATCTACTAAAATTTTCATAAAATCATTCCTTATACGTCAAGAAATTCCCAAAAAAATATATTCGACATAAAATTACTTTTTCCTTCTTTTTTTTATTTTTTTTTAGTTTCTTCTCCATGGAGTTGGCACAAAAATTTTGTTAAAAAGATTAATAGCATATTTATCTGTCATACCTGCAATATAATAACATACAATATCTTCTTTAGATTTCTTACATTCCCTTAACTCTAAAGGAATCTCTTCAAAGTTTTTTATATAATAACTATATAACTGTTCTAATACATATAGAGCCTTATCATCCTGCTTTTTTGCATTTTTATTCAAATATACATTTTCAAACATAAAATTTCTTAACTTATTTGTATAATACAAAGTCTTTTCACTCATGTTTATTTGTGTTTTCCCATAACTATTATTTATAATATCTACTATCATAGTATTTATTCTTTCACCATGATTAGCACCTAGAATATTCAAACAATCTTTTGGTAAATCTTTTATAGATAAAATCTCTGCTCTAATAGAATCATCTATATCATGATTTATATAAGCTATTCTATCTGCTATTTTAACAATTTGCCCCTCTAAAGTGCTTGGATTATTTTCACCTGTATGCTTTAATATTCCATCTCTTACTTCATATGTTAAATTTAATCCTCTTTTACCCCTTCTAAATTCAAGGTAATCTACTATCCTAAGACTTTGTTCATTATGTTTAAATCCTCCTGTATGGAGTTTATCTAGGATTTGTTCACCTGTGTGTCCAAATGGTGTATGCCCTAAATCATGTCCTAAAGCTATAGCTTCAGTTAAATCTTCATTTAACTTTAATGCTCTTGCTAAAGTTCTTGATATTTGATTAACCTCTAACGTATGAGTTAATCGTGTTCTATAATGATCACTTTCTGGAGCTATAAAGACTTGAGTTTTATGTTTTAATCGCCTAAATGCTTTAGAGTGAATTATTCTATCTCTATCTCTTTGAAATTCAGTTCTTATTGAACATTTTTCTTCTCTTTTTTCTCTTCCCTTTGAATCTGAACTTAAGGTAGCAGTTTTACATAAGATTTCTCTTTCAATTTTTTCTGTATTCAACCTTATATTCACATACATGCTCCCTTTCTTTTTTTATTTGTTCTAAAATATATTGTATTTATAAATACAACAAATATACCAAATTTCCTTTATTTTAATTATTAAATAATGTTAATCAACTATTTATTACAGATTTAATTAGTTAATGTGAAATTTGTTTTAATTATTACCTACCTCTGTTTATATATAAAAGATAAAAAACGGCCAAAGGCCGTTTAACTAATTTCATCATCTCTTATCATTTCAAATATCAAGCTTGCAGTTTCTTCTACAGCTTTATTAGAGACATCAATAACTGTACACTTTAACTTTTTCATTAATTCCTCTGCATATTCAATTTCACTTAATATTCTTTCCATACTAGCATAATTTGCTGTATCATTTAACCCTAGTGCTTTTAACCTTTCTTGTCTAATTTCATTTAATTTTATAGGATTTGCTGTTAACCCAATAATCTTTTTAGGATCTATGTCAAATAACTCCTTTGGTGCTGCTACTTCCGGAATTAATGGTACATTTGCCACCTTAATATTTCTATGTGCTAAATACATACTCAAAGGTGTTTTAGAAGTCCTAGAAACTCCTATCAAAACTATATCTGCTTTCTTTATACCTCTTGAATCTTTTCCATCATCATATTTAACTGCAAACTCAACAGCCTCTACTTTTCTAAAATACTTCTCATCTAATCTTCTTATTAATCCTGGCTCTCTTTTAGGTGATGATCCGACTACTGATTTTAGACCTTCAAGTATAGGTTCCATTAAATCTATAGCTTTAATATCATATTCTTTCGCTTTCTGAATAAGTATATTTCTCAATTCTTCTACTACTATAGTAAATACTATAATACACTTTTCTTCCTTTGCTTCTTCTAAGATTTCTATTATCTGTTTCTCTTCAGTAATATATGGAAACCTTCTTGTTTCATATTTTCCTGAGTTGAATTGACTTACAGCTGCTTTAGCAACTTGTTCACCTGTTTCTCCTATTGAATCTGATAAAACATAAACAACAGTATTTTTATTCATAATTACCTCCTAACCTTGTATACCTAAATCAACAAATACATTAGTTATATTAGTTTTAGAAATTCTACCTATTACCTTGTATCCTTTAACTTTATTATCATTTTGTATTTCTTCAACTACAGGAACACTATCAATTTCGTGGTCAATTAATTTTATAGCTGCATCTAAAATTGACTCATCTGGAAAAGTCAAAACTATATTAGGCATCCTATTCATAATTACACCTACTGGAATCTTATGTATATCAATTCCACCTATTGCATTTTTTAAAAAGTCTTTTCTTGAAACTACACCTGATAATAAACCATCAGTTATAACAAAAATTGTTCCGACATCTTCTAAAAACAAAGTTACAATAGCATCATAAACAGTGGTTTCTTCATCTACAACAACAGGTACTGACTTTATTTCAGATACCTTAATACTATTAATTTTATCTAAAAATAAGTTTATATTCGATTTGCCAGAATAAAAGTATCCTACCTTTGGTCTAGCATCTAAAATACCACTCATTGTTAATATCGAAAGATCAGGTCTTAAGGTAGCTCTTGTAAGTTTTAACTTTTTTGCAATATTTTCACTTGTTATAGGCTCATTATCCCTTACTATATCTATTATCTTCTCTTGCCTTTCTGTTAGTTGAATTTTTCTCACCCTCTCATATTATTGGGTAAATAACTTAATAGTATTTTATCAAAATGTCTACATTATGGTCAAGAAACCTCAAAATGCATTTCTAAGATAAAACAAATGCGACTTTAAGCCGCATTTGTATATCTATTTATTTTTTATTTTTGATAAGTCACATATTTTATTCATAGTATTTGCAATAGTTTTTATTAATGCTAATCTATTACATTTTAAATCTTCATTATCAACCATAACCATAACATTATCGAAAAAATCATCTATAGGGTTTTTTAAATCAAGTAATACATCTAGGGCTTTATCATACTCTCTTTCATTGATATATGATAGTATTGTTTCTTTGACATCACTAAACACTTGATAAAGTTTTTTCTCTTCTCCTTCTTTTAGTAAATCCTTATCAATCTTAGTTTCATTAGCTTTATTCGCTAATTTAACAACCCTATTAAATGCAGTAAGAACTTCTTCTAATTCATCTTTCTCTATCCATTTATTAAGTTCTATAGCTCTAGTATGAAGATCTGTAATATTATTATTTACATTAATTATAGCATCTACTACATCATATCTTATCCCGTTATTAATAAACATATTTTTCATTCTAGCTTTGAAAAATTTAATGATTTCCTCTTTAACTTTATCAATATTAAAGTCAATATTACTTTTGTATATAGATAAAGAGTTATCAATTAATTCATCTATAGAAATATTTATATTTTTATCTAGAATAATGTTAATAATCCCTAAGGCCTGTCTTCTAAGACCATAAGGGTCCTGTGAGCCTGTTGGTTGAATTCCTATTGCAAAACAGCCACATATAGTATCTAATTTATCTGCTATACTAATAACAGCTCCTGCTGTTGTCGTTGGATATTCATCTTCTGAAAATCTTGGAAGATAATGTTCATAAACAGCTAAACTTACTATTTCGTTTTCTCCTGATATTTTAGCATATTCTCTTCCCATAATTCCTTGTAATTCACTAAATTCATTAACCATATTAGTAACTAGATCAGCTTTTGATAAGAAAGCTGCTCTTTGTATATTACTTTCTGTCTCTTCACCTAGTTGTAAAATTTCTGATAAATGAGCAGTTAATTCTTTAATTCTTACTGTCTTATCATAAATTGTTCCTAACTTCTCTTGAAATACAACATTTTTTAATTTATCAACATAATCTTCTAAGTTATATTTTGTATCTTCTTCAAAGAAAAACTTAGCATCTTCAAGTCTTGCTTCTATAACTTTCTCATTTCCCTTAGCAACAGTATCTAAGTACTCTTTGTTTCCATTTCTTACTGCTATAAAATATGGTAATAATCTATCTTTATCATCCACTACAGGATAATATCTTTGATGTTCCTTCATTGGAGTAGTTATAACTTCTTTAGGTAATTCTAAAAATTTATGATTAATGTTTCCTATCAAAGGAGTTGGATATTCAACAATATAAGTTAATTCTTTAAGTAATCCTTTATCCTGTAATAAATTACCACCCTTCTCCTTAGCAAGCTTTTCACATCCACTTTTTATAATTTCCATTCTTTCTTTTTGATCTACTATTACATAATTTTCTCTTAACTTATCAAAATACTCATCTACATTTCCTATCTTTATATTAGATGAACCTAAAAATCTATGTCCTCTAGTTACATTACCTACAATAATTCCTTCTAAATCAAATTCTACTATTTCATCATTAAATAATGAAATTATCCATCTTATGGGTCTTGCAAATTTTAAGTTCTTTCCTCCCCATTTCATTGGTTTTGGGAAATTAATATTTTTTATTATTTGAGGCAACTCATTTTGTAAAACTTCTGTTACCTTTTTACCCTTTTGGACTTTATTAGCATAGATATATTCTTCACCTTTAAAATCCTTAATTATAATATCTTCTAAAACAACACCTTGACCTCTAGCAAATCCCTCTAATGCTTTAGTAGGATTACCTTTTTCATCATATCCAATTTTTTTAGAAGGCCCTTTTACTAACTCTTCTAAGTCAGATTGAAAATCAGAAATTTTATTAATTATAGCTACTAATCTTCTTGGAGTTGCATAGACCTTAATATCTTCAAAAGAAATTCTTTCTTCTTTTAAAGTAGACATTATGTTGTTTTTAAGTTGATTTAAAGAATCATCAATAAATCTAGATGGTATTTCCTCTGTACCTATTTCTAAAAGAAATTTATTCATTATCTTCACCTTCCTTTAATAATGGAAATCCTAGTTTTTCTCTCTTTTCCACATATTCAGAAGCGACTAAACGTGCAAGGTTTCTTACTTTTGAAATATAACTTGTTCTCTCAGTAACACTTATTGCCCCTCTTGCATCTAAAACATTGAATGTATGAGAACATTTTAAAACAAAATCATATGCTGGATATACTAGATTTTTATCTATTAATTCTTTTGCTTGTTTTTCGTAGGTATCAAACAAATCAAACAAAACATCTACATCGGCTTCATCAAAACTGTATACAGAGTGTTCGTATTCAGCTTGTTTAAATATCTCTCCATATTTAACTCCCTTTACCCATTCTATATCAAATACATTATCTACATCTTGTAAATACATAGCAATTCTTTCTAATCCATAAGTAAGTTCGGCAGATTCTAATTCGCAGTTAATTCCACCAACTTGCTGAAAATAAGTAAATTGAGTTATTTCCATTCCATCTAACCAAACTTCCCATCCTAATCCCCATGCACCTAAGGTTGGGGCTTCCCAGTTATCTTCAACAAATCTTATATCATGCTTTAAAGGATCTATCCCTATAGCTTTTAAACTATCTAGATATTGTTCTTGAACATCTTCTGGAGACGGTTTTAAGATAACTTGTATCTGATGGTGCTGATAAACCCTATTAGGATTTTCTCCATATCTAGCATCTGCTGGTCTCCTTGAAGGTTCAACATAAACAACTTTCCAAGGCTCAGGTCCTAAAGATCTAAGAAAAGTACGTGGATTCATAGTACCTGCTCCCTTTTCTACATCATAGGGTTGCATTATAAGACAATCTTTTTCTCCCCAGTATTTCTGTAAAGTTAATATTAAATCTTGTAAATACATATTTTACCTCCTTTATATACATGCATTTTTTAAACATATAAAAAAACCCTCCATCCCTGGCTAGGGACGAAAGGTTAATTCCGCGGTTCCACCCTAATTGGTATATTTTAAAAACATACCCTCTTTGAAAATTTGCTCAAAAGCGCCTTTCAACAATTTATTATATCAGGCTTTCACCCTTCCTGACTCGCTTAAATAATTAAAATTGTCTACTCCTCTTTATCATAGCAAATTATTTTGTATATAGATAATTTAGCAAATAATCATTATTTTGTCAATACTATTTATCATTATTTTCTTTATATTCTTTATTATAACCTTCAGATTTATTAGTTCTTTTTACTTTATCTACTGTTTTTTCTGCCATTTCACTTATATTTACTACTTCACCATCTTCTTTTACTATTTCTAATGTATGTTTAGAAACTAATGCAGCAGTAAATGCAATAGCTGTTATTGGTGGAGAAAGGACAGCCCCTATTGCTCCTGCTGTTACTGGTATATTCATTACAATCTCTTCATCTTTTTTAAGTAACACTTTTGTAACGTTACCCTTTCTAATGTATTCTTTTAATTTTGCTAGAATTTCATCTCCTTTACCGGATATATTATCTGTCCAGGACTTTTCATTTTCTTCAAGATAGATTAAAGATTCCAGTAAATCTCCATCATTTTTTTCAAGGATTTCCTTGGCTTCTTTATAGCTTATACCAGCTCTTTCTCTTAAAGTATCAATCTTTTCTAATGTGATATCCATAAATATACCTCCTATTTTAATGTATTTATAAAATCTAAAGATTTAAAATTATTCCTATCAATTTGCTTTAAAATGTATTTAATTAATATCTTTTCTATTTTTTTCATGGATTCTTTATCTATATTAACTTTACTTAATTCATCTAAATGACAATAGAGTAATCTATTTAATGTATTAAAAATTTTAGTACTTATTTTAAATGCATATTTATCCTTGCGTTTGCATTTTTTACATAATATTCCTCCGTAGTTTAAACTAAATCTAATTTCTTTATTCAACTGTCCATTACAATTAACACAATTTTTTAAGTGTGGTTTATAGCCTAAAAAACTTATATATTTAATTTCAAAAGCTCTTATTAGTTTTAATAAATCGATTTCAGTAAAAGCCATTAATTTCATAGTTTTTAATATTAATCCAAACAATTTTGTATTAACCTCTTCTTCTGCAGTTGCTGAATAAACAAGTTCCATTACATAGGTAGCGTAAGCTAATTTATTAAGATCTTCTCTTATAGGATAAAAAGACTCTACAATCTCCCCTTGATTAATATTATAGAAGTTTTTACCTTTATATGCTACAAAATTGCTATAGCAAAAAAGTTGGGTGCTAGCTATTAATTTACTCTTTGGTTTTCTTGCACCTTTTGCTATAGCTTGAATTTTTCCATTATCTTTTGTGAAAATTGTAAGTATTTTATCATTGTCTTTAAACTTAATTTGCTTAAGAACTATCCCCTCACATTTTACTATCATTAATACACCTCAATATTAACTTAGATTACTTTTATTTAATTGTAAATTATCTTCCCTATCAGTTATAAACGCTTTGTTAGTTTTATTAGTATCTATATTTAAAATATCTTTACAATAAAGATAGGCTTCTAGTCTTCCAGTAGCTTCAAATATTTTCCACATATCATTATTTAACATAATCATGCCTCCTATTAATGATTATTATATATCATTAGTTTGTTAATAATGATGACAATTATTCAATACAATTTGTGTAATTTAAGTTAAAGTTTAATTGATGCTACTGAAATTTTATTTATAGCCCATACGTTTGACCATTTTATCCTTTTCTCTCCAATTTTTATTAACTTTTACCCATAATTGTAAATTTACTTTACTTCCTAATAATTTTTCAATATTTTGTCTTGAACTCTTTCCTATACCTTTTAATTTTCTACCATTTTTCCCAATAATTATACCCTTGTGAGAATCCCTTTCACAGAAAATTGTAGCACTTATATCGACTAAATCTTTATCTTTTCTTGTAGACATTTTATTTACCTTAACTGCAATTCCATGAGGAACTTCTTGATCTAAATAGTGAAGAGCTTTTTCCCTAATCATTTCTGCTACTATTAACCTCTCAGGTTGGTCCGTTATCATATCTTCTGGATAATATTGTGGTCCTTTAGGTAAAAATTCTTTAATATCTTTTAATAATCCTTCTATATTCTTTCCTTGTAAAGCTGAGATTGGAACAATTTTTTCAAATACTTTTAATTCTTTATAGTTATTAACTATTTTTTCTAATTTTTTATTATTTAATTTATCAGCTTTATTTATCACAAGTATTTTGGGAGATGATATTTTTTTCATTTCTTCAATAATATATCTATCTCCTGGTCCTATTTCCATACTATTATCCACCATACATAATACTACATCAATATCCTTTAAAGAGTTGTTTATTTCCCCAGTCATAAAATCCCCTAATTTATTTTTAGGCTTATGCATCCCTGGAGTATCTAAAAAAACAATTTGAAAATCATCTTCTGTATATATACATTGTATTTTATTTCTAGTCGTTTGAGGCTTTTTAGAAGTTATAGCTATTTTTTCACCTATTATTCTATTTATTAATGTTGATTTACCTACATTTGGTCTGCCTATTATTGTAACAAATCCTGATTTATATTCCATTTTATTCTTCCTTTCTTTTTCCTTTAGTTAAATCCTCTGGTCCAAAACTATGGGGAAGTAAATCATCTATAGTATATTCCCTATATTCTTTTTCTGATTTTACTATGTATATTTTTGCGTTTCTACCAAATTCTCTAATTACTTGTCTGCACACTCCACATGGATAAGTGTATTCAGAGTCTCCTGTTATTGCAATTGCTATAATATTTTTCTCACCTTCAGAAACAGCTTTAAATATAGCAGTTCTTTCAGCGCATATAGTAGGTGTATAAGCAGCAGATTCTATATTACAACCTGTATAAATATTACCTTTTTCTGTCATAACGGCTGCTCCTACATGAAAATTTGAATAGGGTACATATGCATTATCCTTAGATTCTATAGCTTTTTTTACTAATAGCTTCTTATTCATATTTTTCCTCCTACTTTATACTAATATTCGGTTTAAATTTAGTTACTTGAATCCAAGTTATTCCTGGATTTAATTTTAGCTGTGAACCATCCTTATTATAATATATTGTTCTAGAGTCTCTGTTTTCTTTTTTCCATGTTATCTCAGTTGCTTTTCCATTTGTAATATATATAGCTTTACCTTTTCCTATTAATTCAATATCTAATCTTCCAATACTATCAATAACTTTAGTCTTAGCCTTTTGAATTATAATATTTTTAGCATACAATTGTTCCTTATCATACTCATCAATATGTTCTTTTCTATCTTTATACCTTTTATATTTTTTCTTTTCAGTATCATATACATATTTAGTAGTATTTCTAGAAGAATATTTTATTAATACTGTTTCAGCATTAACACCTTTTATATCATTATCTTGACTATTAAATTTAAAACCATCAAAACTACTTTCTTCTCTATAATTTCTAGCACTTTGATATTTTCTTATTTTACTCATTCCTGTATATAAGTTATGTGGTTTCTTTTTTCCAGTCTCATTATATCTTTGAAACAAATATCCAGGGGCTGCTAATCCATCTACATCTGCAATTTTTAAATTATTAACATCTTTTTTAGCCTGGGGACTTCCTCCGCATCTTACATATAAAGGATCATATTGTAATAAAGCTGTTATAAAGTAAGGTCTCGCACTTCTTACAGGTCCAATTAATTCAGGATCGTTTTTTAAAAATAAACCCATATACCTTGTAATATTACCCTCTACAAGCATCTCATAAACTACTTCAGCTTTACTTAACCCTGACTGCCATCTTGCATATTTTTGATTATCAAACATAATTGCAACTATTCTTCTATCTATTTTCTCTTTAGTATCATATAAACCGCTTAGTGGAGATTGTATTCCTTCTTTTTTAGTAGTATCTTTTCTTTTTTCTTCTTCATCTTTTTTCTCTTCATTTTCCTTACTCTCTAGTGCAGTTTCTTCTTTTCTTTCCTTCTTTTTATTTTCTTTAGAATCATCTTTATTTTCTTCAGTTACTTTATTAATTTCCTTTTCTTTATTAACAGGTTCACTTTTATTACATGCTATTAAAGTAAGAACTAATGTAATTATCATTAAAAATAATAATATTTTCTTTTTCATATCTTTTCCCCCAATAAAACCTATTTGTTTTTTCCTTTAAATTTAATCTCTACTTTTTTTATTCTTCTATTAGAGACTTCTTTAACAGTTATTACCATATAGTTGTATTCTATAAAGTCTTCTTTTACCGGTACTCTACCTAGATTACTAAAAATAAAACCTCCTAATGAGTCAAACTCATTTTCTGGTAACTCTGTAGTAAATAAATCATTAAAATCCTCTAATGAAATTTCAGCTTTAACTAAATATACATTATCATCTATTTTTTCATACAAGTCTATTTCATTATCATATTCATCTAATATGTCACCAACAATTTCTTCTAAAATATCTTCAATTGTAACTAGTCCTTCAGTACCTCCATATTCGTCTAAAACAATAGCCATATGTATTTTTTGCTGTTGTAATTCTCTTAATAATTTATTTACCTTCTTTGTTTCTGGAACATAATATGCAGGTCTCATTAAACTAGATATTGTTTTTCCTTTTATAACACTATTATCTGCATTCACAAAGGGTAATATATCCTTAGCATAAAGTATACCAACAATATCATCTATAGTATCACTATAGATAGGAATCCTTGAATGTCCATATGTTATGATTAAATCTAATGCATCTTTTAAAGATTTATCCTTTGATATTGCATTAACATCTATCCTAGGTATCATAACTTCAGTTACATCTATATCATCTATTTCGAAAACCCCTTCTATCATTTCCTTAGCCTGATGCTTAACTACTCCTTCTTCTTCTCCTACATCAACCCAAGATCTTATGTCTTCTTCAGTTACAAATGGACTATTTTTTGAATCCTCTCCACCAAATATTTTCAAAATAAAATTTGTTATACCATTTAAAAGTATTAATATAGGTTTAAAAACAATTGAAAGCATCTCTAATGGTCTTCCTACCTTTGTAGCTAACTTTTCTGGATTTTGAGCTGCATATGTTTTTGGAGTGATTTCACCAAATATTAATATTAATGTAGTCATAATACCAGTTGCTACCAAAGTTCCACTTTGACCAAACATTTCTACTGTTAATTCTGTCAATATTGCAGTGGCAGCTATATTAACTAAATTGTTCCCTATAAGTATTGTTGCTAATATTGTATTTAATTCTTTTTTTAATCTTTCTAAAACATTTGCTGTTTTTTCATCTTTTTCTTTTAACTGTTTTATTCTAGCTATATTAATTGCAGTCATTGCTGTTTCTGAACTTGAAAAAACTCCTGATAATATAAGTAATATAAACAAAATAACTACTCTATAATAAAAGTCAATATCTGACAAAATTATCCCTCCTGATATCTGTAACTAACTAATTACTTGAAAAACTAAAACAGTCAATAAAATGCCTACAATAGCTCCTGATAATACTTGAATTGTTGTATGTATTTTCCCTTCTATTCTACTCTGTGCTACTAAAATAGCAATAAAAAAACTTAATGTAGCTACTAAAGTACTCTCAGCTATAAAAGTTATTGCAGTAGCAGTTGAAAAGGCAATTGCTGCATGTCCACTGGCTATACCTCCTTTAAAGGGAGTACCCTCGTGGGTTAAGGATTTTATTGATACTATTAAAATAATAACCAGTATTATACTAATGAACGTTATATGTATTGGTGATTGTTTTAATCTTGTTATAATAAGCTGTGTATATGGATTAAACCTGTCAAATAATAATAAATATGCTACTACAATAGCATTTCCTGCTGCTATTAACACAGCACCCGCAGCAACATTTTTTGCAATTTTAGCCAGTGGATGATAGTCCTTAGTTATTATATCTATAGTTTTTTCTATAGCAGTATTAATCATCTCTGCTATTATTACTATAGAAATAGTAAGAAAAAGTATCAATAATTCCACACGATTAAAATCAAAAAATAAACTTATTATCAATACTAAAAATGCTGCAAAGAAATGTATTCTCATATTTCTTTGAGTTTTAAGTGTATATATAATCCCATCAACTGCATAATTAAAACTATCTATTAATTTCCTTACTTTCATCATTAACACCTTTATCTATTTAATATAATTACCCTCATTTAACATGAAGTATCTTTAAATATTTTTAAACTTTTCATAATGGACTTTTCCTTTTCTCTCATAATACTTTTTTCCTCTTCATGTGAATGATCATAACCTAACAAGTGAAAAACACTATGGGCTGTTAAATATGAAATTTCCCTTTTAAATGAATGATTAAATTCCTTAGATTGTTCTAAAGCTTTTTCAGCTGATATCACAATGTCTCCTAAAATTGGTACTTGATCTTTTATCATGTCATCATCTATCATAGGAAAGGATAAAACATCAGTAGGTGTATCTTTTTTTCTAAATCTTTTATTTAATTCCTTTATTTCATCATTATTTACAATGGAAACACTAACTTCATAATTTATATCCACATTCTCATATTCAAGACAACGTTTTATAACTAATTTTATAGCTTGTTCAATATCTGTATCTATATTAATTTTATCTTGTCTATTATCAATTAAAATTTCCACTTAAACCCCTCCTTTTAGTTCACTTAAATCAAGTTTTGGATATTCAATTCTTTCATGAAATATTCCAATAAGGATGTTTAAAAAAGACTTTGCAATAGTATTTAAATCTTTCAATGTTAAATCACATTCATCTAACTGACCATCCTCTAATTTATCTTTTATAATCTCTCTAACTTTACCTTCAATTTTTCCCTTTGTAGGTTCTTGCATAGATCTTACTGCTGCTTCTACTGAATCTGCTAGCATTATTATTGCTGATTCCTTTGACTGTGGTTTAGGTCCTTTATATCTAAAACTTTCTTCTTGAATTAAATTAGAATTATCACTATTTAAAGCTTTATGATAAAAGTAAGCAACTAAAGTATTGCCATGGTGTTCTCTAATTATATTTTCAATTACCTTAGGTAAGTTGTATTTCTTAGCCATATCAACACCATTTTTTGTGTGGTTTATAATTATTAAAGAACTTAAATTTGGATTAATCTTATCGTGGGGATTGACATTATTCAATTGATTTTCTCTAAAGAAATATGGTCTTTTTAATTTCCCTACATCATGATAATAAGCCCCAGCCCTTGCTATAAGTGAATTTCCCCCTACAGCTTCTGCTGCTGCTTCACTTAAATTTCCAACTACAATACTATGATGATAAGTACCTGGTGCTTCTAATAATAATTTTTTCTGTAATGGATGATTAGGATTAGATAGTTCTAATAATTTAAGTGGAGTAATTATACCAAATAAGCCTTCCCAAAGTGGTAGTGATCCTATAGTTAATATGGCACTAAATACACCATTAAGCATTCCATATATACATTTTGATAACATTATTTTAAATCCTAAATCATCAATAAGACCAAAGGATAATATCACCCCTATATTTACTAACCCAACAACAAAACCTACAATAAATAAGTTATGTCTATGATTAGTTTTAATAACCCCTATTGATGCTATTATTCCTCCTATCATGCACATTGTAACAACATTAATATCATTACCAGTAATTAACCCAATTATTAATACTATAACAAAATTTAGCAATATTGAAAGTTTAGGGTTAGTTAATATTGATATTAACATCGCGGCTGCAGATACTGGAAGTAAGTAAGGTGATATATTATAAACTGTTTTAGATATAACAATAATTGACAAAATAATTATTGATAACATAGTAATTTTTTTAATATTTTTAAGTATCTCTTTATCAAGAATATATAAATATCCAATAATTATTAATTCAAAAATAATAACTATTAAAATAGAACCTAAAATTATTTTATAATCAAAGTTACTACTTTCTTTTAAAAGCCCAGTACTCTTTATTAACTCTAAGCTCCTTTGAGTAACTTGCTCTCCTTGTCTAACTATCAATTGTCCTTTTTTTATAACAACAGATTCAACTTCATTTGCTGCTTTCATTCTCTTTTCTTTTGTAGTTTCTGTATCTAAAAATCTATTAGGTTTTAATGTTTGCTTAATTGTTTTTTCTCCTATTAACTTTAAATCCTTAGGAATATCCTCTAAATTATTAAATATCTTACTTACATTTTCCTTTTCAAAGTTTATTTCTTCCTCCTTAATCCCTGTACCCATTATCTGATTAACTATTTCATATACGTATGTTTCAAGCTTTTGTAATTGTTTATTTTCTGTATTTAATAAAGTCATATAATCTTTTTCAGTGATATTTATTAAACTTTCTTGTTCTATCATTTTTAAATTTATATCCTTTTCATTATCGGATAAATTATATACTAGATTAAAGAAATTTCTTATCTCATTTTTTACTTTAACTTGTATAGAAGGATCTACCCTATGCCTAGGTTCTACTTTCTCCATTGCCTCTTTTTTTAAATCCTCTGTAGTTTTCTTATCTATAATGTCTTTAGTAGCTCTTATATCCTTTGGAGCAAACTCACCTACTTGAACACTAATTTTTTCAGGTGCTATATTATTTACAATTAAAGTAAATAACAGCCCCGTAAAAATAACAAAAACTAAAATTTGCTTTATTAATAACCTATTAAAAAATTCTTTTATGAAATTAGATAGTTTGTCCTTTTTATTTGTATTATTAAAAGGCATAACTTTCCCCCCCTATACTTAAGAGTTACTTTTTTTCATGTTTTTCATATGCTTCAATAATATTTTGAACTAATTTATGTCTAACTACATCTGATTTATTAAGATAAATAAACTCTATTCCATCAATATTATTTAAAATCTTTGATACTTGCTTTAATCCTGATTTTTTTCCTCGGGGTAAGTCTATTTGAGTTACATCACCTGTAATTATAGCCTTAGATCCAAAGCCTAATCTGGTTAAAAACATTTTCATCTGTTCTTTAGTTGTATTTTGTGCTTCATCTAAAATCACAAAGGCTGAATCAAGTGTTCTCCCCCTCATATATGCTAAAGGAGCTATCTCTATTAAACCTCTTTCTCTTTGCTTTAAAAAAGACTCAGCTCCAAGTATATCAAATAACGCATCATATAATGGTCTTAGATAAGGATCTACTTTATCTTGAAGGTCTCCTGGTAAGAAACCTAATTTTTCTCCAGCTTCTACTGCTGGTCTAGTTAGAATTATTCTATCTACTTCATTATTTTTAAAAGCTTTTATAGCCATAGCTACGGCTAAATATGTTTTACCTGTTCCTGCAGGTCCTATACCAAAAACTACGTCATTTGATCTAACTGCGTCAATATATCTCTTTTGACCTAGAGTCTTAGGTTTTAAACTTTTTCCTGAAGCTGTTATACAAATCGTATCATCTAATAGATTTTTTACTTTATGTTCTTGACCTTCATATATTAATTTAATAGCATATCTAACATTATGCTTAGTTAATTTTCCTTCATTGTCTAAAATATCTTTCAATTTAAGCATACATTTTTTTGCTAAAGTAATATTAGGTTCATTCCCTATAATCCTTATAACTCCATCTCTAGAAGCTATATCTATATCAAATTCCTTTTCTATAATTTTAATATTTTCATCAAAGTTACCAAACAATTCTTTAGTAAAGTCTTCCCCTTCTATTTTAAGTCGTTTCTCCTTGGTTTCTTGTGTCAAGTTAATCCTCCTTATTATAATTATATTTTATTTCTTCTTTTTTTCCTATTTCCTCTATAACTTCAATATTTATAGTTGTTGTTAATATATTATCTTCAATTGAATATCTAACATCTTTAGAAATAACCTTTATACCCTTAGGTAATTCCTCCATAAGAATTTTTGTTCCTTCTATGCTACTAATTTTTTTTAACGAATCAACATTTCTAGTTACTTTCTTTAAATTCACTTCTCTATATTCATGTTTAATAATTTCTATAGGTATATCTACCACTTTAGAGTCAAAAACTTTTTTATTTGTTATTATTTCTTTATAATGTTTAAATGGTATGTCTCCATCAATCATATGTATTCTTTTATCACCTATTTTTGTCTCCTTAGTAACAAATTTTTTCCCCGTTTCTTCTTTTATAGTTTTAACTATTGGTTCCTTTATTATTTTTTTGTAATATGTCCTTGCTAAAATGTCACCTTCAGAGTGTACTAACAATGGATTTTCCATTCTTTCATCTTTTAAAACTCCACTTATTAAAATCTGTCCTTTCTTTACTATGTCACCTTTTTCTACCTCTGCCTTCCCATTCTTTGCTATGACTTTTTCTATGACTGCCTTTTTATCGGCTATTATATTACAAGGTATATTTTTATTTACCCTTTTAGGTATTTCATCCCTTTTTTTAACTTCAATCAATAATTTAGTTCCTACAATATCAGCATGTACATATGATAATGTATCCATACTTTCTAAAAGCATTCTTTCTATATTATTTATTTTTACTTCATTTTTTTTAATTCCCGGCTTTACATTATTCTTTTTTAAAAATTCTAATAAATAATCTTCTCTTATTTCTCCATTAGAAACTATATCCACAGTCCATATAAAAGAAGTCAAAAAAAAGATTATCCCTAGTGAAACAATAAATCCAAAGGCTAACATTTTTCTATACTTAAACCTATGGATTAAAAATGGAAATCCTTTTTTTTCAATTATATTTGACCTACACCCTACTTTTTTCATAACATTTCTTAAAGCTTTAAATCCCTTTATACTAACCTTTGCCTCAAGAGTAGTATAATCATGTCTATAAATATCCCATAGGTATATATCCTTTGTAATAGCAAGGTTAATAAACCGTTCAAGGGTTAATCCCTCAACCTTAATAATAACATATCCACGTAAATAATTCCATAATCTTATAACGAGCAATTTCGACACCCCTTATTCAGAAAATTCTACTTGATCAATTTCTCCAATGATTAAGATTTCTTCTGTTACTATTGTTTTTATTACTAAATTTTTACCTATTATTCTAATGATACCGTCTTTGGTGTTTATTCTAATTCTTTGTTTGTTATACTCAATAATTCCTTTATGATTTTCTATATAAAGTTGTAAATTGCCAATCATAGTGATCCTAGGCAAATCAAGCATTATATCTTTAGGAAGTTCTAAGATATCGGATAAACTCCCTTTTAAATTATCCATCCTTTTATTCACTTAATAGCCCTCCTTTTATAATAAATTTATGCTTACTTTATTACCTGTATTACTAAATAACAAATTATTAGCTATTAAAAAAAAGACATATAGTCTTAAGACTATATGTCTAATTTATCTTTATTTAAAGCTTTAGGTTCAGATAATATTTCTTTCATAACCACTGCTTTTATTAACTCTTCTTTTGTAAAACTTAAATCAAAATTATTATTATCTCTAATTTCATTTTTTTTGATTTCATCTTTTATTGTTTCTTTACCTTTTTTTTGTACTTTAGATTCAATCTTATTTTCTTTATCAAATTTGTAGTCATTATTTAGTTCTTTATTTAAATTGTTAATGCTTTTTTTATCATTTTCTTTCAGTTCAATATTTGTAACTTTTTTATTATTTATATCATTTTTAGCTTGTTTTATATCTCTATTAACAGAGACCTTTTTTGTTTTATTTGTTTTATTAAATTCTTTTTTTTCTTTGATACTTTTTAATACTGGTATACCAATAAAAATCAATAAAGGTATTAGATCTTTAAAATCCACATTAACACTTCCTTTAAATTATTCACTATCCTCATCTTTAGGTTTATTGATTTTAGATATAGAATCTCTCATATCAGTATCAGCTAATATATTTTTTAAGTTATAATAATCCATTGCTCCTAAATTCCCATCATTTAAAGCTTTAGATAATGCTAACGGTACTTCAGCCTCAGCCTCAACAACTTTAGCTCTCATTGACTGTACTTCTGCTTTCATTTCTTGTTCCCTAGCAACAGCCATAGCCCTTCTTTCCTCAGCTTTTGCCTGAGCTATTCTCTTATCAGCATCAGCTTGATCAGTCTGTAATTGAGCACCAATATTTCTTCCTACATCTACATCTGCTATATCTATAGAAAGTATCTCAAAAGCTGTTCCTGCATCTAATCCTTTCTCTAATACATTTTTTGATATCCCATCTGGATTTTCTAATACTGCTTTATGATTATCAGCACTACCTACAGTTGTTACTATTCCTTCTCCTACCCTAGCAATAATAGTTTCTTCGCCTGCACCACCGACTAATCTTTCGATATTTGCTCTAACTGTTACCCTTGCTTTTACCATTACTTCTATACCATCCTTAGCAACAGCAGCTACCTTAGGAGTTTCTATTACTTTTGGATTAACACTTACTTGTACAGCTTCTAAAACTTCACGCCCTGCAAGATCTATAGCAGCAGCTCTTTCAAAAGGTAATTCAATATTAGCCCTCTGTGCAGCAATTAAAGCATCTACAACTGAATTTACATCTCCACCTGCTAGATAGTGAGCCTCTAATTTATCAACCCCTAAACTTATTCCTGCTTTAGTTGATTTAATTAATGGATTTACTATTCTAGAAGGTATAACTCTTCTAAGTCTCATTCCTACTAAAGTAAATAATCCTATTTTCACACCGGAAAAATATGCAGTTATCCATAAACCAACTGGAATAAATGTAAATAATAATAATAAAAATATAACTACTACAACAGCAATAATTACAAAAGGTATAAAACCCATTTTATAAAACCTCCTTATTCTTTATGTTCCCTTACAACTACTCTTGTCCCTTGAACCTTGATCACTTTAATCTTACATCCTTTCTCAATATACCCCCCTTCTGTAACAGCATCTACTCTATCATCATTAATTAATATAGTACCTGCAGGTCTTAATGTAGTTAAAGCTATGCCTTTTTTATTTAGGTATTTATCCTTCATAGGCATGCTAGTATAGCCATTATCATTTTCCTGCTTTGTTTTTAATATGATTTTATCTAAATATGGACTCCTTGCACCATATTTAATTAATAATACTGCAGTAACAATAGTCAATATAACAGCAATTGATAAGGATAATATCGCTGTTTCTATAGAACCAGAAGCTAGAACAATACTTGTTATTACACAAACTATACCTCCTATGCCAGGAACACCAAAACCTGGTATTCCTAATTCTATTATTACTAAAATTAATCCTGCAATAAAAAGAATAATGCTACCTAAAGTAGAGTTGCCCGCTAAGTAATTCCCTCCAAAAAATAAAGCAAATGCAATTAAACTTAATGTCCCTCCAGCTGCAAAACCAGGAGTGAATAGCTCTATAAGAAGTCCAATAAAACCTACAGAAAGTAAAAATGTAGCTATATAAGGATTAACTATGAATTGAGCTATCTTAGTTTTAAAATCTTTATTTAAATTAATAATATTGCTATTTTCCATATTAAATTTATTAAGTATTTCTTTGTGACTATTAGCAGTTAAGTCACTTATTCCTAACTCTTTTGCATCTTCATTGCCTAGGGTGAGAAGTTCACCTTTGTTTACTAAGTCTTTTATTTCTAAATCTTTATCAGCCATAGATGCAATCACTTTTGGATTGCGATTTCTATCCTTTGCTGTATCAGTTAACCACCTTAACCATAAAGACATAACTTTTTCAGTATTTGGAATAGTTTCTGCAGCACCAATAGTAGCTCTATCTGACATTACTATACTTTCACAGGATATAGTTATTAATACTCCTGCTGATTCAGCTTTTTTATCTACAAAAGCTATAGTTTTTGTATCTAAATCCATAATAAGTTCTTTAATGTCATTAGCTTTATCTATTAATCCACCATAGGTATCAATTTTAAATATTATAGCCTTTGGGTTTTTCAATTTAATTTCTTCAACTTTATCTCTAACAAATTGATATGTTGCTTTATTAATTTCTCCTTCTATTGGTATTACATATACATCATTATTATCTGCTAAGGATATATTGCTAAATAATATTAAAAAAACAAATATCAATAACAAGTTCTTACCTATTTTCAAAATATCACCTCCCTTAATTAGCATTACTATAATTTGGAATTATATATATATTATATACTAAATTATATAAAATATATAGTAAAACCTAAGTTGATTTACTTATTAAAAAGTTATATCTTTCTTAAATAATTAGATATTTTAATTATAGTATCTTTAATTCTAAATAGTTCACTTTCTTTATTTTTTCCTCTCCATAGTTTTGAAAATTCAAGGAACCATTTTTCTAACTCATCAGCTAATTCTGCTGGTTCATATATTAAATTATTTATTTTAATGTCTATATTCTGGTCTTTTAAAATCAAGTAAAATGAATTAATAAGCGAAATACCTTTAGCTGAAATATAAAATTCTTCTAAATCTCTCTTTTTATCCTCCGACAATAAAGGAGCTATTTTTAACAACTTCTTTTGTATTTCACAAGCTTTTTTATACTTATCATGAACTTCTTTTTCCGTATATTTATTTAATTTTTCCTTTAAAAATTCTAATAGCTTTTTTACTTCAATACATTCTTTAAAATAATGTTCCTTCCACCATATAACCTCCGCCCATGTGATAATCTGTTGATTTGATAAATCCCTAAGTATGCTAACTAATTCTCCTTTCGTATCTTTATATTCTATTTTTGATATCTTCTCATCTATTTTAGTTACCTCATCCTTAAATTCTGTATTCCATGATAAAGCTGCTCCATAAATCATCCCAGGTATAGAATTAGCTAAAAAGTTTATATTACCATAATCCCCCCAATTAGTATTTAAAACACCTTCTACCTCATATTTCTTACCATAGCTAACCATATCCTTAATATTAGAAAATGAGACATCTAAATTATTCATCATTTTATTCCACCCAGAAACCCCTGGACAAACATATTGTTTTAATCCAAATTCATTTATAATTTTAACTTTCTCTTCCTTTGGCTTTTTTGAATAATCCCAATTTAAACATATTACATCCTTAGGAATCTCTTTAATAAACTCTGGATATTTTAAAATAATATCTCCCCAAAACATTACCTGTTTACCATACTTTTTGACATTCTTTATTATTTTATTTAAAAAATTAACATAAAGTCTTCCTACACCTAATCTTTTAGCTAAATGTTTACTTTTACCCTTTCCTAAATCAAAGGTTTCATCTGCACAAATATTGAATTTATTAGAACTGAATAATGGTATGAATTCCTTAAACATACTCTTAACAAATTCAATACTTTTTGGATTTGTTACATCTAGTGTATGATGTCCCATCCTGTCAATAAAAGAAAATGGTTTTTCTATGCTATTATTTAATTCACATAATTCAGTAAAACTTTGTGAAGTTAATGCATGATATAAATGTCCAAATGATGATAGTGAAGGTACTAACTCTATATGTTTTTTTCTGCAATATTCATCTAATAAAAGTATTTCTTCAGATGTTAATGGGTCTGCACCTATCCAAATTTCACTCTGTTTTTTAAATGCAAAGGTATGTTCTATATATAGTTGTAGTTGATTAAGCTTGTAAAATGATGCTTTATCAACTAACTTTTTTAAAGTTTCTAAAGTTGGTACTTTACCCCTTGTTACATCATGATAAAATCCTCTGACTTTAAAATATGGTTTATCCTTTATTTCTAGACAAGGAATTTCTATACCGTTAATTCTGATTAATTGTTTCAATGTTTGTACACCATAAAATAATCCAGTATCATCTGCTCCTATTACCTCTATATACTCCTTAGTTATATTTAAATAATAGCTTTCTTTTTTTCCTTTATCCTTTGATAAATAAATACCTTTCAAAGGATTATTAAAAGATTTATTAATATTTAATGAAAAACTAATATTTTTTTTAATCTCTTTTTTTAATTCATAAGCTGACTCTAAATTATTTGAATTACAATTTGCTTGTAAAATTATTTCACTATCTGGCAATAAATAAAACTTACCCCTTTTTTTTATAACTTCTTTTGGTTGTGGTAATATAATCATCCCTTATCCCCCATTTAATTATTAAAAATTTTTGTATTGTTTTTCATAATTCCTAGTAAGATTTTCATTAAATTTTTTCATATATATTTTTGAAAATTCTTCAGCTGAAATATCAAATCTATTGAGAACATCTATATAATACATTAATACATCCCCAAGTTCTTCTACAAACCTTTCCCTTACTTCAACATTATTCATTATTTTGTCTTCTCTTTTCTTTTTTATTATTTGGATTACTTCTCCTATTTCCTCTATCATATATAAAATAAATTCCTTACCATATTCTGGCTCCATAGGAGACCATTTATCCTTATTCTTTGACCATAATCTATAAGATAAATCTATAAGTTCTGATATTTGCAAGTCTTTTTTATCCATTTATTTATCCCTCCTAAAATGAAATATTTTCATTGTCCTCACTCAATTTTCGACAATAGTATGTTTTCTCCTTTAATTTTTCCCATTATAATAGGGGTTCACATATGAACCCCTAAAATTACCATTAATTTATCTCTTCTATAATTAATTTCCCCATATTATCAGTGCCTACTACTTTATTATCATCTTGTATAATATCTAATGTTCTAAAATTTTTAGTTAATACTTTCTTTACAGCCTTTTCTATAGCCTTAGCTTCCTTTTCAAGACTAAAGGAATGTCTTAACATCATAGCAGCTGATAATATTGTGGCTATAGGATTTGCCTTATTTTCTCCTTTAATATCAGGAGCTGATCCGTGAATGGGTTCATACATTCCTATATTACCCTTTCCTAAGCTTGCAGAAGGTAACATTCCAATTGAACCTGTAATCATACTAGCTTCATCAGATAGTATATCTCCAAACATATTTGTAGTTAAAATTACATCAAATTGATTTGGATTTTTTATTAACTGCATAGATGCATTATCTACATACATATGTTCTAAAGTTATATCTGGATAATCCTTTGATACCTCTTCAACGACTTTTCTCCATAATCTAGAACTTTCTAACACATTTGCTTTATCAACACTTGTTACCTTTTTATTTCTCTTATTTGCAGCTTCAAATGCTTTTTTAGCTATTCTTCTTACCTCTTTTATACTATAAAGTTCAACATCAAAGGCTTCTTCTCCCATATTTTTATCCCTTCGACCTCTTTCTCCAAAATATATTCCACCTGTAAGTTCACGAACAACCATGATATCAATTCCATTTTTTATTAAATCTTCCTTTAATGGGCAAGCTTTCTTTAATTCTTCAAATAAAATAGCTGGACGAAGGTTAGCATATAAACCTAATTCCTTTCTAAGATTAAGCAATGCTTTTTCTGGTCTTTCTTCTCCAGGTAAATTATCCCACTTAGGTCCTCCTACAGCACCTAGTAAAACTGCATCACTTCCTTTACATACATCTATTGTTTCCTTAGGTAAACATTCTCCTTTTTTATCAATTGCACTTCCTCCGGCTAAAACTTCTGTAAATCTAAATTCATGCTTATATACTTGTCCTATTTTATCTAATACTAAAGTTGCTTCTTTGATTATTTCAGGACCTATTCCATCCCCTTTAATAACTGCTATATTATAATTCATTTAAATTCCTCCAAAATAAATTTATATTTATCCTTTAATATACTCAACAAGTCCACCTTTTTCTATAATCTTTTGCATAAACTCAGGTAATGGCTCAGCTTTATATGTTTCTTCCTTTGTTATGTTTTTTATTTCACCTGTATCAAAATCCACTTCTATTTCATCACCATTATCTATTTTAGTAGAAGCTTCTTCACACTCTAAAATTGGAAGTCCTATATTAAAAGAATTCCTATAAAAAATCCTTGCAAAACTCTTTGCAATAACGCATGACGTTCCGGTTGCTTTTATAGAAATCGGAGCATGCTCTCTAGATGAACCACACCCGAAGTTTTTACCTCCCACTATTATGTCATTTTTATTTACCTTTTTATAAAAATCGACATCTATATCCTCCATACAATGCTTTGCTAACTCCATTGGATCAGAAGTATTTAGATATCTAGCAGGAATAATTACATCTGTATCTATATTATCTCCATACTTAAAAACTTTTCCTCTCCTTATCATTAATACTCCCCCTATTAAATGTCTTCTGGACTAGTAATTTCACCTGTAATTGCAGAAGCTGCTGCAACTGCAGGGCTTGATAAATAAACTTCTGATTCAGGATGTCCCATTCTACCAACAAAATTTCTGTTAGTAGTTGCTATTGCCCTTTCTTCTTTTGCAAGTATTCCCATATGTCCACCTAAGCACGGACCACATGTGGGAGTACTTACAACAGCACCTGCCTTAATAAATGTTTCTATCAAGCCTTCCTTTAATGCCTGTAGATATATCTTTTGGGTTGCAGGAAAGATAATTGTTCTAACTCCCTTATAAACCTTTTTACCCTTCATTACCTTTGCTGCCTCCCTTAAATCACTGATTCTACCATTTGTACATGACCCTATTACCACTTGATCTATTTTAATATCTTCAATATTATCAATGGTATGAGTATTCTCTGGAAGATGTGGAAATGATACCGTAGGACGAATGGTACTTAAATCAATTTGATATACCTTTTCATACTCAGCATCCTCATCTGGGCTATATGTCTTATATTTTCTTTTAGAATGTTCCTTTATATATTCCTTTGTAATGTCATCTACGATAAATATACCATTCTTTCCCCCGGCCTCTATTGCCATATTAGCCATGGAAAAACGATCATCTATACTTAAATGTTTAATACCATCTCCAACAAACTCCATTGATTTATATAATGCTCCATCGACACCTATCATACCTATAATATGGAGAATTATATCCTTACCACTTACCCATTTTTGTGGTTTTCCACTTAATACAAATTTTATAGCGCTAGGAACCTTAAACCAACACTTCCCCTTAGCCATACCTGCTGCCATGTCTGTACTGCCAACTCCTGTTGAAAAGGCACCTAAAGCACCATATGTGCAAGTATGAGAGTCGGCTCCTATAACCACATCTCCAGCTACTACTAAACCCTTTTCAGGTAATAATGCGTGTTCTATTCCCATTTCTCCTACTTCAAAGTAATTATCGATATCCTCTTTGTAGGCAAACTCTCTAACACATTTACATTGTTCTGCAGTTTTTATATCTTTATTTGGTGTAAAGTGATCCGGGACTATAGATATTTTACCTTTATCAAATACCCTATCTGCCCCCATTTTTTTAAATTCCTTTATTGCTACAGGTGTAGTAATGTCATTTCCAAGGACCATATCTAAATCAGCTTCTATAAATTGTCCCGGTCTAACCTTGTCTACCCCTGCATGATCAGCTAATATCTTTTGTGTCATTGTCATTCCCATTTATATAGACCTCCCTTATACTATTAACTATTAATCTATCCACTCCATTAAGTTTCTAAGTCTCTTACCAACTCCTACAATAGGATGTTCAAGCTCTCTTTTTTTAATAGCATTGAATTCTGGTCTATTCAAACTATTTTCAGATAACCAATTCTTAGCAAATTTTCCGGTCTGTATTTCTTCTAGAACCTTTTTCATTTCTTTTCTTGTCTCTTCATTTATTATTCTCTTTCCTATCATATAATCACCATACTCAGCAGTGTCACTTATACTATATCTCATTTTTTCAAATCCACCTTCATATAATAAATCTACTATTAATTTCATCTCATGAAGACATTCAAAATATGCAATTTCCTCTTGATAACCTGCTTTTACTAATGTATCAAAGCCTGCTTTAATAAGTTCTGTTACTCCACCACATAAAACACTTTGTTCTCCAAAAAGATCTGTTTCTGTTTCTTCTTTAAATGTAGTTTCAATTACCCCTGCTCTAGTAGCTCCTATTCCCTTAGCATATGCTAAAGCAATATTCCGAGCTTCTCCTGTATAATCTTGATAGATAGCAAATAATCCAGGAACTCCCTTACCTTCTTCATATACCCTTCTAACTAGATGCCCAGGCCCCTTAGGTGCAACCATGAAAACATCAACATCTTTTGGAGGTACTATCTGTGAGAAATGAATATTGAATCCATGGGCAAATGCTACCGCATTACCCTCTTCTAAATTATCCTTTATATATTCTTCATAAACTCCCTTTTGCTTCTCATCTGGAACTAGAACCATTATTACATCACTTATCTTAGATGCCTCGTCAACTTCCATAACCTCAAGCCCTGCATTTTTAACTCTATCCCATGACCTACTTCCTTTATATAAACCTACAACTACGTCAACACCACTTTCCTTTAAATTAAGTGCATGGGCATGACCTTGACTTCCAAATCCAATAATAGCCACCTTCTTACCCTTAAAAATATCTAAATTACCATCCTTTTCATAATACATATTTGCCATTTTAATCTCCTCCTTTGTAATTTAAGAAATTCTTTTTTCATCTTCTAAAACTATTTCATGTAACATTTTATTTATAGCACTTAAATATGCTTTAATACTAGATTCAACTATGTCAGTACTAAGACCCCTTCCAGTGTACATTTTTCCATCTTTAATAATTTTCACTATGGCCTCTCCTTGGGCATCCTTTCCCTCTGTTACTGAGTTTAATGAATAATCCTCTAAGTCATATTCTAATCCTACAATCTTATCTATAGCCTTAAATGCAGCATCCACAGGACCATCTCCATTTGAAGCATCTTCAATTTCTTTATTATTATTTATTAGTTTTACAGAAGCAATAGCTGTAATTGTATTACCACTATTAATAACAAATCTATCTAACTTATATATTTCTGGAATCTCCATGACTTTATTTGTTATTAATGCTTCTATATCTCTGTTATAGACGACTTTCTTTTTATCAGTTAAATCCTTAAATTGCTTAAAGGCATTTGATAATTCATCCTTAGATAAGTTATAACCCAATTCTTTTAATCTATCTTCAAAGGCATGACGGCCGGAATGTTTTCCTAGTACCATTTTATTTTGAGAAAGTCCAATAGTCTCAGGTTTCATGATCTCATAGGTACTACTTTCCTGAAGTACTCCATGCTGGTGAATGCCAGACTCATGGGCAAAAGCATTAACTCCTACTATAGCTTTATTTGGCTGTACTTGTACTCCAGTTATTGCACTTAATAATTTACTTGATCTCATAATTTCAGTAGTGTCAATATCACAGTTGTAATTAAAAAAATCTTTCCTAGTATTTAGAGCCATTACTATTTCTTCTAAAGCTGCATTACCTGCCCTTTCACCTATTCCATTTATTGTGCATTCAATTTGTGTTGCCCCAGCCTTTGCTGCTGCTATAGTGTTTGCAACTGCCATGCCTAAGTCATTATGACAATGAACAGAAATTTCAGCTTTATGAATATTAGATACATTTTTTTTAATGTAGCTTATAAAATTAAAAAATTCATCTGGTGTAGTATAACCTACAGTATCTGGTATGTTAATTACTGTTGCACCTGCTTCAATTACTTCTTCATATATTTTAGTTAAAAATTCTAAATTACTTCTTGTTGCATCTTCTGCTGAAAATTCTATATCTTCACAATATCCTTTTGCATATTTCACCATTTTTACTGCATTTTCTATAACTTTTTTAGGCTTCATCCTTAATTTATGCTTCATGTGTATATCCGATGTAGCTATAAATGTATGAATTCTTGGTTTCTTTGCATATTTCACAGCGTCCCATGCTGCATCAATATCCTTTGGTAAAGCCCTTGCTAAACTAGCTACAGTACAGTCTTTAATTTGTTTTGCAATTTCTTTAACTGATATGAAATCTTCCTTAGATGCAATAGCAAATCCAGCCTCTATAACGTCAACTTTTAAATTCTCAAGTTGCTTAGCCATTTGTACTTTTTCCTGTAAATTCATACTACACCCCGGTGATTGTTCTCCATCTCTCAATGTAGTATCGAATATTTTAATCTGTTTTCCCATTTTAATTCCTCCTAAATTTTATATTGTTCCGTCAAAAAAATTAACTTATTCTGATATATTTCCAGTGCTAAATCATTGAAATTTAAAGATTTAGCAGGATTTTTAAGTTCTCCCCCCTAAGATAAATGGTAGAATCACCAATAAATAATAC
>VEND01000100.1 GCA_009711765.1 Bacillota bacterium | reverse complement strand
CATTCTAGGTTATATATAGATTTTGCCATGGAAAATGATGAATTAAAGGATGATATAGCCTTTGAAATGCTTAATTTAGCTAATGAAGTCTTTAATTCACTAGATATTAATTTAGTAAAACCTCTAGCAGATATTGCTTATGCTTTAGATCCGAGGGATAAAGAAATTAAAAATCTAAAAAAACATGTGGATAAAATTAAAGATATAGCCCCTAAGTTTAAACTAATAATGGAAGATAAAGAGATCCATGAAATGATTAGTAGTTTTATTTGCTTGGAATTCTTTCCTGAAAACGCCTTAATAGAGAACGATAAACCTAAAGATTTAGTTATTAAAGCTGCAGAACAAACAGTAATAGAAAATTATAATAGGATGAAAGGATATATAGATATATTAAAAAGAAAATACCCAGATCTTTATAACTTAAAATCTAGTTTTTTTAAAAATATTAAAAACTCTAAAAAAAGAAGGAAGATGCTAAAGGAAAGAGATTTTGAGAGTATGTTAGAAGATATGTTTTTAGATGAAGTTGTTATGGATGAGGATGTAGATTTATCGTCTAATAAAGAGAAACAAGAACCCTTTGTAAGGGAAGGAAAGAAAATAGGAAGAAATGATCCTTGTCCCTGTGGAAGTGGTAAAAAGTATAAAAAATGCTGTGGTAAAAATTAATTTAGGAAAGGGGTGAAAAAATGAAAGCATATCAAATAAAGATATCTTTAATAGGTTCTAATCCCCTTATATGGAGAAGGGTTATTATGCCAGCTTTTGCTACATTTAATAGACTAAATGATATAATTCAAAATGTAACTAACTTTGAAAGTGGCTACCCTTATGAGCCCTGTCATTTATTTCAGTTTGACTTATATAAAGAAAATATGAAAGTTACTAATGATGATGAAGCCTATAGGGAACATAAGTATTATATGAAAAATAAAAAAAAGATTAAAAAGAGATTAGAAAGTATGGATGATGAGTTTTCAAAGAATTATCTAGAAAACTTAAAAACAGTTATAAGAAAACCAGCTGGAAAAAAGATTGATGATTATCTTACTAAATATAAAGAGATTAGATATACCTATGATTTTGGTGATAACTGGGAGTTTTTAATTGAATTAGAAAAAATAGTAGATGATTATAAGTTTGGATATCCAAAACTTATTGATGGGGCTAATACATCGCCGCCTGAGGATGTGGGAGGAATACCTGGGTTTTATGAATTCTTAAAAATATATAAAGATAAAAATCATCCTGATCATTTAAAAGTAAGAAAATGGGCTGATAGTCAAAATTACAGGGAATATGATAAAGAACATATAAACGGAACATTAAAATTTATTAAATATAAAAGAAATGAAAAATAAAACACCCTAGGGTGTTTTTATTTTGAAAGGGTGATAGGTTGAATAATGAAAAATTAAAAAAGAAGGTAAATTATATAGCAAATGAACTAATATATATAAAGGGTTTTATAGCCCCTGTGGATTTATTAATGGAAATGGATATATTATCAAAGAAAGATTATGAAAATTGGAGATTTGGAAGGGTTAAATATTTAGAAAAGGTATGTAGATTAAACCTTAAAAAGTTATCCTTAGTTATGAGAGAATTACGGAAATTTGCTAATAAAAATAAATTAAAACCATCTCAAACTGTATATAAAAAGTGGGGAAAGGGAAGAAAAATTACTTTGCAATTTAGTAAATATAATAATCCTAAAATAGAAAAACATTATAAAACTCATTATGTGGATTTAAAAAGGGTTAAAGAGTTAAAAAGTAATAAATAATATTTATTTAAAAAGGATTATTTACCTATGATAAAATAATAGGTAAATGGGGGAATGTATATGTTACTTGATTATGAATTAGCCCAAAGGTTTGTAGATAGAATAATAGATAATTTTGATAAAAATATAAATATAATGAACGAATCAGGAGTTATAATAGCAAGTGGTTCTAAAGAAAGAATAGGTAATTATCATAAAGTTGCTGAGGATGTTATAAGAAAAAATAAAAGAATAGATATATCTAAAAAGGATGCATCTAAGTATGAGGGAGTAAAAGAAGGGGTGAATATGCCCTTTTATTATAACAATTCAGTTGGAGGAGTAGTAGGTATTACAGGGGAACCTAAAAAAATAGAAAAAACAGTTAAGATAATAAAAATGGTTTTAGAAGTTATGATAGAACAAGAACTTCTAAAAGAAAGGGTATATACTAGACAAAGTCAGAAAACATTTTTTATAAATAATTTATTAGATATGGAAACTGAAGATGATTTAATATCATCTACACAGTGGGCTAAAAAGTTAGGTTTTAATATTAATTTAAAAAGAATAGTTATGGTTATGAAAATAACAAATTTTAAAAAAGTTTTTAAAAAAAGTTCATTATATACAGAGGAAAAAATTAAAGAGTTTATTCTTAATGAAATAAGTAAATGTGATAAAAGTAATTCAGAAGATATTTATTCAAATATTACTAATGATAAAATAATAGTTTTTAAAACTGTTAATAGTAAAAGAGAAGAAAGTATATATAAAGAAGTTTATAATTTTTCTTTAGATATAAGTAAAAAACTTAAAAACTTACTAGGTTTAAAATTATTAATAGGTATAGGAACATTTCATGATACTCCACTAAAGTTAAAGGAAAGTTTTAAAGAATCAAAGGCAATGATAAAAATGGGTAATAGATTAGATTTAAAAGAAGGAATACTTCTTTGTAAGGATCATATATTTGAGTATTTATTTTCTAAGATAGATGAAAGTTATCTTGAGCATTTTTTATATAAGTATTATGAAAAAATTAAGGATGAAAAGGAACTTATAGAAACTATAGAAGAGTTACTTAAGTGTAATATGAATATAAAAAAGACATCTGAAAATTTATATATCCATAGAAATACTGCAGTATTTAGATATAAAAAAATAAAGGATTTATTTAAAATAGATCCTATTAATAATGATGAGGATAGGATACTTTTAAGATTATTAGTATTGTATTTAAAATATAATAAAAATATATAATAAAGACTTTATAGTTTATAAGCTATAGAGTCTTTTTATGTAAATTGTATTATTAGTATAATTTATAGCTTATATTTTGAATTTTATCAACAATGCATTTTTTACATTTATTTAATATAATTTATACAAACATAAAAAAGGAGACATTTTAATGAATATATTAATAGCACCGGATTCATTTAAAGGAAGTATAAAAGCTAAGGAATTTTGTGATATAACTGAAAAAGCTATACTATCTGTTATGCCATCGGCAAACGTTATCAAAATGCCTTTAGCAGATGGTGGAGAGGGAACTATAGAGGCATTAGTTTCAAATACTAATGGAGAAATAAAAAAAGAAGTTGTAACCGACCCAGTAGGAGGTAAGGTTAATGCAAAATATGGAATACTTGGAGATGGAAAAACAGCTGTTATAGAAATGGCTACAGCATCAGGTCTTCCTTTAGTTTCTGAGGATAAACGTAATCCTATGAATACTACTACATATGGAACAGGGGAGTTAGTATTAAAGGCATTAGATGAAGGATGTAAAAAAATTATTATGGGAATAGGAGGAAGTGCTACTAATGATGGTGGTGCTGGTATGGCTAAAGCCTTAGGATTTAAATTATTAGATGAAAATAAAAATCCTATAAAAGAGGGTGCTAAAGGATTATTAAATTTAGAAAGTATTGATACAACTAATAAAGATAAAAGATTAGAAGGTGTTAAGTTTTTAGTTGCCTGTGATGTTAATAATCCACTATGTGGAGAAAATGGAGCATCCTTTGTATACGGGCCACAAAAGGGAGCAACTAAAGAAGAAATTCCTATACTTGATAAAGCTTTGTATAATTTTTCTTTAGTTGTAAAAAGAGATTTAGGAAAAGAAGTATTAGATGTTGAAGGCTCTGGAGCAGCTGGAGGTTTAGGAGCAGGTATTTTAGCCTTTTTAGATGGTAAGTTAAAACCTGGATTTGAGATTATAAAGGAAGTTACTAAACTTAAAAGTATCTTTAAGGATAATGATATAAATTTAGTTATCACAGGGGAAGGTGAGATGAATTATCAAACAGTAAATGGGAAACTACCAGTTGGAGTAAGCTTAATTTCAAAGGAATATGACGTTTCTGTTATGGCCATAGTAGGCTCAAAGGGTAAAGGTTATGAAAAGGTTTATAAAAAGGGTATAGATTCAGTTATAAGTATTATTGATAAACCTATGGATATAGATAAGGCTATGGAAAATGGTAAGGATTTATTATATGACTGTGTGAAAAATCAGTTTAATTTAATAAAATCATTAAATTGTTTATATTAGTAATTTAATATAAAAAAATATAAAGAGGAGGATTTTTATGATACAAGGACCAATGTTATTATTAATTTTATTATTAGGTATCGGATTTATAGTATTAGCAACTTCTAAGTTTAAGCTCCATCCATTTATATCACTATTATTAGCTGCATATGGTATTGGATTTGCAGTTGGAATGCCAGTTTTAGAAATAGGTGCAACAATTAGGGCAGGTTTTGGTGGTATACTTGAATATATCGGTATAGTAATTATATTAGGTACTATTATAGGAACTATTTTAGAAAAGTCAGGAGCAGCAATAACCATGGCAGATACAGTTTTAAAGGTTGTTGGTGAAAAAAGACCTGGACTTGCAATGAGTATAATAGGATACATAGTTTCAATACCTGTATTTTGTGATTCAGGATATGTTATATTATCATCACTTAAAAGATCTTTAGCAAAAAGAACAAAGGCTTCATCAGTTATGATGTCAGTTTCTTTAGCTACTGGTCTTTATGCTACCCATACCTTAGTTCCACCTACTCCAGGGCCTATAGCAGCAGCTGGGAATTTAGGTCTTGAAAATAGTTTAGGGTTAGTTATTTTAGTAGGTTTCTTTGTATCTATAATCACAATGCTAGCAGGGCATTTATGGGCTAAAAAATGTGGTAAGAATTTAACATCAAGTGAAGATTTAGAACAGGATGTAGCTAGTTTAGAAGATGTTAAAGAAACATATGGAGACCTTCCTACTCCATTTGGAGCATTTTCACCTATACTTGTTCCTATAGTACTTATAACTCTAGGTTCATTAGCTAATTATCCAACAATGCCCTTTGGAGAAGGCACAATATACACAGTATTTTCTTTCTTAGGAAAACCAATTAATGCATTAATTATAGGTTTCTTATTTTCTTTAAATCTACTTCCAAAATATGATGAAGAAACTTTAAGTGGTTGGGTAAAGGAAGGATTAAAAAGTGCAGCAATTATAATCATGGTAACAGGTGCAGGTGGAGCTTTAGGTACAGTACTTAAATCAACTCCTATCGGAGATTATTTAGGACAAACTTTAGCAACATATCATATAGGCATATTATTACCATTTATTATAGCAGCAGCTTTAAAAACAGCACAGGGTTCATCAACTGTTGCTTTGGTAACTACTTCAGCTTTAGTAGCACCTTTACTTAGCTCACTAGGATTAGCATCAGTAATGGGAAGGGTACTTACAGTTATGGCTATAGGTGCAGGTGCTATGACAGTATCCCATGCAAATGATAGTTTCTTTTGGGTTGTTACAGAATTTAGTGGTATGGATGTAGCTACCGCTTATAAATCTCAAACCCTAGCAACATTAATACAAGGTTTAGTTACGATAACGTTAGTAGCTATTTTAGCAGCTATATTTGTATAAAAAGAAAGCATCTACTTTACTTTAAGTAGATGCTTTAAAATGTTTTTAAAACTTATTTATCGTAATAAGTCTAGTAAATTATAATAGAAATATTTCTTTTCTCTTAATTTTTCATCTGAATAAATAATATTTTCTTCCTCAAGTTGAGAGATGTATCTTCTACATGTTGAATACGGAATACCAGTAAGTTCTGCCATTTTATTTATAGTAAAAATAGGATGTTTATACATAATATTAACTATATTTACTATATTATTATTAGATACAATGTTCATTGCTAAAGCAAGATCTTTTTCATAAAGAACATTAATATCTTCTACCATTTTAATATATTTTTTAGCTTGTTGATTCACACTTTCTAAAAAGAATTTTATCCATTGATTCCATCGTTCTTTAATTCTAGTATCATTTAATAGCTTATAATATTTATGTTTATCTTTTTCTAATGTTTCACTAATAAAAAAGTTAGCTGAATCAATTACGTTATATTCAAATAAATATAATGGAATTAGTATTCTGCCTATTCTACCATTCCCATCTAAAAAAGGATGTATAGTTTCAAATTGAGCATGAACAATTGCTATTCTAATTAGAGGGTGTAGATTATCTTTAGGTTCATTTATATAGCGCTCTAAGTTAGACATATATTTATTTACAAATTGTGGTTCAGGAGGTACAAAAGAGGCTGTTTTTATTGTACAGCCTTCTGGGCCAATGAAATTTTGTATTGTCCTATAATCACCAGGAGAACGACTTTTTACTCTAACGTCATTACTTAATAATATCTTATGAAGTTCTTTAAATAGTCTAGTAGATATAGGTATTTTAGATAAATTCTTTTCGCCAAATTTTAAAGCCTCATAATAATTTAAAACTTCCTTTATATCATTAGTATTTTTCTTTTTTTCAACTTCTGATTCTAAAACTTCATCAAGTGTTACTTGAGTTCCTTCAATTTTTGTAGATTGTACAGCTTCTTGTAGTATTATTGGATTAATTAATATATTAGCATTAATTTTAGAATTTTTTAACATTATCTGGTATTTGCCTATATTTGTACTTGCTTCTATTAAATCATTATAAAAGAATAATAAATCAATTTTTTCATCAATAGGTAATTTAACAGGAACAAAGGGTTTCATTAAAATCAACTCCCTTATTATTTTAGTTATAATAATATTATTTTCAAATTATAATATTATTATAACTAAAATCCAAATAAAAAGCGATTATTTTCACAAATAAATAATAATGAAAATAAAATTAAATTTACTATATAAAATTTAGTGTTATATTTTCAAGATATGATAGAATAATTATAAGAATAATATTAGAAGGGAAAGGTTTTTATGCTTAATCAAATAAAAAAAGACCTACAACAAATAGCAGAAACTATAAAAGCCATAGTAGATATTGATGTAACGATAATGGATAATAGATTAAAAAGGGTGGCAGGTACAGGAAAATTAAAAAAAGATATAGATAAATTTGCTCCTAGAAATTCAGTATTTGAAAAATCAATAAAGACAGGTAAGAAATACTTCATAGAATTTCCCGGTGAGAGTGTTGAATGTATGGATTGTGAATCAAAAGGATGTTGTGATGAAAAGGCAGAGGTTTGTTTTCCTATAAAGACCGACGAAGGAATAGTTGGGGCTATAGGAATGATAATATTTGATGAAGAGCAGAAAAAAGATTTTCTAAAAAAGCAGGATAGATATGAAGATTTTGATAAAAGAATGGGAGAATTAATTTCATTAAAGATAAAAGAAAGTAACATGAAAAATAAATTAGAACATAAATCTATAGAATTATTAACTGTTATAGATTCAGTGGCTGAAGGTATAATAATAACCGATGAATTTAATAATATTTTAAGTGCTAATAAATGTATAAAGGATAAACTAAATTTAGATATAGATATAGTAAATAAAAAAATTACTTCTATAATTCCTAAAAATGTAGTAGACAAGCTCCCAAGGGTTAATAGCTGTATAAATGAAGAAGAGGTAACAATAAAAACAGAAAATACTACCTATAATTTTTTAGTATCAATTAAAGAAATTAATATTAAGGGAGAAAGAAAGGGTGCTGTTTTTACCTTTAAGGATTTTGACAAAATGCAAAGGTCAGTTTTTAAAATGAATGAAAAGGGTTCTTTTATTACCTTTGATAAAATAATAGGTAATAGTAATGTATTTAAACAAGTAAAAGAACAGGCAAAAGTAATAGCTAAAAGGGATGTTTCTGTATTAATAATGGGTGATAGTGGTACAGGTAAGGAATTATTTGCAAGGGCTCTACACTTTGAAAGTAATAGAAGAAATGAAATATTTATGCCAATTAATTGTGGTGCAATACCTGAAAGTTTAGTAGAAAGTGAACTATTTGGCTATGAAAAGGGAGCCTTTACAGGGGCTAATAAAAATGGAAAGATGGGTAAATTTCAGTTAGCTAAGGATGGAACAATATTTTTAGATGAGCTTGGAGAACTTCCCCTTCATATACAAGTTAAGTTATTAAGGGTTTTAGAGGAAAAGGAAATTACACCTATCGGTGGGAGGGAACCTATTAAGGTAAATCCAAGAATAATAGCAGCAACAAATAAAAATCTATATGATATGGTTAAAAAGGGTGAATTTAGAGAAGATCTTTTCTATAGATTAAATGTAATCCCCTTAACAATACCTCCATTAAAGGAAAGGGGAGAAGATATTTATAAGCTTTCAATTAATTTTTTAAATAGATTTAATTATATTTATAATAAGAAAATAAAAGGATTTACTAAAGATGCTAAAAAAGTATTAATGAATTATCCATGGCCTGGAAATGTACGGGAATTACAAAATTTAATAGAATATGCAATACATTTTGAAAAATCTAATATGATTACATTAGAGACGATAAGTAAAAGGATAAATGTTAAGGAAAAAACATCTAATAAAGATTTATCTTTAAAGGATATGGTTTCTAATTATGAAAAAAAGGTTATTAAAGATTTGATAAATAAATATGGTGAAGATACAGAGGTTAAGAAAAAAATAGCAAAAGAATTAAAAATAAGTCCAGCTACTTTATATAGAAAAATGAATGACTAAAAGAAAGCTATTCTCAAATATGAGAATAGCTTTCTTAAATTTGAGAATTATCTAAAGAGCTTATTTCATCAGAGGTTAACTTATATATATATATTAAAAGATGTGAAGTTCTCAAATGTGAGAAAAGAAATTTAAAGGAATCACTAAATTTAGGGATTTATTTATTGGCATGAAACCTGCAACTATTAATAGTAGAATAAAGGAGGGCTTGCCAATGATTAATAATGGGGTATTATTAAATATATTAAAAAATCAAGTGGTTCCAGCTATAGGTTGTACTGAACCAACGGCAGTTGCCTATGCTACTGCAAAGGCTAAAGAGCTTTTAGATGAGGATGTTAAAACACTAGATATAAAGGTAGATAAAGGTGTTTATAAAAATGGAAAGGAAGTATATATACCTAATACAGATAAAAAGGGTATTGTAATGGCAAGTAGTTTAGCCTTAGTTAATGGAAAAGCTGAATATGAATTAGAGGTTTTAAAGGATATTACTGATAAAGATGTAAAAAAAGCTTTATCATTAGTTGAAAATAAGATTATTAATTTAAGTATAAAAAAGGATGTTGAAAATCTTTTTATAGAGGCAGTTGCTAAGGGTGAAAATCATACTGCTAAGGTTTTAATAAGAAATACCCATACTAATGTAGTATTATTAGAAAGGGATAATGAATGTGTATATATAAAAGATGAAAAGGAAAGTAATGAAAAATCTTTAAGGGATAAAATAAGGGATTTCAGTATAAAAGAATTAGTAGAATTTAGTGATACTGTAGATATAGCTGATATTGATTTTTTAAATGAAGGAATAAAAATGAATAAACATATAGGTAAAAAAGGCCTTGATAATAAATTAGGTTTAGGATTTTCTAGTCTTTTTGCCACTAATAATAAGGATATAAAAAGCTATGCAAAGGCTATAACTTCAGCTGCTTCAGAGGCAAGAATGTCAGGGTATCCATTACCTGTTATGAGTAGTGGAGGAAGCGGAAATCAAGGCTTAGTTACTACTTTACCAGTTGCTATTATAGGAGAAGGTTTAGATGTATCAAAAGAAAAGATAACTAGGGGAGTAGCTTTAAGTCATTTACTTAATATATATATAAAAACATATACAGGATCTTTAGCTCCTATATGTGGTTGTGGCATATCAGCTGGAGTAGGTGCAAGTGCTGGAATAGCTTATATTTTAGATGGAGATATAAAAAAAATAAATGGAGCAATTAATAATATGATAAGTGGTGTTACTGGTATGATTTGTGATGGAGCAAAATTAGGATGTGCTTTAAAGCTTTCTATCGCTGTGGCATCAGCAATAGATTCAGCTTACATGGCTAGTAATAATATTTTCATATCTCCTAGTGAGGGTATTTTAGATGGGGTTATAGAAAAATCTATTAAGAATTTAGCTATCGTTTCAACTGAAGGAATGAATAATACAGATAATGTTATATTAGAAGTTATGATGCATAAAAGCTGTTAAAGGTTAACCTTTAACAGCTTTTTTAAGTTTATCTTTCTAAATTATTTTTAACTAAATCATCTAATATTTTCCCTGCTTTATATATAATATCATTACAACCCTTATCATCAGTTCTATGTAACTCTTTTAACTTACTACAATTTCTTGAATACAAAATATCTTCAAATCTTATAAAAAATTCTTTAACTAACTCCTTTAATAAATCACTTTTATGGGCAACATCTTCTGTAAATAAAATTCCTAAAACTGCTAAAGAACCAGTTATAGCACCACAGGTATCTTCTATCATCATACCACCGCTAAAGGGAGCCATGGTTTTAAGGGTATTTTCATCTAAATTCAAATCATATTCTTCATTAGAAGCATAAATGATAGTTTCTGAGCAACTAAGATTATACTTACTATTTCTATATTTTTTAATTTTTTCTATTAACATTTAAATCCCTCCTACTTAAGTATATATTTAAATTCTATCATATTATATAAAGAATATTTAAGAAGCTTACTTATAAACTTATCATATACTAAAGTATTTAAAAATAAATTATAATAAAGAGTTATTATTTACTAGGAGGAGCTTTATGGAAAAATTAGAGCTAAGGGAATTTATATATATATTTCTAAAAAGAAAATGGATTATTATTTTAATTACAACATTAGCAATATTAATAAGTGGTTTAATAAGTTATTTTTTAATAGAGCCTGAATATCAAACATTTACAACTTTAATGGTTGGTAAACTTAAGGATTATGATACTAAAGATATTGAGTATCAAGATATATTAATTAACCAAAAGTTAGTAACTACATATGGAGAAATAGCTAAATCAAGGCTTGTATCAAGGGAAGTTATTAATAATTTAAACCTTAATATGACATATGAAGAAATTAAGAAAAAAGTAGAAGTGAGTTTAGTTAAGGACACTGAGATTATAAAAATAAATGTAATTGATACTAATCCTTTACTAGCTACTAAAATAGCCAATGAAATAGCTAAGGTTTTTAAAAAAAGTGTAACTAAAATTATCCAGATAGAAAATATACAAATTATTGATAAAGCTTTAATTCCAAGTAGTCCTATAAGTCCAAAGCCATTTCTTAATATATCTATATCAGCAGTTTTAGGAATAATGATAAGTATACTTATTGTATTTTTACTTGAGTATTTTGATAATACATTGAAAAACCCTGAGGATGTTGAAAAATATCTTAATATTTCTACATTAGGCATGATACCTTTAATAGAAAATGAATGTAGAGAAGATAAAAAAATTTTAGTATATGAAAATCCTAAATCTCCTGTATCAGAAGCATACAGAACACTAAGAACTAATATTAAGTTTTTAAATATTGATAAAGATGTTAAGGTAATAGTTATTACTAGTCCTTCACCAGGGGAGGGTAAAAGTACAACAGCTGTAAATTTAGCTATAACTATGGCTCAAAATGGTAAGAAAGTTTTATTAATAGATAGTGATTTAAGAAAACCAACGGTCCATAAGCATTTTAAAATTTCCAATGATAAAGGACTTATAAGTTGCTTGTTAGAAGATATTGATTATGAAAGTATTATTTATACTACTGCAATTAATGGTTTAAATGTTTTAACTTCAGGGGGAGTACCTCCAAATCCAGCAGAGCTTATGGATTCTAAGAAAATGAGAGGATTTATTAATAGCGTAAAAAAAGATTATGAATTAGTAATTATAGATACTCCCCCTGTAGGAATGGTTACAGATGCATCTGTTTTATCAACTGTCACAGATGGAGTGTTATTAGTAGTTGAAACAGGTGAGACTATTATTAAGGTGTCACAAAGTGCAAAGAATTTACTTGATAAAGTAAAGGCAAATATATTAGGTGTGGTTCTTAATAAAATTCCTACTAAAGAAGGTTATTATAAGTATTATTATAATAACTATTATTATCAAGAAAAGGATTAAATAAGCTTAAAGAGGAGAATTATATATGTATGATATGCATTGTCATATAGTACCTAAAGTTGATGACGGAGCAGATAGCTTTGAAACTTCAATTAAAATGATTAAGATAGCTAAAAGAAATGGATTTAAAGGTATTTTTGCAACGCCCCATTATGTAGATAATACTACTTATAATAATACAAAGCTCATAAAAGAAAACTTTTTAAAACTTAAAGATAAAATAAAAAAAGAAGGGCTTGATATAGATATCTATATTGGAAATGAGGTATATGTAGTACCTAATTTGATAAAACTTTTTGAAAAAGGATTTATCTATACATTAAATAATTCAAGATATATGTTAATAGAATTTCCCATGTTAGATAATCCTTATTTTATTGAGAGTTTAATATATGATTTAAAAGTAAAAGGAATAGTTCCTATTATAGCCCACCCAGAAAGATATAAAATGATTACCAATAATCCAAATGTTTTATTTAAACTTATAAAACAGGGAGCATTAGTACAAATTAACCTTCCAAGTTTAAAGGGTTCATATGGACCTATAATTAAAGATACAGCTAAAAAATTAATTGAACATAATATGATACATTTTGTAGGTACAGATGCCCATTCGTTTAATATAAGAACTCCAAATGTAGAAAAACCATTTAAAATACTTAAAAGCCATTTAGATAATAAGAAGCTTAAAAAAATATTATATGAAAATCCCAAAGCTGTAATTAATGACAAGGAAATTAAAATTTGGGAACCAAAGGAATGTGTTAAACAAAGTAAAATTAATAAATTTATAAGAAGATATTTAACAGAAAAAAATAAAAGAAATTAATAATAGTTAAAAACTGGTCTTTATAGATCAGTTTTGTTGTTTTTTTAAATAAAATTTTAAATTTTTTCAAAAAATAAAAAGGAAAATAGCGTTTTTTGTAGAATAGGTAAATTAAGATGAAAAAGTTTTCATAAATAATATTGATACAGCGTAGCAATATACACAAATTACAGATATATATATAATATTTTTTTAATCTTACATGAAAATATTTTCATAAAAACAAGGAGGCATTTATGGCTAATATTAAAGACGTTGCTAAGTTAGCAAATACATCTATATCAACTGTTTCTAGAGTAATTAATGATACATCCTATGTAAAGGAAGAAACTAAAAAGAGAGTAATTAAAGCTATGAAGGAATTAAATTATAAGCCACTTTTACGTGAACCTATAAAAAAAGAAAATAAAACAATCGGATTAATAGTACCGGATATAACAAATCCCTTTTTTAGTAAAATAGCAAAGGAAATTGCCAGTGTAGCAAATCATTATGATTATAATATTACCCTTTGTAATATTGATGGGATTCCTGAAAGTGAAGATGATTACTTAATGGATTTAATTGAAAATAGGGTTGATGGGGTTATTTATGCTTCATCCTATAGAAGCGTAGAAGTTTTAAAAAGGGTAAAAGAAAAGAATATTCCAATAGTAGTTTTAGATAGAAACATGGAAAATTACGCTATAAGTTCTGTGGCAGTAAATAATAATCAAGGGGCATTTTTAGCTACTGAACATTTAATTAAGTTAGGACATGAAAAAATAGCCTTCATAGAAGGCTTTAAAGATTTTCAAATTTCAAAACATAGAAAGAAAGGTTTTAAAAGGGCCTTATCAGATTATAACTTAAACCTAGATGAAGACCTTATTAAAAGAGGGGATTTTACAATGGAAAGTGGTTTTAAAGCTATGAAGGAAATTATTAATAGTAAAAAAGATTTTACAGCAGTAATAGCTATTAATGATTTAATGGCAATAGGAGCTTCAAATTGTTTAAATCAATTAGGAATTAAAACTCCTGAAGATGTTTCTGTTGTAGGTTTTGATAATATTTTATTGGCTTCAACAATAACTCCTAAGCTAACAACAGTAGCCTATCCCATAGAAAAGATGAGCGAAAGGGCTATTAAGTTATTAATGAAGCAGATTTCAAATAAAGATATTAGTCCAGAAATGGTTACTCTTTTTCCTAAATTAATAGTTAGAGAGAGTACAAAGAAAATTTAAATTTTACGAAAGAAGGTGTAATAGTGAAAAACAAAGCTAATTATTTATTGTTATTACCTGGATTAATTTTACTTGGGTTATTTTTATTTGTTCCTTTGTTTTCAACAATATTTCAAACGATTAGAGGAAAAGAAGGTTTAACCTTAGTTAAATATTTTGACTTTTTTAAAGATAGTTATTATATATCTATTTATTTAAGAACTTTAAAACTAGCATTAATAACTACTTTAATAGCAGTTATGCTAGGTTTTCCCACAGCCTATTATATATCTAGAACAAACAAAAAAGTAAGGGGACTATACATAATGTTAGCTGTATTTCCACTTTTGACAAGTTCAGTAGTACGTTCCTTTAGTTGGATGGTTATTCTAGGGAGAAACGGAATTGTAAATACAATCCTTTTAAACTTAAATATTATAAATGAACCACTGAAACTTCTATATAATGAATTTGCTATAGTTGTGGGATTAGTTTATTTATTTTTACCACTTATGATAATGTCTTTAGTTGGAGTTATGGAAAATATAGATAATGACTTAATGGAAGCTGCAGAAAGTTTAGGAGCTTCAAGACTAAAGGCTTTTATAAAAGTAATATTTCCATTAAGTGTTCCAGGACTTATAGTTGGAAGTGTTTTAGTTTTTACAGGGAGTTTAACTGCCTATACTACTCCCCAACTTTTAGGTGGAAGTAATGCAAAGGTTTTATCTACACTGGTATATCAAAATGCCATGTCATTATTTGACTGGGATACAGCTTCTGTTTTAGCAACTATAATGATTTTAACTACATTAATTGTTACTACAATTATAAATAAGTTATCGGGTAAATTAAGCGGAAAGAGGTGATAATTAGTGAATACAAAAAGTAGATTTTTAACTATATTTTCTGTATTAGTATATACGTTTTTAATATTTCCTTTAGTAATTATTACAGCTGCTGCATTTGGGGCAAATGATTATCTTAAATTTCCCCCGGAAGGATTTTCATTTAAATGGGTAGCAAATATCTTTGAAGTAGAAATGTTTATTAGAACTTTTAAAATAAGTATAGAAATAGCAGTGTTTGGAACATTTTTAGCTTTACTTATAGGTATTCCTGCTGCATACATACTAAGCAGATATCAGTTTAAGGGAAGAAACTTTCTTCAAGGATTATTTCTATCCCCTGTGTTAATTCCTGCAATTGTATTTGGATTTTCTTTACTTAAATTTTTAATAATTAAAATGCAGTTTCCTGTATATACAAGTTTACTTATAGGACATACAGTAGTAATTTTACCCTATATTATAAGGGTTATATCATCAAGTTTGGAAAGTTTTGATTATTCCATAGAAGAAGCAGCAGTAAGTTTAGGTGCAGGTAGGATAAAAACATTTTTTATAATTGTACTACCAAACATAACATCAGGTGTTATAGCAGCTTTTATTTTAGCATTTATTAATTCCTTTAATAATGTACCTATATCTATTTTCTTAACAGGACCAGGGGTTAGTACATTACCTATACAAATGATGAGTTATGTTGAGTATTATTTTGATCCTACAATAGCAGCACTATCAGTAATATTAATGTTAATGACAGCTATCTTAATGTTTATTATAGAAAGAACATTAGGTTTAAGTTTCTTTACTAAGTAGATTAAGGAGGAATACTATGGCTCTTTTAAATTTAAAAGATGTATCGGTTGCCTATGGTGACAATGTTGTTTTAAAGGATTTTAATCTTAATATAAAAAAGGGAGATTTAGTGTCATTATTAGGACCTAGCGGTTGTGGTAAGACTACTACCCTTAGACTTATAGGTGGATTTATCCAAGCTAATAAAGGGAAATTTATATTTAATGATAAGGACTATACAAAAGTACCAGTTCATAAAAGGGAATTTGGGTTTGTTTTTCAAAGCTATGCTTTATTTCCCCATTTAAGTGTTTTTGATAACGTAGCCTTTGGACTTAAATTAAGAAAGACTCCTAAAGGAGAGATTAAAAAAAGGGTAATGGAAATGTTAGATATAGTAGGCTTAGCTGACTATTCTAAAAGATATCCTAAGGAATTATCTGGAGGACAAAGACAAAGGGTTGCCCTTGCTAGGGCACTTGTTATAAAGCCTGATTTATTACTGTTAGATGAGCCTTTAAGTAATTTAGATGCTAAGTTAAGGGTTAAAATGCGTGTTGGTATAAGAAAAATACAAAAAGAATTAAATATAACTACTGTTTATGTAACCCATGATCAGGAGGAATGTTTCTCTATATCTGATAAAGTAGCGGTTATGAATGAGGGAGTTATTGAGCATTTAGATACTCCTCAAAATATATATGATAATCCTAAAACAGAATTTGTAGCTAATTTTGTTGGATTTGAAAATTTTATTGATTTAAGTTTGCAGTCTAAAAATGAAGATATAAGTACTTATAATTCAAAAAACGGAAGAGTATTTAAAGTAAAGTCTACAAATATAAACAGTAATAAAGAAACAATTAAGGGTGCTATTCGCCCTGAAGAAATAAAAATTGTAAATAAAGGAGGGGATAATAAAGATGAAAATACCCTTGATGGAATAGTAGGTATAAGTACATTTTTAGGTAAAGAATATCAGTATATGGTGGACACAGAAGTAGGGAAGTTACTTGTAAATGGTAATACTAATAAGCGTTATAAAGAAGGAGAGAAGGTTAAGCTTTATTTACCAAAGGAAAAGATGGTCTTAGTATAAAAAGGAGGATGATTATGAAAAACATAAAAAAGATAAGTATACTATTAGTACTTGTAATGACTTTAGGTGCAATGGCTATAGGGTGTAGTTCAAATGAAAGTAAAGGTGAAGATGTAGATAAACAAGAAAAAGAAACCTTAATTATTTCCACATGGGGATATAATGAAGATATATTAAAGAAAAATGTATTTGAACCCTTTGAAAAAAAGCATAATGTAGATATAGTTTTAGAGGTTGGTAATAATGCTGATAGATTAAATAAAATAAGAATGAATAAAAATTCAGATGTAGATATAATATATCTTGCTAGTTCCTATGCAATACAGGGGGTTAAAGAAGGATTATTTGAAGAAATCAATAGAGAAAATATACCTAATATAGAAAATATATATGAAATAGCAAAGGCTCCCCTTGGAGAAAAATATGGTCCAGCTTATACAGTTAATAGAACAGGTATAATCTATGATACTGAGGCTACTAAAGAGAAAGTAGATTCATGGTCAGATTTATGGAGAGATGAATTTAAAGATAATGCATCTATAGCAAACATAACTTCAACAGCAGGTCCAGCTATGGTTTTAGCAGCGGCTAAAAAAGCTGATGTATCTATTAAAGATGACTATGATAAAGCCTTTGAAGAGTTAAGTAAATTAAAACCTAATATAGTTAAAACTTATAGTAGATCGTCAGACCTTGTTAATATGTTTACTCAAGGAGAAATTAAAATAGGTGTTGCCCAGGATTTTGCCTATGGAAGAATTAAAGATGCTTTACCTTCAGCTGAGTGGGTTAACCCAAAGGAAGGTGCCTTTGCAAATCTTAATTCTGTTAATATAGTAAAGGGTAGCGATAATAAAGAATTAGCAGAGAAGTTTATAAACTTTTTATTAAGTGAGAAAGTACAAAAGGCTAATGCACTAGATAAAGTAGATTCTCCTATAAATGTAAATGTAGAACTTACTAAAGAGGAAGCAGAAGGTCTAACTTATGGTAAGGATTTAATTAATAGTTTACAAACTATAGATTATGAATATATAAATAGTGTTATGTCTGATTGGATTGATAAATGGAATAGAGAAATATCAAAGTAATTAAAAATTCTAAGGTTTAATGGCTTAGCCATTAAACCTTTCTTACCATAACTCTTATAGAAAGGGGTGAAATATTGAAAGTAGATTTAATAATAGAAAATGTTAAGGTTTTTAATGCCTATTTTAAAAGATTTTTAAAATCCGATGTTGCTATTTTGGATGGTAAATATTTTTATATTGGTAAGTATAAAGACAAGCTATCTTCAAAAAAAGTAATAAATGGAGATAATAAATATATGATACCAGGACTAATTGATATTCATATGCATATAGAAAGTTCCATGGCTACACCTAATGCATTTTCCTATGAACTTATAAGAAATGGTGTAACTACGATTGTATCTGAACCCCATGAAATAGCAAATGTATTTGGTGTTGAGGGAATAAAGGCAATGATAGATGCAGGGAAAGATTGTGATATTGATATTTTTTATGGAGTACCAAGTTCTGTACCTTCCACATCTTCTTATTATGAAACAACTGGGGCTAAAATAGATATAGAAGAGATTAAAGAATTATTAAATTATAAAAACATTATATGTTTAGGGGAAGTTATGAATTATTATGATGTAATAAATTCTAATGATTCAAAAATAAATAAGCTTATAAAGTTTTTTAGAAAAGAAAATCCCCATTTACCTATAGAAGGTCATTGTCCTAAACTATTAGATTTAGATTTAGCAAAATTTATTTATAATGGAGTTAACTCAGACCATACCCAGCAGACAAAAGAAGGAATGAAAGAAAGAATAATGAATGGTATGTTTATAGAAATACAAGAAAAATCAATGAATGAAGATATTATAAATTTCATTATAGATAATAACTTATATGAACATGTTTGCTTAGTAACTGATGATGTTATGGCAGATACTCTTATTAAAGAGGGACATTTAAATAAGTTAGTTAAAAAGGCTATTGATATGGGAATGAGTCCTGAAAATGCTTTTTATATCTCAACTTTTACACCGGCAAGGAGAATGGGACTAAAGGATAGAGGTTCCATAGCCCCTGGAAAAATTGCTGATTTTGTTTTATTAAATGATTTAAAGGATTTTAAAATTAGTGATGTATATAAAAAAGGTAAAAAAGTTTTTGATGATACATATACCTATGATTTTGAAAAAAAGAATGGACTATTTCCAAAGCGTTTTTATGAAAGTATTAAACTAGATAATATTAATGAAAAAGACTTAAAAATAAAAGCCCCCAAAAAAAATGGACAAATTAAATGTAGGGTAATAAATGTTAAGGATAAATCAACCTATACAGAAGAAGTAATAAAAACTTTGGATATTAAAGATGGATTTTTAGATTGGGAAAACTCCCCATATTTAATAATAGCAGTGTTTGAAAGATATAATAAATTTGGCAATATAGGGATTGGTTTAGTTACCGGTGATACCATTAAAAAAGGAGCTGTGGCAACTACTTATGCCCATGATCATCATAATTTATTAGTTGTAGGAAAAACAATTACCGATGTATTAAAAGCTGTTAATACAGTAATAGAAAATCAAGGTGGATATTGTGTAGTAAAAGATAATGAAATTTTAGCTAGTATTAGTCTTCCGGTAGCGGGCATTTTATCTGAAGAGAGTATGAAGATTATAGGTGAAAAACTTTTAAATGTAAGAAAAGCTATGGCGCATTTAGGATATAAACACTACAATCCAGTTATGTCTTTAAGCACAAATTCACTACCTGTAAGTCCTTTATTAAAAATTACAGACAAGGGATTAGTAAACTTAAGTAAAAACAGAATTGAAAATTTATTTATGGAGGGACAATAAATGACTTATGATAAAACTTTACAAAAACATATACGTTGCAAAAAAGGAGATGTAGCTCCTTATGTTTTAATACCTGGGGATCCAGGAAGGGCTAAAAGAATAGCTGAAAAATTTGATAGTTATGAAAAAATATCAGAAAATAGAGAGTATGTTGTATACACTGGTACTAAAGATGGAGAAAAGCTTAGTGTTTGTTCTACTGGTATAGGAGGACCATCTGCATCTATAGCAGTTGAGGAATTAGCAAAGGTTGGAGCACATACATTTATAAGAGTAGGTTCAGCTGGAGGAAGAGGTGAAGATATACCTGTAGGTAGTGTAGTTTTAGTTAATTCAGCAGTCAGAGGAGATGGTACTTCCCATGAATATTTACCTGAAATTTATCCTGCAGTTGCTAATATGGATGTAACAATGGCTTTAATGAATGCAGCAGGTAATTATTTAAAGGATGAGAAATATTATATTGGAGGAAGTTATACAAGGGATGCATATTATATGCAAAATGAAGAGTTGAATAATATCTTATTAAATACAGATGTAGTTGTATCAGAGATGGAATGTTCTACAGTATTTATTGTAGGTTCTAAAAGAAACTTAAGGGTTGGTGCTATTGTAGGGACTGATTCAAATATTATAAAGAAAAAACAACTTACCCTTAAACAAAAAGATGAGCTTTACTGGAAAGCAGAAACAAAAACTATTGATATAGCTATTGATGCTTTAGTAAATATGAGTAAGGAAGAAGCATAAATAATATATTTTAACAAAGGTAAATAAAATGATAAAAATAAAGGACAGTAAAAGGCTATATGTAAGCCTTACTGTCCTTTATTTTTATGAAATAATGTATGGTTTAAAGGGGTTGTATCACTTAAAAATTTATGTGAGAGACATCAGAATATTTGTTCATTTATTATAATATTACAAAATTATGGTAAAAATAAAGGATATTAATAGAAAAGCAAGAATATAAAATGCATAACTTATTTTAAAAATAAAAAGAGGAGTTATTATTAAGATTTGTTAAGTTTATAGTTACTTGTTTAGTTAAGAGGAATATTACATTTAATAGGAGGTTATTTTATGGATCATGTAGTTTATTTAGATGCTAAAGCAAAGGAATATGAGAAATTAGTTAAGGGAACGAAGACTCTGATAATTAGAGGAGCAGCAGGAAGAAAACTACCATTTGGAAGGGTAAATGTTAAAGATGAATTATATTTTATAAACAATAATGGTGAAGGAAAGATTAAAGCAAAGGGTAATGTAAAATATGTATATAATTCTGAAAAGATGACAAAAGATGAGTCTATTAAGTTAGTAAAAGAAAATAGTGATAAGTTAAATTTAAGTGATAAACAGTTTAAAAGGTGGGCAGGTAAGAGATATTTAGTTTTAATAGAAGTAGATAATATAAAAGTTATAGAGCCCTTTAAAATAGATAAAAGTGATTATGGAAATATGGATGATTGGTTACCTGTAGGGAATATAGAAAATGTAAGAAAATAAATTAAGGAATAAGGCTTCCTATAAGGGAGGCTTTTTAAATTAAAAAAATAGAAAAAAATAACAAATATGTATTGACATTTCCAAACTACAAGTGTAAACTATAAATAGACTACAGATGTAGTTACTAGGAGGTGATACTTTGAATAGATTACCACAGATATCTGATTCAGAATTAGAAGTTATGAAAATACTTTGGGAAAAATCTCCCCTTACATCTAGTAAAATCATTGATAAACTATCGAAAACCACAGATTGGAAACCTACTACTATAAAAACCCTTATAAGAAGATTAGTAAAGAAAAAGGTTATAAGCTATGATAATAACAATAGAATATATTATTACTATCCATTAATGGATAAAGAAAAATTTTTAGAATCAAAAAGTAAGAGCTTTTTAAAAAAGGTATACGATGGCGGATTAAAGGCTATGTTTGCTAAGTTTATAGAAATAGAAGATTTATCTAAAGAAGATATAGAGGAGCTAAAAAGTATCCTTAATGAGAAAAATGATTAAAAGAGGGATAGCTTATGATAGGTTATGATATGTTTTTAAAATGGCTTTTAGATGCAACTTTAAAGGGAAGTTTTATTATATTTTTTATATTTTTAATTAAATTTATATTTAAAGAAAGACAAGGAGCTAAGTGGCATTATTATATATGGTTTTTAATTATAATAAAATTAATGAGTCCCTTTTCTCCTAAAAGTGAAATAAGTATTTTTAATATTTTTCATATTAATAAAACCACATCTTTTATAGAAGAAGTAAAAGAAAATAAAGATAATACTTACCTATTTACAAAAGATTATGAATTTGCAAATAAAAATAATAATTATACTAAAGAAAAGACTAAGGATGATAAGAATTTATATTTTTTTATGATTTGGGCTATAGGTTTTACTATATTTAGCTTTAAATTAGTAAAATCTAATATAAAACTATCATCAAATATTAAAAATAATTATTCCTTGCCAGATGAAGATATAATAAAAATTTTCAATGAATGTAAAAAAACTATGAATATAAAAGGAAATATCTCAATATATAACACAGATTTTTTAAAAGCTCCTATTTTATATGGTGTATTTAAACCATGTATATTATTACCTAAAGGTATAAATAAATTACTTAATAAAAATGAATTAAAATATGTAATACTCCATGAGCTTAGTCACTTTAAAAGAAAGGATATTATTATATTTAATTTATTAAGTATTTTACAAACAATACATTGGTTTAATCCAATTATATGGTATGGGTTTTATAAAATGCGAGAAGATTGTGAGATTGCTTGTGATGAGATGGCACTTTCCTATGTTAAGAGTAAAGATTATAAAAATTATGGATTTACCATTGTAAAACTTGTGGAGAATTCAAAATATTTATTAAGACCTACAGGCATAGCTGGAGTTGGATATAAGTCTCAATTAAAAAGGAGGATAAGTATGATTAAATTATTTAATAAAAATAAGCATAAGCTATCAATACTTTCAATTAGTGTTTTTATATTATTAGCAGCTATATTTTTAACAAATCCAAGTACTGAAAAAAATCGATTAAATGGTAATGCTAATATTACAAACCAAGGGGAAAATAGTAAGGAATATACTATAGATAAGTTAAATAAAGCAGTAATTGTAAATGATATAGATTTAGTAAATCAAATAATAAAAAGTAAAAGTGTAGATATAAATAAGAAAAATTCAGAGGGAAGGTATCCATTAGAAGAGGTCTTTGTTATGAATAATTGTGATATGGCTAAAATACTTTTAAAGGCAGGGGCGAATCCCCATGTTAAAACGTCAGATGGTGTTACAATTTATAAAAAGGCAATGAAAACTAATAGTCAATATTTAAAAAAGATATTTAAAGGATATAAATAATAAACAATTATATTATTATCACTGGTATGATCCATATAGGTGTATGCTTATATGGATTTTTATTATGTAAAAAATAATATCCCCTTTATAATAATACTAGCGTAAGAGATAAATTCTAACACAGTAAAACTTAAACACATACCAATAATTACATAATATGGTATAATAAATAGGTAGTCCATTTATTAATAGGGATTTTTTAAGGTTTATGGTTTATAAAAAAGTGAAAATAAAGGAGCAAATATGAAATTTCATACCTTAATTGTAGGGGGAACAGGATGAAAAAAATGGGACCTTTTATATTACCGTTATTTAGAAGTGTTATATTTATCATAGTTGGAGTGGTAATTGCGGTAGTTACTAATCAATCATTAGATAAATTAAGTTAATGGTGGTCTGTAATATGTACTGTTTGTAATATTATTACTATTTTATTTTTAATGATAATTTTTAAAATGGAGGGCACTACATATAAAGAATTAATAGGTAATCAAGGGATTTTAACCATTAGTGCGTAAGTCTCCCAACTTCTATAAGAGGGAAATGTAAGCACTATTTTTATCAAGTATTTTATATATAAATATGTAAAAATAGGGGTTTTGTTAATATTTTTAGCAAAAACTTTTGACAAAACCTAAATAATATAAGGGGTGATTTTATGGACATACGTATAGCTTCAGTAGAAGAAATGAAAAAACTTTGGGAATATAGTGATTCTCCAACCTATAATTATTTTGTTGATGGTATAAAAACTGGGAATATTGAATTTTGGGCTATTGAAAATAAAGAGGAAAATAGGCTCATAGGAGAATTATATATCTTTTGGAATTCTGAAGATTCTGATGAGGCCGATGGAGTTAATCGGGCTTATTTATGTGCTTTTAGAATTGAAGAAAATTTTAGAGGATGTGGTCTAGCAAGTAAATTAATGAAATCTGTTTTAGATAGAATAAAAAAGAAGGGATTTTCTGAAGTTACAATAGGTGTTGATAATGATAATTATCAGAAACTAAAGGGGATGTATAATTCATGGGGCTTTAATAAGTTTATAAAAAAGCAACATTACGATTATCATTATTTAGATTCTAATAATAATCCAGTTTATTTTGAAGAGCCTACGGATTTATATTTAAATAAATTATTTTAAGGATATATTTTTTTATTAAACTAAGATAAAAGGGGAAGAAGTAAGTAGTGAAAATGTGATTATAACAAAATAGAGTAATTTTTAAAATTATATTTAGGTTAAAGCAGTAATTGTTTTAACCTATTTAAATTATATAAAAAAATTAGTGGTTAATTTGTTAATAAATATGTTGATAATTTAAAGTTTTAATTTAGCCTTTGTGGATAACAAATTTATTGATTATTTAGAGTTAATTTGAGACAATTAAATAAAGAGGGGATAGGTATGGATGATAATGAAATAAAAGAAATAAATGAAAATCTAACTGAAATTGATACTGATTTAGAACAGGAGTTATATAAAAGAAAAAGAAAGATAAGAATTACAGCTATTATAGTTATAATTACTTTTACTCTTTTTCTTTTTAGGCCTTTAATTCAATCTTTAAATCTTCCTTCTTTAAATTTTTTAAAAGAATCCCATAACTTATCTAAAGATCCTAATATAAAAAAGTTAAAAGAATCTGTCGTAGAAATAAAACATGATAAAAAAATGGGAACTGGATTTAATATTAGAAAAGATGGACTTATAGTAACTAATAAACATGTCATTAAGGATGCTGAGTATATTAATATTAATTTTTTAAACGGTAAAAAATTCACTGTTAATGATTATTTTATAGACAAGAGAGTGGATTTAGCTTTAATAGATATAGATGCTAATAATCTTTCATATTTAAAGTTAGGAGATAGTACTGACTTTAAAAGAAATATGGAAGTTTTAATAATTGGAAATCCCTTAGGATATGAAAAGGTTGTTAATAAAGCTAAGTTACTAAAAAAAGTTAATTATAAAGGGATGCAAAATGAAATTTTAATATTAAAAGGCCCTATTCATAAGGGAAGTAGTGGTAGCCCTGTTTTAAATAATGAAAGAAAAGTTATAGGAATTGTTTTTGCTACTGGATATATTAAAGGTATAGATGAAAGATTAGGATTTGCAATAGCTATTAAGGATTTAAAAAATCTTTTAAAAGAAAAGAATAAACTTAATTAAAACATCCAATTAATTTTGGGTGTTTTTTTCATACAGGGATTTATATTTAAACTTAAGATTCGACATTTTTTTACAAATCATGCAAAGAAAATATGGTACTATCAAAGACGTAAATACTATTTATTTAAATGAAGAAAGAATTAAAAATACAATTCATATAAGGAGCGATAAAATTGAAAAGAAAAATTATATTTTTACTTATAATAAGCTTAATAGTTCCATCCTTTGCATCTTTTGCTCAAGGTGATGAGGTTACAGAAAATGTAGAAACTACAAAGGATCAAGAATTAATTGAAAGTATAACTAAAAAGATAAATGATTTAGAAAATAAAATATCAAATGGGACTAATGATAGCTATGTAAAAAATGAAATCAATAATTTAAGGTATACGGTTAATGATATTAAAGATGATAATAAAAAAGAAGATATGTCTGAAAGGATAGAAAAAATTTATAATGATTATATAAAATCAAAGATAAATATGTTAGAAAGTTTTATTAGAAATGTAAATAAATATGGAGGTTTAAAAAGTATCGGGATTTTAGATGAAATCGATGAAATAGATGATTTTGTTGATGATATAAGAAATAGTAGTGTAAAAAGTTCTTTAAATAATGAAAATTATAATATTCTTAATTACTACATTAAAAGAGCAATAAATATTTTAGAAACTAAATTAAGAAATTTAAATGATAGTCAGTATGTAGATGATGATTTTTACTTAGAAGAGATTAAAGTTTTAAGAAATCTTACTGATGATATCCAGGATAAAGATGATAAAGAAGATAGAGACGAAGAACTAGATGATTTATTTATAGACTATGTAAAACAAAAGATTGATTCAGTAGAATATAGCTTAAAACATGATGACTTATATGATAATAGTAGAGGGGAAAGATTATTAAAAGAGACTAGAGATTTAAGGGATTTAGTTAGAGTAAAGGTTAATAAAATTGAGGATTATTTTAGTAAGAGAGGTTTTGCAAAAAAATTAGATGAGCTTTTAATAGATGTGGAATTTGCTGTATATGGTGGGTTTGAAAATATCGATATTGATGAAAAAATAAAAGAAGTGGAAGTAAAGCTAGAAAGAGGAAGATATAGATTAAAATTACCTAAATTAAATAAGTTTTATAACTATAAAGTGAGTATAGAGGATAAAACCAATAATATATATTTTATAAAGGACAAAATAACAAATGATGATTATATTACTCTTCCTAAAATAACTGAGGAAACAGAATGTTTTTATAAGGTGGATATAATAAATGCTGAAACTAAAGATACTTTAGTAACCGATGAAGATGATTTTACTATTGAAGATACTAAAAGACCAGAAATAGAAAGAGTTTATGTTATAGATGAGGAATTATTTATAGATGCCTATGATAATTATGGAATAAAGTATTACTATTATAATATAAACGATGAAGGCTTTGATAGGTCTAGTCATGATGATATAGACTTAGATGAAATCCCATCAGAAGTTGAGATAAAAGTAAAAGATTTATTTGGTAATGAAACAACAACTAGGGTAAGTGTTGATGAAGATAATAAGCTTTATGAGGGGGATTTAACTAATAGAATAGAAGATAAAATTGATGATGAGAGAACTAAAGGTTTTAAAGATATAGATGAGCTTGATATGGAAAATGTAGTTTTTTCAGATTTAAATAAAGAAATAGAAATATTTGATGAATTTGATGATTATTTTGAAGATGAATTTGACAAAAGATATGATAAAGAAGATACTAAATTTGTAGATAGTGATTTTAAAATAGATTCTGATACTAATAGAATTATAGTTGAAAAAGAAGGTATTTCAGAGACAGAAGTTTATAATGAACAAGAGGAAGAAACAAGATATATATATGTAATATCAGCTAAAGATTTTGATATAGAAACGGATATTGATGAAATTAAAAATAATTTACCTTACTTTACTAATGAAGATAGTATAGAGTTTAGTGATTATTTAGAATTTATTCCTAAAAAAAAGAAAGAAAAAAGGGATATAAATACTGACTTTATCGTTATAAAATATAAGGATCGATTATACTCTATTGATGATGAAATTGATTTTGATGAAGATGAAGATATATATGAGTTTGAAATATATAACTTAGAAACAGAAGAAAAAATAGTTCATTCTATAAAACATGCACAATTTATAGAAAAAAAAGATGAGTTTTATGATATTAGAAACCATTGGGCTAGAGAGTATATTATGGATATGGCTAAAAAGGGAATAACAAATGGGTATGAAAATAATACATTTAAACCTAATGATTTTATAACAGTAAAGGAATTTATAGCATTTTTAGCAAGGGTATCTATAGATGAAGACTTTGAGATTAAAAATACATATGACATAAATCTTTATAAGGATGATTGGGCTTATTATGAAGTTAAAAGTGTTTTATCTAAAATCAATTTTGGAAAACTTTTAATGTCTGGTTTAACACGTAAATATGAAAACTATATAACAAGGGAAGAAGTAGCATTTTTAATAGCTAATTATTATGAAATGGAATACAGGGGTAGTAGTAGAGATTTTAATAAATTTAAAGATATTAAAAAAAGTAAGTATACCGAGGATTTAAAAAAGCTTATAAGTGAAAGAATATATAGTGGTTATTCTGATAATACAATAAGACCCCTTAATAAAATAACAAGGGCTGAAGCATTAACTATTTTATCAAAATTAAATTAAAATTTTTTATATCTTCATAATATCTTCAAAAAAGGGTTTTATAATTAAGGTAGAAATAAATAAGGAGGAGATATTATGAAAAAGATTTTATCGTTTATATTAGTTGGGAGCTTAGTATTGTCAATGAGTGCTTATGCATTCGCAGATTCAACTGATACAGATGTTCCTACATGGTTTTCAAATATGATTGAATGGAGAAAAGGGCAAGTTCAACAAGCAGTTGAAGATGGAGATATACAAAAACAACAGGGCATATATTATAATGAGCATTTTGAAGAAATGGAAGAATTTCATAGAGAAAATGGCTTTCCAGCCGGTTGCGGAAGGGGTTTTAATAGAGGTCATGGATATGGTTTTAATAACTAAAACCACTCATTTTAAAAGCTAGTGAATTTAAATTCACTGGCTTTTTTTTGAAATGTTTAAGTAATAGACTCATTTTAATATAATAAAGTAAAAATTCACATTTTCTTCACTAGTATTTTTTATAATATATATATATATAGAAAAATAATTAGGAGGTATATTTTATGATAAAGTGGTTTAAAAAATTCATTAAAAAAATAGAAGAAGAAAATAAAAAAAGTTTTGGCTCTAAGAAAATGGATTGTTGTGAACTAAATAGAAAAAATGATAAAAAGGATCGTAAATTTAATTAATATCTAGATATAAGTAGTAGCTCTATAAATCTATAATTATATAAAAAGGAGGTTTAATATTTGTGAAACAGAAAGGTTTTATTACTAAAACTGAAAAAAAAACAGCAAATGTAATTATAAGAAGAGAAACTGCTTGTGGAGATAAATGTAGTAGTTGTAATGGTGGATGTAATGTTAATGCCACAAAAGTAATGATAGAGAATAAATTAAATGCAAAGGCTGGAGATTATGTAGAAATAAGAATGGAAACTAAAATGGTTATGAAATCAGCTTTTATTCTTTATATTATTCCACTTATTATGCTTATTATAGGAACAGGAGCAGGTGTTTATGTTTTTAAAAATATAGGATACAATAACTATGAAATATTTGGAGTTTTATTTGGAATGTTTTTTCTTGCAATCTCCCACATAATAATAAAAATAATTGATAAAAGAATTAAAAATAATAATGGATTGAAATTTGAAATGAAGAGAATTTTAAATAAATAGAATTAAATTAACAAAACTCTAATTTATAATTAAGGAATTAAAAAAGGATAAATGAGCATAATAAGAACATACGTTCCTAAAGTGGAGGTTATCTACTTATCTGGCGATAGGTGAAAGTAGTGGATGTTCACTAAGAAAAATTGTATAATTTTATCAATACAAAGTTATTTAAATGTATGATAAAATTAAATACAAATATAAGGGAACGGATAATATTGATGAAAAGGAGAATGTTATGGAAAAAATTCTAAAACAAATATTAAGTGGATTAAAAGATGTAAAAAAAGATATCACTGTATTTAAAAATGAAATGCATGACTTTAAAGATGAAATGATTGGATTTAAGGATGAAATGTATAGTTTTAAAGATGAAATGATAGGATTTAAGGATGTAATGTATAGTTTTAAAGATGAAATGATAGGATTTAAGGATGTAATGCATGATTTTAAAGATGAGATGATTGGATTTAAAAATGAAACAACAAGACGTTTAGATAAATTAGAAATTGGCCAAAGGGAGAATAGAAATATATTAAGATCCTTAGAACATGCAAGTGAGGTTAGTAAAGCTCAAAGAGATAGATTTACCCATGATATTACAGAGATTAAAGGTGATATTAAGGATATGAAAAAAGATATAACAAAAATTGAATTTGTAGCTTCAAGTAATTGGAATGAAATAATTAAATTAAAGGCTACAAAATAAAAACTTATAATACACCCTATAGAGTAGATGGTAAAAAATCTCTATAGGGTTTTTTATTGAAAAAAGTTATGGATTGTCCAATATTACCACAAAAGCATTTCTAAAATGTGTAAAAAAAGTTATAAAAGGGTATAAAGTATATATTATAAGTTTTAGACATCCTAAAATGTAAACATAATAGTAAAAAAGTAATAGTCTTTTAAAAAAGGATTTTAATAAAGTATATAGAATATAATGTTTATAGACACTCTTTTTCAAAATACGACAAAATAAATGCTATTTAGTATAAAATAGTAAAGAGGGGGTAAAGTCTAACTTACTTATGATGATAAATAAAAAGGGTTTTTAATACAGGAGGAGTTAGATGGTAACAGATGAATTAAATTTAATAAAGAATACTAACGAGTTATTTGTTAATAATTTAGAAGCCATATTTGTTATTAGAAATGAAAAAATAATTAGCTGTAATGATTATACAGTTAATCTTTATGGATATGGGAAGAAGGAAGAGTTAATAGGATGTAAATTTAATAAGCTATTAGTCGATAAAATTGATATGGATATAGATGAAAGGAAAAAGTTTAATTTAATACAAAAAAGAAAAAATGGGGAGAATTTCTTTTCTGATACTACAATAATCCCAAGTAAAGTAGATGGAATAGATTATTACATAACAATAGTTAGAGACATTACAAATATTAAGAAAATTAGCGATATGATAGAAGAAAATAATCTAAGCTATCAGAATTTTTTTAATAAAAACCCAATAGCAATGTTACTTATAGATTATAATACTTTAGAAATTAAAAAAGCAAATAATTCTGCTATAAATTACTATGGGTATAGTAAAAGTGAACTTAATACATTTAAACTTAGTGATATAACTACTTTAGATGAAAAAATTTTATTAAAGGGACTTAAAGGTCTAAAAAAGAGTGAAAAGGAAAGTTTACATGTAAAACAAAGACTTAAAAATAATTCTATTAGAGATACAGAGATATTTTCCATACCCCTTAAACTTAATAATGAAAAATTATGTTGTATTATGATTAAGGATGTAACAAAAATAAATAAGCTAGAAGAAAGGGTAAGTTTTTTACAGTATACAGATAGTCTTACTAAATTAAGTAATAAAGATTTTTTATTAGAATTATTAGAAGAAAAGCTAAAAAAGAAAATAAATCAAGAAATATACATACTTTTTATAGATTTAGATGATTTTAAGAAAATAAATGATAATTTAGGTTACAAAAATGGAAATTATGTTTTAGAGGAATTTACTAATAGATTAAAAAAATCAGTTAGTAATAATAGTTTTATATCAAGATTTGGTGGAGATGAGTTTATAGTATTAATAAATAAAAATGATAGTGATAATAAATTTAAAAATATAGTAAGGGATATTTTTTCTTCTATGGAGAAGCCATTTATTATAGAAGATAAATACATTTATATGAATATAAGTATTGGAGTATCAAAGTATCCTGAACATGGAAAAGAAGCAATGGATTTAATAAGAAATGCAGAGGTTGCAATGAATAAAGCAAAGGAAGGGGAAGGAAATAGAGTAGAAATATATACATCAAAGCTAAATGATAAAATCAGAACAGATTTTATATATGATAGTTACCTAAGATATGCCCTAGAATATGAAGAACTATATTTAAATTATCAGCCAATAATAAATACTAAAAGTGGTGAAATAATAGGAGCTGAGGCTTTACTTAGATGGGAAAATGATGACTTAGGAAATATATCCCCATCTACCTTTATACCGATAGCAGAAAAAAATGGAACTATAATAAAAATAGGCAAATGGGTATTAAAAAAAGCTTGTAGGCAAAATAAAAGATGGCAAGATCTAGGTTATAAGCCTATTTTCATATCAGTTAATGTATCGGCTTTGCAACTTAAAGAGAGTAATTTTTATAAAACAGTTAAGGAAATTTTAGATGAAACTAAACTTGATAGTAAATATTTAGAGTTAGAAATTACAGAGACTGTTTATATGAGTTACTCAGCTAAAATAAATGAAAATTTAAAAAGAATAAAGGAATTAGGTGTAAGTTTAGCTATTGATGATTTTGGGACAGGCTATTCTTCCTTTTCTAAACTTAGAAAGGAAAGTATAAGTAAATTAAAGATAGATAAATCCTTTGTTGATGATGTTTGTAGCGATACCCATAATAAAAAAATAACTTCAGCTATAATATCTATGAGTAAAAGTTTACAATTAGAGGTCGTGGCTGAGGGTGTTGAAACTGAAAAGCATTTAAAATTTTTAAAGGGTAAATCCTGTGATATGTATCAAGGGTATCTTTTTAGTAAACCCTTAGAGGGAAAATCCTTTGAAAAATATCTAAAAAAATAAAAGGAGGAGTTTTAACATGAAGAAACATAAGAAAAATAATAAGAATACTAATTTTTTTAGTAGCATAAGAGTTAAGCTTTTTATAATTATAACTTTAGTTATATTAATTCCTGTGGCTAGTATAGGATATTTATCCCATAGGGCAAGTTTTAATGTATTAGAGGATAAGCTTAAATTAACTTCTAATCAAATGATGGAGGAAGTAACAAGTGGTTTAGATGAGTATTTAAAAGGACTAGAAGCCCAGGCGTATGTTTTAGGTAATAGTTCTGAAATAGTTAAATTTATAAAACAGGAAAAATTAGAGGTAACTACTACAGAGGAAATAGAAAATGAAGAAGGGGAAAAGGTACTTAAAGAAAAGGTTATTAAAAAGCCTGATTATAAGGAATCTGCAATGGAATTATTAAAAAATATAAACGAAAGTGAATCTACAATAGCTAATACTTATATAGGTACAGCTAAGGGGGATATGCATATATACCCACAACAGGACCTTTCAGATGGCTATGACCCTAGAGAAAGACCTTGGTATAAAAAGGCACTAGAAAATAAGGGTAAAACAGTTTGGACAGATCCTTACATAGATGATTCTTCTAAAAATACAACTGTAACCGTTGCTAGAACAGTTATGGAAAATGGTGAGGTTAAAGGTGTTATTGGTATAGATGTTTTATTAAATGAATTATCAGATGAAATGTCTTCAAAAACAATAGGTAGAACCGGTTATATATTTATTACCAGTGAAGATGGTAAAATATTATCCCACCCTACAAAGGAGCTTATAGGTACTAAAAAAATAACTGAAGAAAGCTTTTGGAGTAGTGTTGAAAGCAAAGAAAAGGGATTTGAAGAATATACTTATAAAGGTGAGAAAAAGTTTTTACAATTTAATACTGATGAGAAAACAGGTTGGAAAATAGCAGCTACAATGGAAGAGAAAGAACTTATTAAGGATACAAATATTATAAAAAAGTTTGTTTTATTTAGTTTATTAGGAGCACTTTTATTAGCTTTAGTAATATCCTTTATATTAAGTAGATATATAGCAAAGCCATTAAATAAATTAAAAGAAGCCTTTAATAAAGCATCTAATGGAGATTTAAATGTAGAGGCTAATGTAAATAGAAATGATGAATTTGGAGATGCAGCTAATAGCTTTAATGATATGATAGGTAATATTAAAAATTTAATATTAGATGTGAAAAAAGCATCAGAAACTGTATTAGATTCTTCTGATTCTTTAAGCGATGTTACAGAACAAACTACAACAGCTACTAATGAAGTTGCATCAAGTATAGAAGAAATATCTAAAAATGCCACAGACCAAGCTAAGGATACTGAAGATGGAGCAGCTAAAGTTAATAGTTTAGCAGATGATATAGAAAGAATAGATAAATTAACAGTGGAAATGGACAAATCATCAAAAAGTACAAATACCCTTAGTGACAAAGGACTTGATACAGTTAAGTTATTAACTGAAAAATCTAAGGAAAATACCAATGCTTCAATGAAAGTTAATGATATAGTATTAAAGGTAGATGAAAGATCTACTGAAATAAGTAAGATAACAGAAACAATAGGACAAATTGCAGAACAAACTAATTTACTTGCATTAAATGCAGCAATAGAAGCAGCAAGAAGTGGAGAAGCAGGTAAAGGTTTTGCAGTGGTTGCTGAAGAGATAAGAACTTTAGCTGAGGAATCTTCAAAATCAGTTGAAGAAATTAAAAATATAGTTGAAGGTATACAAAATCAATCTAAAGAAGCAGTAACTGCAATGGAAAATACAAAGGCTGTAGTTAAAGAACAAAATGAAGCAGTAAATGAAACTGAAAATATATTTAAGGATATATCAGATAATATTAAACAGCTAACTAATAAAGTGAAAAATGTTAAAACTAATAGTGAAAATATGATAGATAAGAAAAATGAAATAGTTCATGTTATAGAAAATATAACAGCTGCTGCTGAGGAAACTTCAGCGACAACCCAGCAAGTTTCAGCTTCTAGTGAAGAACAATTAGCTACTATGGAAGAAATAGATTCATATGTTAAGGAATTAGAAAACTTAGCAGAGAGCTTAAAGGATTCTACTAATAAATTTAATGTTTAGAATTATTATAATAAAGGCCACTTAACTTAAAATGTTATGGTGGCTTTTTATTTGTAAAATAAAAGTAAATAATATAAAAAAATATATATGTATGTTAAAATATAGGTAGTTATAAATATTTTAAATAGGTGATAATATGCATGAAAAAATAATCAAATATTTAAAAAAAAGGAAGAAAAAAACAATACCCCTATTAGAAATAGAAGGACTAATGGAGGGAGATGTTGATTATAATGAGTTTTCAAATGTTATAAAAGATATTGAGAAGAAAAGGATATTAATACCAGTTAAATCCCACGGAAAGAAAAATAATCTTTATAATACCTATAGAATAAATAAGACCATATTTAAAGATGAACTAATCGATGAAATACAAACCCTTAAATTAAAAATACATCCAGCTATAAAATTAGATAATTATCTAAAATTAACAAAAAAAGACCTTAGTAAAGATTTAAAATTTATAAAAATATTAGATAAATATCTAAAAGATAAGGGTCTTCCTAAAAGGGAGGCTTCATCTGAAGAAAGAAGCTATGAAATATTAGAAGATGAAAAATGGATAGATTATAAAGGTGGAAAGAAGTTTTTACAAAGAGTTGAAATATTTAATAAATTAAAGATAAGTCTATATAAAGACCCATTAATGCTTGCTATAAATAAAGAAAATATTAATGGTGAAATTAATAAACATATGGTTATTGAAAATAAGGCAACCTTTCATTTGTTTTTAAATTGTTTAAACGAAACAGACTTTACATCCTTAGTATATGGTTCAGGATGGAAAATAGTAGGGAATATAGATATGTTAACTAAACAGTTAGATTTAGATAAAGACTCTAATATAATATATTATTTTGGAGATTTAGATTATGAAGGAATAAGTATATGGAATAGTTTAAATAAATCATCCTTAGTTAAATTAGCATATCCCTTTTATAAAAAATTACTTAAAAAGCCATATTCATATGGAAAGGAAAATCATTATAAAAATAAATTAGCCTTAGAAAACTTCTTAAAGAATTTTAAAAACTGTGAAAGAAAAAAGATAAAAAAACTTTTAGATGATGGAGGTTATTATCCCCAGGAGAGTTTAAATTCAAAAGAGATATTAGATATTTGGAGGAATAATAAGTGGAAATAGATATTAAAAATATTACTAAAAATTATAAAGAGCGTATAGAAAGGATTACCCTTTTTGATCCTTTATATAAGTTAGAAAATAAAAAAACAAAGGATAATAGTGGTAAATATATAGACTTTTTTAGTTTAGGGCTTTTAACTTTATTGTTTTTCTTTGAAAATATGCTTATGAGAAATAAAAAAACAGGTATAAACGAATTAGCTTCATTTTTATATAGATTAAATAAAGATGAAATTAATTTAGATTATAGTGGTTTTCAAAAAACAGCAAGAACTATAATAGATGTATTTAGACCCCCAAGTGGAAAAAGAAACTTTAGAAAGTTCTATAATTGGGAAACAAGAAAAGAAGAAATAATACAATATTCCATATTAAAGGCATCTAAATCAGATACTAAAAGTAATACCCAGTATTATACATTAGATGAGAAGGGTTTAGAACTTATTTTTGCAACTAAGGAATACTTTAGTGAATTTCAACTTTCTATAAATCAACTTTTACTTAGAAAGCAATTAGAAAAGGGAGAGTTTTCCATAGCATTAAGACAAATAGATGAAATGAGAATAGATGTAAAAACTTTAGAGGATAGAATAAATAAGCTAAAACATGAAATACAAAGAAATATAATGGCTGAAAAAACATATGAAAGATATAAAGAACTTATAGGTGATATAAATAGAAGGTTAACTAGGGAAAATGAAGAATTTAATGAAATTAAAACTTTTATAAAGGAAACAAAGAAAAGGTTAGGATATGAATTAAAACTAAAAAAAGACCAAGAGGCTTTAACCTACATTATTAAGATAGATAATAAGTTAAGTGATGTTCATACTATTCATAATAAATTACTTCAAAGGAGTATAGAACTTAAAACTACAACTATAGAAGCAGCCCAGGAATCTTTATATTATATAGGTATAGAAGCCTTTAATTTTAAAAAGGAGATAGTTTCAAGACTTTTTTCATCCCCGCTTCCTGTGTATAGTACTAGAAATTTAATAAAACCCTTTCTTTATTTAGAAAAACAAGTTTCCTGGTCACCTATGAGTGTATTTTCACAACAAAGATTAGAAAATAAAGATAATTTAGATAAGTCTTATGAATTTTTAGACTTAAAAAGTGAAGAACAAAAACAAAAAGAAATAAAAATTATTCAAGATAATTTCAAATATATTTTTGATATTATATTAAAAGTTATATATGAAAATGAGACAACCTTAAAGGATATAATAGAACATGTTAAAGAAAATGAAAAGGAATTATTAAATAAGAGGGTATTTTATGACTTTTTTATGTTACTTCATCAAAAATCGCCTATATATTTTGATGATGAAAAGGAAGAAGTTTTATTTAAAAAAGTAATAGAAAACTTTAAAGAAGAATATAGAGAGATTAAATTAATAGAAGAAAATAATACTTTAAATATTAATGATAGATTTAGTATTAAAGATATGAGACTTTCATTGGAGGTAAAGGGTAATGAATTATAGTCATGATCAAGTTATGAAAGCTTTTAAAATATATTCAAAGCTAGCTTTAAATGGATATGAAGAAAAGGAAGAATTAAGGGAGTATTTAGCTGATGATAATGTAAGGGGATTAGTAGATGAATTTTCAAAGGAAGTGGATTCAACTATTTTTGTTGTAGGAGATTTAATATATATGATACCTGTTAATATAAATAGTCCCTTTCATATAACAAATGAAAGTATAAAAAAGGATTATTTACCATCTAAAGCATTAAATATGGATATATATTTGATGTATGTAACTATAATAATACTTTTTGGAGAATTTTATGATGGATATCATAGTACTGATCCTACAAGGGATTTTATATCTACAAAAGAGTGGCTTAAAAGCATTAATGAAAGAATAGAATCATTAAAGGAATTTGATAAAGAAGAACTTAAAAATTTAGAAAAAGACTTTGAATATAACTGGATATCAATACTTGAAAAATGGGATGCTATGGATGATTTAAAGGAAAATGCTAAAAGTCAAAGCGGTAATACTATAAGTAGGCTAAGTTTTTTAGATAAAGTAAAAAAGTTTTTAAAATCCCAAGAACTTATTTTAGATATAGGAAATGAGGAAATAGAAATTACTGAAAAGGCAAAGGTAATTATTAAAAGATATTATATGGAGTATGAATATAACAGAGGAATACTTGATTTTATGTATAATTTAGATCAGATGAAAGGGGATAGTTAGATGCCTTGTATATCTAAGATACGATTTACTAATGTTATATATGAAAATGGTGGAAAAAGATATAATGATGATATATTTGAATTTGATGGATATAATGGGGCTATATTGCTTGAAAATGGTGGAGGGAAAACAGTTTTTATACAAACAGCAATTCAAGCAATACTTCCCCATCAAGATGTAGCTGATAGAAAAATAATAGATACATTATCTTTAGAGGGAAATCCATGTCATATAGCTATAGAATGGATATTAAATGAAAGACCTAGAAGATATGCAGTAACTTCTGTTACACTATTTGTAAAAAATAATAAACTTAGTTCCTATAAATATGTGTATGAGTATGGACATAATGATAAACATAGTTTAGAAAATTTACCCTTTGTAAAGAAGACGAATAAAGGATTAAGACCTTCTAGTAGGGGAGAAATAAGTGAATATTATTCTAATATGAAAAGTGAGTATATAAATGCATCTACTTTTAAAACAATAAGAGAGTTCCATGAATATATAGAAGAAAATTATAAAATAATACCATCTGAGTGGAGAAAGATAAGTCTTATAAATAGTGCTGAGGGAAGTGTAGAAGAGTTTTTTGATGGATGTAAAACTACAGGACAGCTTGTTGATAAGTTGTTAATACCCGTTGTTGAAGAGGCTATAAGTGATAAAGTAACTGATAATTTTGTTGATACATTTGATAAACAAAGGGAGCATTTTAAAAAGCATAAACAATTAACAGAAAAGATAGAAGAATGTAGTGAAATAAAAGACCAAATTGAATATTATGTTGATGTTTATAGTGATTATAATAACATTAATGATGATTATAATGAAAAAAAGAGATATGCTAAAAGTATTTTTGAACTAGTTAATAATAAATCTAGAAAATTAGAGTATATGTTAGATGAAAATAAATTAAATAAAGAAAAATTACAGGATGATATAAAGGAACTTAAAAGAAAGGAAAAATCCTTTGAAATATATAAACTTAAAATTAAAAAGGATGAAGAAAAACTTATCTTAGAAGATAAAGATGAAGCTTTTCAAAGGATATATAAGAATTATGATAAAAAGAAAAAAAGATACGAAACATTAGATATCCTTAAAATTAGATTAGACATAAAAAGAACAGAAGATGAAATTAAAAATTTAAAAAATCAAATAGAACTTCTTAATAAAGACAAAGACATTAATGAATTAAGAAATAAATTAAATGAAAACTCTAAAATGATAAAGGGATATTTTATTAAGGAGGAAGAAAATTTAAAAAGCAAATTAGATTTATTAAATAATCAATATGATAATTATAACGGTATATATAATGACTTATTAGATAATAAAAAAGAAATTTTACTAAATAAAGAAGAGCTTAATAAGTCTATCAATGAAAAAAATGGAGAAATTAATAGATTGAGTAAGGATTTATTAGATATAAGGGGAAGGATATTAGAAAATAAAGATGAGGATATTAAAAACATACAAAATACATGGAGAAAAAGAATAGGTGTTTTAGAACAAAGGGTTGCCGATTTAAAAGTTAAGCTTAGTAATTTAAAAACTGAAAAGGAAGATTTAGAAAATATTTTACCTAAGAAAAGAAAAGAATTAAAAAAACTTTCAAATAATCTTAGGGATACTCAAAATAAACTAGATATAATAAATAATGAAGAGAATAAACAAATACTTAAATTACAGGAGTTAAATAGTTTAAATTTTATAGATTCTTTATATACAAAGGAAGGGTCTATAATAAATACATTAGAAAACAAAATAGAACATTTAAATAAACAAAAAGAAGACCTATTAAAGGATGAAAGAAAGGTAAGTAGATTATATGATGATTATACAGAAAATAAATTTTTTACAGTAGAACCTTTATTAGAAAAACTTATACTGAGTCTTAATAATAATTTTTCATATATAGAGTTGGGGACAAAATATATACAAAGAGTTTCTAAAAATTTAAATAAAAAAGAAAGTTTATATTTTGATAAATATCCATATTGGTCTTTGAGTGTAATAGTAAAAGATACTGAAGTAGATAAGCTAAGGGATAAATTATTAAAAAGAAAGGATAAAATAACATATCCTATTTTCATATTATCAGATACTGAAGCTTTAGATATTATTGAAAAAGGTAAAGCTAGAGATATTTTAACTGTATTTCCTAACTTTTGGAGAGATAATTTATTACAACAAAATTTTATAAACTGGAAAGAAGAATTATATGAAGAATATAAAAAGGTAAATAAAATAAGAAAGTCTAAGGAAAAGGAATTAGATTATTATAATGATATGTTAAAGGGAGTAAGAAACTTTTTCATTGAATTTCCATTTAGTGAATATAAAGAACTTAATAAAGATAAACATAAATTTAAAGAAGAAATTGATAGCATTGATGATTTAATAGAAAGTAAGGAAGAAAAAATTAAAAGTATAGATAAAGAGATGTTTAGAATTAATAATGATATAGAGAAATACAAAGATGAAAAACAAGTGTTAAATTCAAAAATGGAATGGAGTCAAATTTATATAAGCAAAGATAAGGATTTGAAAAAATATAGAGAAGATAATTATAATTTAGAAAGAGATTTAAAAAAGAAAAATAGAAATTTAAAAAAAGTTGAAAGAAATATGGATTCTTATTTAAGATTATTAGAAGATTTAAAAGGAAAGATATCTTCTCTTAATGATAAAATAAGTTATTTAAAATCAAATGAATTATATAAAGAGGTAAAAAGTTATAAAACATTATTTACTGATAAAACCATAGATGGACTTAAAAGTAAAAGGAAAAGTTTAATTGATACTTTAGAAGATAAACAAAGGGATATAAAATATTATAGAGAAGATTTAAAAGAAAAAATAAAAATTAAGGAAAATTTAAATAAAGACTTAGATAGGAAATTAAGTATGTGTGGATTTGAGATATCTAAAAATTTAACTTTCCCCTCCTATGGAGAAGAGGAGATGAATGATTTAGTAAGGGAGATAAAAAAGTTAAAACCTAAGGTAAAAAAGTTAGAGGATGAAAAAAATGAAGCTTTAGAAAACTTTAAAAATTTAAAAGCTAAATATGAAATTTCTTTAGAAAATTTTTTAAAAGTTTATGATAGCTTAATTGAATTTACAGAATCAATATATAAAATAAATGATGATTTAAATAAAGAATTTAGAGAAAATAAAAAAAGGGAAGATAATTTAAATAAAATCTATGAAAAATTGACTACTGAAAAGAAGGAAATAGATGATTGTATAAACATATTAGAAAGAAAAAATGAAAGATATTTATTCTTAACAGAAGATGTAAAACCTATAAAATTAGACGATAGTATATTAAAGGATTTTCCTTATAATAGGAAAAAATTTATTGAAGATATAATAGAAAAATTAAATTTATTATATAAAAGATTAGAGAATACAAAAAAAAATGTAGATACTCAAAAGAGTAAGTTTATTGAGTTTTGTAACGATAATATAAGTGATCCTAAATTAAGAAATATGGCCATAGGTGGAGTCAATTATAAAAATAATTATAAAGAAATTAAAAAGTGGCAAAACCAGATGGAAGAAAATATAACTAGAATAATAAATATAGCTAAGGATGATATGAGGGAACATGATAAAGAAATCCAACATTTTTTAGAACAATTATATATTTTTTTAAGAACCCTTACAGAACAACTGAAGGAAATCCCTAAAAAGACCCGAATAAAAGTTGAAGATAAATGGAAACAAATATATAGATTTAACGTTCCAGATTGGGAAGAACAACAAGGTAAAGAAGAATTAAGAAATCATATAAACTGGATGATAAAACAACTTGAAAATAGTGAATTTAAAAATAATGATGGTAGTGAAAACCTAGTTAAAATCAGAAATGAAATAGAAAAGTGGCTTAAGTCAAAACAATTATTAAGGATTGTTTTAAAGGATAAAGTAATAAAAATAAGTTGTAGAAAAGTAACAAACGATGGTAGAATTAGTAGTGCGCCTACTTCTTGGGAATATTCAAACAAATGGTCAGGAGGAGAGAAATGGAGTAAAAATATGACTCTTTTTCTAGGGATATTAAATTATTTAGCTGAAAAAAGACAAAACATTAACACATCTAATAAAACAAATAGAACAGTGATAGTGGATAATCCCTTTGGTAAAGCATCAAGTGACCATGTTTTAGATCCAGTATTTTTTATAGCTGAGAAGTTAGGATTTCAAATAATAGCACTTACAGCCCATACCGATGGTAAATATATAAGAAATTATTTTCCGGTAGTATATAGCTGTAAATTAAGGGAAGCAAGTAATGGTCATAGTTTTATTATAGATAAAGAAAAAGAAATTAAATATGCATTTTTTAAAGATAATGACCCTAAAGCTTTAGATAGATTAGGTAAGCAAGAGCAAATTGATTTCTTAAAGGATTTATAAAAAAGGAGTAATATATTGAAAAGGATATTATGGATAAGTACAATATTTTGGATGTTACTAATATTTTTCTTTTCTAATCAACCAGCTAATGTTTCAGAAAAGCAATCAGGAAGTATATTAGTACTTTTAAATCTTATTGACGAAAATGAAATAACAAATGATGATGAAAGAATAAAAAAATTGCAACTACTAATAAGAAAGTTAGCCCATTTTAGCATATATTTTATATTAGGTATTTTATTAACATTATCATTAAATACTCTAAATATAGATAAGTTTTATATTAAAGCTTTTATTATAGGAGTATTATATGCTTTTTCAGATGAGTTTCACCAGTATTTTATACCAGGAAGGGGCTCTCAATTAAAGGATGTTTTTATAGATTCTTTAGGGGTAACCTTTGGGATATTGATAATTTTTATATTAATTAAAAAAGATTTACTTAAATTAAATTTAACATAGGGTGATAAAATGAAAATAGAAGAAATAATTAAGAAATATTATAAAGTTAAGGATAAATTAGGTTATTATATAGAAGATTATGTAAACTTCTTAGATGATGAAGTTTTAGAAAACTTAGAATTTGACTATACAGGAGAGGATGAAACCGATGAAGATTTTACCTTTTATAGTTGGTTAGAATCAGATTATATAACTATATATAATAAAAGTTTAATAGAACAATTTATCGATGAAAGTAATAATCTTACAAAAAAAGAAATAAAGATCTTAGAGGGAAGAAATAATAGTTATGTAAATATATATCAAGTAGTTGATACTCAAAAGAATGATGTTAAACTATATGATTTTTTAAATGAAAAGTATTTAGATATTAAAGTTTTTAACGGTGAGTTTAAAAATGGAGATATCATATTAACAAGGATAGCTAATATTTTAGGATATAATTTAATAGTAGGTACATGTCACTACTTAAATGAAAAGTTAAAGGATATTTTACTTACATTTATGAAGGAAAGTTTAAAAGTAATAGATAAAGAAAAAGGGTTAAAAGATCTATCTAGGATAGAAAAATTAAAGATGTTAAGTAAAGGGATATATGAATATCTTGAAAAATTAATAAATGGAGAAAAGGATTCTAAGGAGTCTAAAGTTTCACCAATTGATATATTTGGAATGTATTTAGTCAATGAACAGGAGCTAAAAGAAGAGACTGTTAATAAGCATATGGAAAACTTATATAGTTTTTATGAAATATATTATAAAAATGAAAATAAAGCTATAGAGGATATGACAGGGAAAGATGTTGATACTTTTATAAAAGAAGGAATAGAGATTAATTATTTATTATCAAAAACTGCTATAAACTCCCATATAGTATCTTTAAAAAAGTTTAGTAAATTTTTATTTGATTATGGACATTTAGAAAAAAAGGCATATAAAAGCATTGTTAAAATATCAAAACAAAGGGATAAATATATAAAGAGATTAGATTATGAAATGAATTATGAAAATGTAATTAATTTTAAAAATAAAAATAGTAAGGATATAGATAGTGTATTTAACTATAATAATACAATAAAAGATATTTTAAAAGGATATGAAGTCAAAGAAAGATTTATTAAAGATTTTTATGTGTTTTTAAATTATATAAAAAATGAAAAACCAAAGGTTGCAAAAACTAATAAAAATCTTAAGAAAAAAGATATTAAAAATTTAAATGATTTAATCATTAATAAAGGTGTTAAGGAAATAGATATAACTTATTTAGATATCTTTTATAGGTTTTCCCTTTATTATAATATAATAGATATTGATAATAAAATCATTAAATTAGATGATGGGTTAAATGATTTTAATGAATATGATAACTATGAGAAATTAGCTATATTTATAGATTATATCTTTAATAAGTTTAAACTTGATAAATATATACCTAATAAAAATTTTATACTTTTAAATGAAAATAATAAATTTAAATATATAAAAGAAATATCTAAACTTAAAGAAAACGAAAAATATTTTTATGACACATTAGAAAAAATATTTATTAATTCTACAGAACACCCTATAAATAAGAATTTTCATATATTTAACTTTGTATTATTTAATATTTTTAAAAATTTAAATTTAGTTGAGTATGATTTATATGATACTGGAAAAGATAAAAAAAGAAAAATAAAATCTATTCTTATTAAACCTATGGGTAAAGCAGTTTTTAAAGTACTAACAGATAATAAAGAAAAAGTAAGAGGAAAGGTTATAAACCTTTTTGATTAATACCTAAAGATTTGTTTTATTTAAAAATAAAGCAAGTCTTTTATTTTTCACATAAGAACATATCCCACTGGTCATACTAAAGGTGCATTAAATATATATTAAGGTGACTGATATGAGAAAAATTTTCAAAATACAAATAAAGGCTATGATTTTTAATCTTGATAGATTTTTAGTAATAAAACCCTTTAAGTCATGGGAATTCCCTGAGGGTAAAGTTAGGTTTGGAGAAACTTTAGAACGAGCAACATTTAATAGAATTAAAGATTTAACAGGTTTAGATATAGAAGTACTTAAACCACTTTATACTACTACTATTATAAAAAATAATAAAAAGCAGATATTAGAGATAACTCTTTTATGTTTTTCAAAGGAGAATATAGTAAAGCTTAAGGATAAGTCCTGGGAGTATAAATGGATTAAATCATATGAGTTTGAAAAATATTTATCTGGGGAATTAATTAATGATATAGAAATGAATTTAGATATTGATAAAATACTTTTAGATATGAAATTCTTTTATTTTTATAAGTAAGGAAAAAAAGATAAATTAATTTTTAATTTATCTTTTTAAAGAAGTTTTTTCTTTATTTTATATCTTCTTTTAATTTATCAAGGAAATTTATTATTGTATCTTTATTAATAATAAATTTAATATTTAAATTATTTTCAGTTATAGTAATATCTTTAATTGTGATTTTATCTAACTCTTTTATATTTAAATTAAAAGTTAGATCACTTTCATTTAACATAAGTTTTTTTAATATATATAAAGAAATGGGTATCCTACCAAGAAAAACATTAGTTAATTTTATATAAACTATATTGTTTTTTAAAAATACTTTAGTATAGATATTTAAGCCTACAGGTAATTTATAAAGACTTATATCAGTTTTTATCAAAGCTTTATTTTTTTTAAGGTCTATATATAAACCATTATACTTAATATATGATGGAAGATTTGATTTTGATATTTCTTTTTCTATTAATGGCACTAACAAAGAATTTACTTCTTCCTCTGTAAAAGATATAGTACTTTTTCCAAACACAATTATATCAGAAGTTAATAACTTTTCAGTTATAGATATATCCTTTGATATGTCAATTTTTTTTATCTTTGATGGTTTAATCATGTAAGGTATAAATGTTATTAGTAAAATAATTAATATAAAAGGAAGTATAAGTACTTTTCTAGTTTTCATATAACCCCTCCATAAGATATTAAATAGAAAATACACTTAAAAAAGCTCTGATTCTTTTAATTTATACATATAAATGATATGATGTATATGGTTAATAATTCTGAAAATTATATCAATATTAATATACAAACATATGATAAATAAGAACTAAAAATAAAAAAAGATTTTTAAATCTTAAAAGGAGGAGCTTTTTTTGCTTCCAAGCACTCACTATATCATAGCAGATAATGTTTATGATAATATTAAAAAGGTTACTGGATATAATCTTAATAAAAGATTATTTAAATGGGGAAATATAAAACCAGATGTTGATTTTAAATTGCTAAGTAAATCCCATTATAAGGATGAAAGTTTTGATTTTGTTATTGAAAATATCTTTAAGTTATTAAAATCTGATTTTGATTTTAATAATAAGTATAATGAAAATAAGTTAAGTGTTGATTTAGGAATAATAAGTCACTTTCTAACAGATTTTTTCTGTATTCCCCATAGTCAAGGATGGCATTTTAATACAGATATGAAAAAACATTTAAAATATGAAATTAATCTTCATAAAAAGGCAAAGAAATATAATTATAGTGCTAGAATTATAGCTCCTAATTTAGGGGTTATTACTAAAAGTAATATAAAGAAACTAATCGAAGAGTTACATTTTGATTATAGAAAAATAGAGGATTATAAAAATGACTTAAAATCATCCATTGATGTGGCATCAATTATTTCAATAATGTCATTAAACTATATTATGGAAGAAAAGAGAGAAATTAGGATAACAGCATAGGGGTAAAAATAACCCCTATTTTATTTTTATCAAATTCGACAAATAAAGAAGTTTTTTTATACTCATTATGACAAATTAATCGCATAGTATATGCTATTATACAAATACAGAGTTCAAAGGATAAAAAAATTGGAGGGATATACTATGCTAAATGAAATAAGTGGAAAGCTAGACACTTTAGAGTATTACACAGAGGTACTTTATGTGGCAAGGAGCTATCGAAAGGAAGATTTTATTGGAGAACCTCTAATATTTGGTGGAACAGAAAGATATATATTACTAGGAATAAAAGAAATAAAGGATATTTGTAGGCTAGTAGGACATTATAATGGATTAATGGAAAATGATATAGCTAATATACTTGATTATTTAGATGATAAAAAAATATTAAAGGCTAATTTAAAATTAAGATTTGAAAAGTATTTACCTATAATAAAAGTTGATTACTTAAAATATATGGATAAAGAAGAGTTATATGAAATTATAAATGAATTTATTGATTGTTTTAGTGATTTTAAAATTTGTATTGAGAGCTATTACAAAAAAGATAAAAGTTTAAAAACAGGTGCTGCTGTATAAAACTAAAAAAACTTCTTTCTGATTAATCAGAAAGAAGTTTTTTATTTACAAGAAAATTAATTAATAAATGTAGGAAAATGTAGTTAAATGTAGAATATTGTATAACTTACATATAATATAAATAAATATTCAAATAAATTTTTAGCACACCTATTGAAAGGTAGGGTCGCAAAGCTATGGGTCTAAGGGAAACTATGACTGCCAGGTTGCACTTTTGCGCCTGAAATAGGCGTTTTTTTAATATAAAGGAGGAGATTATGAAAAGTATAAAAAATAAACTTATAATTATTATGGTTTTAATAGTATTAATACCTTTTGTTATATCAAATATTTTTAGTAATTATTTTATATCTAAGAATTATAGAGATAGAATAGAAGCTAATCATTTAAATATTGCAAATAGTTTATCAGAAAATGTATCATCCTTTGTAACAACAGCTTTTAAAGTAACAGAACAAATAGCTAATAATAGTGATATTAAAAGCTATGAGCCTTATAAACAGGAAAAGGTTTTAAAGAAAACTATTAAGAGAAATCCATATTTTGATCTTTTGTATATACAAGGGACAGATGGTATGCAAACTGCAAGGTCTAGTGGTTCTTTAGGAGATAGATCAAATAGATGGTGGTTTAAAAAGACTATGAATGAGAAAAATGCCTTTGTTGGAAAGTCATACTTTTCATTATCTAGTAATATTCCTGTTACAGCTATATGCATACCAACATATGATAAGTATAATGATATGACAGGTGTGATGGGAGCAGATATAAAATTAGATTACCTACAGCAGATGGTAGATAAAATGAAGCTAAATGATGGAACTTATACATATATTGTAGATAGCCAAGGTGTAGTTATAGCCCATCATGATAAAAGGAAAGTTAGTGAGCAATATAATTATAAAACACTTACAAAAAAGACTATAGTGAAAGATGATAATGGAAATATTATCAAAGACTCTAATGGAAACCATAAAATAAAGACAGAAAAAATTGAAGTTTCCAAAGCATTAAAGGGATTAACAGAAAAAGTTTTAAATGGAAAGTCAGGATTTTTAGAATATGAAAATGTAAATGGAAAAGAAGTTGTAAGTGCATATAAGTCTATTAAACTTCCAGGAAAATCTAATGATTGGGCAGTTATAACTGTTCAAAGGAAAAGTGATGCCTACGGGTTTGTAAATGATGTAAGAAATAAAAACATCTTTATACTATTAGGTTTAATGGTAATAGTAGGATTCGTTGCAATATTTTTATCTAAGACTATTACTAAACCATTAAATAGTTTAAAGGAGGCCTTTAATAAAGCTTCTAATGGAGATTTAACTAATGAGGTTAATATAAAAACTAAGGATGAATTTGGTGATGTGGGTAATAGTTTTAATGCTATGTTAAAGAATATAAAGACACTTATAAAAGATGTAAAAAAAGCATCTTTTACAGTGTTAGATTCTTCGAAATCATTAACTGATATTACAAACGAAACGACTAATGCTACAAATGAAGTAGCATCTACTATTGAAGAAATTGCTAATGTATCCAGTGAACAGGCTAAAATAACAGAACAGGGTGCTAATGAAATAGGAGAATTAGCAGGTAATATAGAAAAGGTTTCTAACTCAGCTTTAGATATGGATGGTTTTGCTAAGGATACTAATAATATGAGTAATAAGGGTATAGAAATTGTAAAATCATTAACTTTAAAATCAAAGAAAAATTTAGAAGCTACCGATAAAGTAAATAGTATAATTAAAGAACTTGATAAAAGAACAGAAAAGATAGGTAAAATATCACAAACAATAGGAGAAATAGCAGAACAAACTAATTTACTTGCACTAAATGCAGCAATAGAAGCAGCTAGGGCAGGAGAAAAGGGTAAAGGTTTTGCAGTTGTCGCTGATGAGATAAGAAAGCTTGCAGAGGAATCGTCATCCTCAGTAGGGGAGATTAAAGGTATAATCGAGGGAATACAAAGTGAAGCAAAGGTTTCAGTTGATGCTATTGAAAAGGTTAAAGAAATTGTAAAAAATCAAGATGAAGAAGTTAAAAATACAAATGATATATTTAAAAAAATATCACAAAGTATAGACAAGTTAACCTTAAAAGTAAATGAAGTTAAAGATAATACTAATAATATGACGAATAAGAAAAATGAAATAGTTTCAATTATAGAAAATATCTCAGCTTCTTCAGAGGAAACATCAGCATCAACACAGGAAGTTTCTGCATCAGCAGAGGAACAATTAGCTAGTATGGAAGAAGTTAGTTCCTATGTAGAAGAGTTAAAAAATCTATCCCAGGATTTACAGGGCACTACTAATAAGTTTGAAATTTAAACTATAAGCATATATCTGCTTATAGTTTTAACTTTTTGAAAAAAAGATTAAGAGATGAGAAATAGGATATATATGTAATAGATATACATTTAATTAATTGAATATATATCTAAGCTTTGTTATAATTAAAGTAACTAAATATAGAAAGCGATAAGAGCAAACTTATTGAAAAATAAGGACGCAAAACCACAGGTCTAAGATACTTTATTATGACGGCTGGGTTACCGAAGATAGATATTTGTATATCGACCTATCTGGGTAATCTAGATAGGTTTTTTATTTAAGGCAGAAAGGGACAACCCCTTTCGATAAAGGCAAACCTATAGAAATATAGGGACGCAAAGCTACGAGTCTAAGGTGTTTATTCACTATGACAGTCGGGTCACCGAAAAAGGAGGTTTTTTAATTGAGAAAAAATTTTATTTTACTAATAATTATAGTTTTGATATTAAATATTGGACAAGCAACCTTTGCACAGGGGAAAAATTTCATAACGAAAAATAATGTATCTTTAGAAAAGTTAGATGATAAGGTAGAAGGTGTTGTAAAGTTATCTGGAAAAACTACCAATAGTAAAATAAAAATATTAGTCAAAAAAGATGATTATACTAAATGGTTTGATGTAGATATTAATAAAGGAAAGTTTAGTAAAAAAATATATTTAACAGAGGGAAAAGGTAGTTATAAAATTTATATTTTAGTAAATATAGAGGGTAGAAAATATAAATATGGGCCTGAAATAGAGGTTATTAATACTAAAAAGGTAAATAAGTTTCTTGTTTCTAATAAACATATTGAAAGTAATAATAAAGAGATAATAAAGCTTGCTAAGAAAATAACTGCTAATAAAGAAACAGATTATGAAAAGGCAAAGGCTATATATGAATGGGTTATAAAGAATATTGAATATGATAATAAAAAATATAATAAACATTTAAATGACAACTATAATCAAAGTTATGGAGCATTAAATACAATTAAAGTAAAAAAAGGTGTATGTTATGACTATGCTACGTTAGTGGCTGCTTTAGGAAGAGCTATTAAACTTCAAACTAAGGTTATAGAAGGTAAGGGTATTACAGAAGATTATAGTGGATTACATGCTTGGAATGAAATATACATATCAGAAAAGAATACTTGGATTAAATTAGATACAACTTTTGCAGATACTGCTAATAGTAATTATTTCGATACTGAAGAATTTGATGATAATCATATAAAACAATCAGAATATTAATTAAAAGCAAACATATAATTGAATATGGATTTTAATAAACTGGACTTTATAGTTCAGTTTATTTTTTTGAATTTTATACATATATAATATTTATTAAATTATTTTCATAATATGAAATATAAAAGAGTTTAGCATGATAAAGTGGGTATATTTAAAGAAAGGATATTACGTAAAGTATAAATTTAAAAAGAAAGGAGATAGTAAAATGAAAGATTACAAAAAGAGGGCATTAGTATTCATTGCAATAATAGCTTTGATTATGGTAATTACTTTACCAGAGGATTTATACGCAACCTATGATAATGTAAAATATTATCCAGGTAATGATAAGGACTTATCTTCTGAAGTAACAGATTTAGATTCATGCAAAATAGAAGCTGATAACTTATTGACAAGTCAGACTTATACGGAGGATGAAAAAACAGTAACAATAGAAGTTTACGAAGGAAAATATATAAAATCTTGGGATAGTAATTTATTAGTTAAACATGTATTTGTAAAAGGTGGCGATGGTGGGAATCTTTATACCTATGAACCAGCAGAATATAGTGATAACAATATAAGTTTACATTCTCCTGAAAAGAATGAAAAAATACCTGATATAAGCCATGTAACATTTTATTTTCAAAATCTAGGGTATTTAGAATTAACAAAACTAGTAGAAGGAAAAGCCCCAGAAGGTGAATTTGAAATTACAGTGTATGATGAAGAAGATAATATAGTAGAGGTAATAAATATAGTAAAAGGGGAAACAAAAACAATAGAGTTAGAACCAGGAAGTTATAGTATAGAAGAGACTGAAAGTAATAAAGCAGATAGTATAAGCTATAGCAACCAAGATATAATGGTAGTTGAAGGAGAAACTATAGATGTAACAGTAACAAATAAATATGAAGAAGAAGAGCCAAAACCAGGGTATTTAACAGTAACAAAGATAGTAGAAGGGGAAGCTCCGGAAGGAACATTTAAGGTAACAATCTATGATGAAGAAGAGAATATAGTAGAGGTAATAAATTTAGTAAAAGGAGAAAGTAAGACAATAGAATTAGAACCGGGAAACTATAGTATAGAAGAGACTGAAAGTAATAAAGCAGATAGTATAAGCTATAGTAATCAAGATATAATGGTAGTTGAAGGAGAAACTATAGATGTAACAGTAACAAATAAATATGAAAAAGAAGAGCCAAAACCAGGATATTTAACAGTAACAAAGATAGTAGAAGGGGAAGCTCCGGAAGGAACATTTAAGGTAACAATCTATGATGAAGAAGAGAATATAGTAGAGGTAATAAATTTAGTAAAAGGAGAAAGTAAGACAATAGAATTAGAACCGGGAAACTATAGTATAGAAGAGACTGAAAGTAATAAAGCAGATAGTATAAGCTATAGTAATCAAGATATAATGGTAGTTGAAGGAGAAACTATAGATGTAACAGTAACAAATAAATATGAAAAAGAAGAGCCAAAGCCAGGATATTTAACAGTAATAAAGATAGTAGAAGGGGAAGCTCCTGAAGGAATATTTAAGGTTACAGTGTATGATGAAGAGGAAAATATAGTAGAGGTAATAGAATTAGTAAAAGGGGAAACAAAAAAAGTAGAGTTAGAACCAGGAAGCTATAGCATAGAAGAGACTGATAGTAATAAAGCAGATAGTATAAGCTATAGCAATCAAGATATAATGGTAGTTGAAGGAGAAACTATAGATGTAACAGTAACAAATAAATATGAAGAAGAAGAGCCTATACCAGGATATTTAACAGTAACAAAGATAGTAGAAGGGGAAGCTCCGGAAGGAACATTTAAAGTTACAATCTATGATGAAGAAGAGAATATAGTAGAGGTAATAGAATTAGTAAAAGGGGAAACAAAGAAAGTAGAGTTAGAACCAGGAAGCTATAGCATAGAAGAGACTGATAGTAATAAAGCAGATAGTATAAGCTATAGTAATCAAGATATAATGGTAGTTGAAGGAGAAACTATAGATGTAACAGTAACAAATAAATATGAAGAAGAAGAGCAAAAACCAGGATATTTAACAGTAACAAAGATAGTAGAAGGGGAAGCTTCTGAAGGAATATTTAAGGTAACAGTGTATGATGAAGAGGAAAATATAGTAGAGGTAATAGAATTAGTAAAAGGGGAAACAAAAAAAGTAGAGTTAGAACCAGGAAGCTATAGTATAGAAGAGACTGATAGCAATGAAGCAGATAGTATAAGTTATAGTAATCAAGATATAATGGTAGTTGAAGGAGAAACTATAGATGTAACAGTAACGAATAAATATGAAGAAGAAGAGCCAAAACCAGGGTATTTAACAGTAACAAAGATAGTAGAAGGAAAAGCCCCAGAAGGTGAATTTGAAGTTACAGTGTATGATGAAGAAGAGAATATAGTAGAGGTAATAAATTTAGTAAAAGGAGAAAGTAAGACAATAGAATTAGAACTGGGAAACTATAGTATAGAAGAGACTGAAAGTAATAAAGCAGATAGTATAAGTTATAGTAACAAAGAATTTACTATAGAAGAAGATAAAACAGTAAATTTAACAATTAAAAATTTATATGAAGAGCAAAAAGAAGATGGTAAAGATGAAGACAAAAATGATGATAAAGACGATGAAGACAATAAAGAAAGAAAACCAGGATATTTAACCGTAACAAAATTAGTAGAAGGTGATACAGAAGGTAAAGAATATGAGGTAACAATATATGATGAAGAAGATAATAAAGTAGAAATAATTGAAATAACAGAAGGTACAACAGAACCAATTAAATTAAAGATAGGTGATTATTATATTGTAGAAACTAATAATAATGGAGCAGATGAAGTAGAATATACTAAAAAAGATTTTACAATCATAGAAGATGAGACAATAAATATTACAATAACAAATATTTATGAAGAAGAAGTAATTATTGAACCAATCGATGAAATACCTGATATACCAAATGATCCTGAACCAGAAAATGAGGAAGAGATAATAATCGAACCTAAAAAAGAGATACCTAATTTACCTAACACAGGGGGTTTGATACCATCTGATTTTATATTAAGTGGATTAGGAACATTGTTATTAGGATTTGGTATTAAATTAAATAGAAAAAATAGATAGTTAGTAAAGGGAAGTTGATTATCAACTTCCTTTTAACTTATAGAAGGTGAGCATATGAAAAATAATTTTTTAAAAATTAAAAAAGGTTCAATACTTATAATATTAGGGATCATTTTAATATTAATTTCTCTATATAATATAAATAAGTGGAAGATTATTCAAAATGATTTATTAAGTAAAGAGGTTATAGATGAGAAAAAAGATAAAAAGGTAATAAAAAGAGAGTTAAGAAATAATATATCGATAAAAAAAGTAGAAGAAAAAATAGATGTAGAATTTAAGCTTTCAAGGAAAGATTATAAAGATGGTTTAATGAAAATTTATATTCCTAAGATAGATGTTAAGGCAGCAATTATTTCTGGTACTTCAGTTAATGACTTAAAAAAAGGACCAGGTCTTTATGAGAAGAGTCCTTTACCATGGAAAGAGAAAGGAAACGTATGTATAGCAGGACATAGAACTACCTATGGTGCTTGGTTTAGAAACGTAGATAAGCTTAAAAAAGGTGATAAAATAATTTTAAAAATAAATAATACAAACTTTTCATATGAAGTAGAAAAAGTATTTATCGTAGAGAAAAATGATTGGTCAGTAACTGAATCTATAGGATATAATGCTATTACTCTAACAGCATGTCATCCACTTAATACTTCAAAACAAAGAATAATTGTAAGGGGAAAACAAAAAGATATAAGTATGGAAAATAAAAAATATATAAAAATATATTAATAGATTTTATGACTGGGGTGAAAATCTCAGTTTGTTTTTTAATATATAGTTAAAAACACTTAAAAAAGGATATATATATTAATAGAGATAAAAAAGGAGGTCTAGTTGTGAAGAATATAGAGAAAAAGACAATTGAAACTATACGTTTTTTATCAGTAGATGCAATCGAAAAGGCTAAATCAGGCCATCCTGGTTTACCTATGGGAACAGCTTCTATGGCTTTTACCCTTTGGAGTAAGTTTTTAAAGGGAAGTGGGATGGATCCAAATTGGCCCGATAGGGATAGATTTATTTTATCAGCAGGACATGGTTCGATGTTACTTTATTCCCTTTTACATTTGTTTGAATATGATGTTTTAATGGAGGATTTAAAAAGCTTTAGAACATTAAATTCAAAAACACCAGGCCATCCTGAATATGGTCATACTCCAGGTGTAGAAACTACTACAGGACCTTTAGGTCAAGGGATAGGAAATGCAGTAGGAATGGCTATTGCTGAGAAAAGATTAGCAAATGAGTTTAATAAACCAGAATATAATATAGTTGATCATTATACTTATGTTATAGCTGGGGATGGTGATTTAATGGAAGGTGTAGCAAGCGAAGCAGCATCCTTAGCAGGACATTTAAAATTAGGAAAATTAATAACACTATATGATGATAATAATATAACTATAGATGGAACTACAGAAATAAGTTTTACTGAAGATGTAAAAAAAAGATTTGAAAGTTATGGTTGGGAAGTATTTGAAGTAAAAAATAGTAATGATATTGATGAGATAGAAAAAGTAATTAAAAAGGCTAGAGAAAATTTAGATAAACCAAGTTTAATAAAAGTACCAACTACTATAGGTTATGGAAGTCCTAACAAAGAAGGTAAGTCAGCTGCCCATGGAGCACCTTTAGGAGAGGGAGAAATTAAATTAACTAAAAAAAGACATAATTGGGATCATCCAGATTTTTATGTAGCGAAAGAGGTAAGGGATTATATTAAAGAAATAGTAGAAAAAAGAGAAACAATAAAAGCTGACTGGGAAGAAACATTTGATGATTATTGTGAAGACTACCCAGAAAAAGCAAGACAATGGAGAAAATGGTTTAGTAAAGAAATACCGGATTCATTATTAATGGATGAAGAACTTTGGGATTTTGTTGATAAACCAAAAGCCACTAGAAAAGAAGGTGGAAAGGTTATTAATATAGTTAGTAAACATCTAGAAAATTTAATAGGGGGTTCAGCAGATTTAAATGCTTCAACAAAAACTACTTTAAAACAAAAGGATGATTTTCAGTGGAATACACCCCATGGAAATAACATAAATTTTGGAGTTAGGGAACATGGTATGGGGGCAGTATTAAACGGTATGAGTCTTCATGGAGGATTAAGAGTATTTGGTTCTACATTTTTAATTTTTTCTGATTATATGAAACCATCAATAAGGCTTGCAGCATTAATGAAACAACCAGTTATTTATGTATTTACCCATGATAGTATAGCTCTAGGTGAAGATGGACCAACACATCAACCAATAGAACAATTAACATCCTTAAGATCAATCCCTAATTTAACTGTATTTAGACCAGCTGATTCTAAAGAGACAGTTATAGCCTGGATAGAAGCTTTAAAAAATACTGAAGGACCATCGGCTATTTGTTTAACAAGGCAAAGTGTACCCCTTTTAGAAGGAGTTAATAAAGGAGCTCATTCAGGAGGGTATATTCTAAGAAAAGAAGATGGAAATAAACCAGATATTATTTTAATGGGAAGTGGTTCTGAAGTTTCACTACTTACAAAAGCCCATGAAAGATTAAAAGAAGAGGGAATTAATTCAAGAGTTGTAAGTATGATAAGTTTAGAGGTATTTGACTTACAACCTAAGGTTTATAAAGAAAGCGTTCTTCCTAAAGAAGTTAAAAAGAGGATTTCAGTTGAGGCTGCTTCAACATACGGATGGCATAAATATGTTGGAGATGAAGGAAGAGTAATAGGAATAGATAAATTTGGAGCTTCAGCACCTGGAGAAATACTTATGGAAAAGTATGGTTTTACAGTCGATAATATAGTTAAAAATGCTAAAGAAATGATAAAAGGTTAAAAAATGAGCTAAGAATTTTCTTAGCTCATTTTTTTTACGATTGAATTTTTGTAACAAATATATAAACATAATCAGATACTGTTAAATTATAGTGAAATTTGTTGAAAAAGCACTAAAAATCAGCTATAATGTGAGGAGGAAATATTAAATTTAATACAATGTAAAAGGCAAACTTGTCGTGAGGCAGGGACGCAAAGCCATGGGTCTAGTTATAGATAGCCAGGTTGCCATATTAATTTTTATGGCACCTATATGTTTATAGGTGTCTTTTGCGTGCCCGAAAAAGGGGGAGTGTATATAGGATTTACATAGGACTAACCTTAAGAGGAAACAATGTTTAAAGTCAATGTAAAATTTCAAAAGAAAATACTATAATATCTAAGGGGGCTAACAGGAATGAAAACATCTATAAAGAAAAAATTTATGATATTTGCAGCAGGTTCTTTAGCTTTGCTTCTTATGATAACTTCAGCTGTTATGTTTATGCAGAAAGAAAATATTAAGGATAAAACTAATATAACAGTGGATAAACTAAATGAAAATTCTAAAGAAGATGTAGAAAAATCTTTAAATGAACTTTGCTTTAAAATATCTAATTATGTTAAAAATACAGAAAAAGAAATAGATAATGTTATGTTAAATGCAGCCTATGTTTTACAAGAAGCTGATAAGGGAAAAGAACTAACAAATAAAGATTTAGAATCTATAAAAGAAAAGACTGAGATGACAGATTTATATCTAACAGATAAAGATGGTTTTTTTACTCTGTCAACAGAAGAAAAGTCAGTAGGATTAAATTTATTTGATATTTGGGATGGATATAGGATGCTTGTAACAGGAGATGTTAAAGCTTTACCATCATCACTTAAAATGAAAGAAGAAACAGGAGAAATATTTAAGTTTATGGCAATACCAAGGTATGATAATAAAGGTGTTATAGAATCTGCATTAAATGCTGAAAAAATAGAAAAATCTTTAAAAGATTTTATAAAAGAAAATAATGAAATTAAGTCATTATATTTAATTGATAGTAATAATTTAGTTTTAACTGAAAATCTAAAAAATGTAGAGTCTTCAATTGAAAAAGGTAAAAAATTAGAAAATGAGTATATAAAGAAGGTATTTAAAACCTCTGAAAGTATAATTAATTTAAAAGGTGACGTTGCAGAGATGTATTACCCTATAAAATATGATGGTAATATTCGTTATGTTATATATTCTAATATAAACACAAAACCATATTTTGAGAATGCAAACGTAGCTAAAGATACCATAAATAAAGCCCTTGATACAATGGAGAGTAATGTATTTAAGATTATGGCTATAAACGGCGGAATAGTAGTTTTAATATTATTAGTATTTATGTTTTTATTAAATACTTTATTAAAGCCTTTAATGAAAGTCGTTAACGCTACAGATGAAATATCTAAAGGAAACTTAAATGTAAATATTAAAACTAAGACTAAAGATGAAATAGGATTACTTAGTAATAACTTTAATAAAATGGTTCAAAATGTGAAATCAATTATAGGTAATATACAAGATGCATCTATGAATTTAAAAAATACTTCAGATTCAATAACTAAATCTTCTGAGGAAGTAAGCCTATCTAGTGATGAAATATCAACAACTGTACAGGAAGTTGCCTCAGGGGTAAACAATCAAGCAGAGGAAATTAATAAATCCTTAAATACAACAAATGAATTATCAAATAAAGTAAAAAATATAAATGAAAAAATAAAGACTACTATGAATGATACAGAATTGATGGATCAAAACAATAAAAAAGGTTTAGATTCAGTTAAAGAACTTAAAACTGGATTTAAAAAGTATACTTCAGTGGCATCTAATGTAAATGAAAATGTTGGTAGTTTATCTGAGAAATCTGAGACAATAGGAAACATAGTAGATAGAATAAATGAAATATCAGAACAAACTAATTTACTTGCATTAAATGCAGCAATAGAAGCAGCCCGTGCTGGTGAATCTGGAAAGGGATTTGCTGTTGTTGCTGATGAAATTAGAAAATTAGCAGAACAGTCAACTAATGCATCTAATGAAATTCAAAATATTATAGAAGATATAAATAGCACTATAGTTAATGTTAATTCAGAAACTAAAATAGCAGGAGAAATGTTAATAAAATCAAATAAATCCCTAGATAATACAGAGGATATATTTAAAAAATTAGACGAATCAATAAAGTTAGTAACTAGAAAGGTACATTCATTAAATACTGATATTAAAGATGTTACAAAGTCTAATGAAAGTGTTGTTGATACTATGGAAAATATATCTGGGGTAGCTGAAAACTCAGCAGCATCCACCGAACAAATAAGTGCATCAATACAAGAACAAACGGCGTCTATAGAAGAAATAGCATCATCTATACAGCAATTAGATGAAATGATTGATATGTTATCTAAGGCTACAAAGAAGTTTAAAATTGATTAAACTAAGGAGATAGATTAAATTCTATCTCTTTTTCATTTTATTTTAGTTTAAATCTATTATATACTTATAAAAGGATAAAGTTTATAAAAGTTATGGAGGCTATGTATGATATATAATTTTTTAAATAAAAAAGAAGGACAAAATGTAATAGCTAAAAAAGATGAATTATTAGAAAATATGAATGACTTTGAAAGGTCATTAAAAATGAGAACTGATAAATTAATCGGAGAAAATGAATATGAAGAATTCTTAAAGGATAATGTATTACCATGGAAAAAGAAAGAAAAGGAAAAAATAAAGACAAGTTTAGATGAATTAAATAGATTATTAAAGGATTTAAGCCTAAGTATAGATGAAGAGATACATTTAGTTAAAACAACAGGTAGGGAAGAATTTAATAGTGCATATACTAGGATGGATACAATATTTTTACCCCAAAGAAGAATTGAGTCTTATAATAATCTAGGTTTAACAAAGTTTTTAGCCCATGAACTTTTTCATATTATATCAAGAAATAATTTTAACTTAAGAAAAAAGTTATATGAAGTTATAGGTTTTAAACTAGTTAATAATATAAAACTTCCACAAAAATATTTAAAAAGAAGGATGACAAATCCCGATGCCCCTTTAATTAATAGTTATATAACAGTTCTACATAAAGAAAGAAAAGTAAAGGTTACACCTGTAATACTTTTAAAGGATGATTATGAAAATATAAGTGATGATAAGGACATATTAAAAAAATTAGATTTAAAACTTCTAGTACTAGAGGATATTGAGGGAAAATTAAGGGTTAAATATAAAAAAGATGAACCTGTATGTTTAGATTTTGTAAAGGTAGATGGATTTTTAGATAAAGTAGGTGCAAATACTGATTCTTCTATACAACCAGAGGAAATCCTTGCAGAAAATTTTGCTTTATTAGTAACTGGATATCAAGATGTCCCTTCTCCAGGGATAATAGAAAAAATGAAGGATATTTTAGTTGAAGAATTGAATTAAAATCCTTAAGTTTTAAAGATTATAATTATATATTAAGGGTAATTGATATATAGACTAAGGATAATTAATGGAGGGAGAATATGAAATTAGTATCATGGAATGTTAATGGCTTAAGAGCCTGTGTAAGAAAGGGTTTTTTAGATTATTTTAATGAAGTAAATGCAGATATATTTTCTGTTCAAGAAATTAAATTACAAGCTGGACAAATAGATCTAGATTTAGAAGGATATTATCAATATTGGAATTATGCTTTAAAGAAAGGATATTCTGGTACAGCTGTTTTTACAAAGAAAAAACCATTAAATGTTCAGTATGGAATAGGTGTTGAGAAACATTCAAAAGAGGGTAGATTAATAACTTTAGAATTTGATGAATTTTTCTTAGTAAATGTTTATACGCCTAATTCCCAGAGGGGATTAAAAAGACTAGATTATAGAATGGAATGGGAAAAATTATTTAGAGAGTATCTAAAGGATTTAGATTCTAAAAAGCCTGTTATTTTATGTGGTGATTTAAACGTTGCCCATAAGGAGATTGATTTAAAAAATCCAAAGTCAAATAGAAAAAATGCAGGTTTTTCAGATGAAGAAAGAGAGAAGATGACAAATTTATTAGAAACAGGTTTCATAGATACTTTTAGATATTTTTATCCAGATAAAGAAGATATATATAGTTGGTGGTCTTATATGAGAAAGGCTAGAGAAAGAAATTCAGGATGGAGATTAGATTATTTTATTGTATCTGAAAGATTAAAGGATAATTTAATAGATTCTTATATACACACAGATATTTATGGAAGTGATCATTGTCCTGTATCAGTTGAATTAGATATATAAATAAAGAGACACTTAAGGATTTACTTAAGTGTCTTTTTATATGTTGGTATAGTTAATAGATGTATTGTAACACCTATTGCTATAAAAAATAAAAGTATTTTAATTAAAAGTAAAGGAACAATAAATATAGCTGAATATCCTATAGTTAGCCAAAGGGTTGAAATTGCAATTATTTTTGTTTTTTTAGGAATTCCCCTACCTAGTCTATAATTTTTTATATAGCTTCCTAGATATTTATTATTAATAAGCCAATTATAAAGTGAATTAGAGCTTTTAACATAACAACTAGCCCCTAATAAAAGTAGTGGAGTTGTAGGGAGTAATGGTAAAAAGATACCTATTATTCCTAAAGCTATCGATATAGAGCCAAGTATTATTAATATTATTTTTTTCAGATAAATCACCTCTTATATAAAACATTTACTTTTCATTTTATATCTTTATATATATATAATCAATAAGTAAGAGGTTTATTTATTATTAGTTATTTTAATGGTATTTTTATGTTCTTTTGTAAATCATAAAGATATCCAGAATTATCAAGGGTAATATTATATTTGGATTTTAAATCTATTTTTTAAAATCCAAATTCATTTATAGAAGGTTCATTTTTATTATTAATGTTTTCTCTAAAGCTTTTGTAGCTATCTCCTTTAAAGCCATCAATATCTAAACTATTAACCCTTAAACGTCTAGGTAACTTCAATGTAATAACTAAATTTTCATTTTTGTGGATTACTTTTTTGAATGTTATTTCTTTATTCATATATGTTATTTTCTTTGGGTAAGAGTCTTTAATGTTAAGATTAATATTATTATCTTTAGAGCCTATCCAAACTCCATCAAATACAATATATAACTTTTTAAACTCTTCAAAATATATAGAAGGTACAAAATAAAAACTACGACTATTTTCATTAGGATTAGTACTAACTAATCCTTCAGGTTTATAAGCATTTCCCTTACTATCTAGTAAATAAAGATTTTCAAAGTCTGTAAATAAATATCCTTCATCCATATCAAACTTTACATCTAATTTCATTCTAGTAGGACTTATTGTTAATTTTTTAAAATTTATAACTCCATGGGGAGAAGTTATTTCTTTGTTTAGAAAATGTTTTTTAGATAATAAAACATTTTCCTCTTTAAATGGTATTTTTATATCATTGAATTCTTTAATCACCTTACTTTCTTTATCATTTCTTATCATAAGTTTAGCATTTAGAGTAATGTATTTAGGGTTCTTTTTTAAAAATGTGATTACTTCTTTATCTTTAAATATTTTTTCAGCCCTTATTTTGATTTTTTCTTTACTAATATTTGTTTGTAAAAAACCACCTTTTTCTTTAAAGTCATTAAATTTAATATCAATTGTTAGATTAGATTTTTCACTTTTGAGTTTTTTTACCTTTTCTCCATCTGCTATTACTGATAATACTAATCTATCTTCATCGAACATAATATTATTAATTGTTAGTCTATATCCATCTTTATTAATAACAGTCCCTTTAATTTCTTTATAACCATTTTGTTTTGCATATTCAGTTCCACTATCTCCTTTAATCCATTCAACAGCTATTTTTATTATAGGAATATTAGATGCATAGGCTGAAAAGCCTTTAATATATTTTACTCCAATTGTAAAAAGAAACATAAATATAATAGCTACAGCTAATACTTTACTTATTCTTTTATTTAAGATTTTATCTTTTTTAATAGGGGTTTTATCTATTCTTTTTTTTATTTTATCATCTAACTCTTTAGGTACTTCTATATCATCAAATAAAGACTTACCATATTCATCAAGTTCCTTTTCATTGTTTTTACTCAAAATCATACCTCCTTTATTTCTAATTCTTTTTTTAATAATTTTAAATTTTTATATATTCTTGTTTTCACAGTTGATAGGGGTAAATCCATTAATTCAGAAATTTCTTTTAATGTGTAACCTAAATAATATTTCATATATATTAATGACTTATCAGAAGGTGAAAGTTTGTTTAATGAATTATTTAAATCCATTTTCTCCTCTTTATTTGTTTTTTTGGTGGATTTTTCTTTAGATAAATCATCAATTCTCATTATTTTTTCTCTTTTACGTAATTTCATATTGCATTCATTTATAACAATCCTTATAAACCAAGTTTTAAAAAACTTAGTTTTTTTTATGTTTTTTATATTTAATATAGCTTTTTCAACAGCATTAGCCACTGCATCCATACTATCTTCTTTATTATGTAGATAGCAATAAGCAATTTTATAAGCATCATCTTTTATTAAAAATATTGCCTTTGATAGACTTTTTTTATCGCCTTTTTTAGCTTTTTTTATTAAATTTTGCATCCGTTGCCTCCCTTCTATGTATTAGATGCACAAGTAAGGAAAATAGTTTTTAAAAATTTATAAATTTTATATCCTTTCTTTATTATATAGATTTAAACACTTTAAAGACAAACAAAACTAATTATGTTATATTTTCTTAATAATTAGGTGTAGAGGTAATATTTAACCTATATAGAATATAACAGATAAAAAGAAGGATATAATTACATTTCATAGAAATTATAGAAAGTATTAGTTTAGAGTCTATATATTAAAAATAAGTACTAGGGGGAGTAGGTAATTTATGTTTAAAAAAATATTTATAAGTTTAATTATTATTACAATGTTAACAGGGTGTAGCGTAACTGATTTAAAGGATTTAAAATTTAAAAATAAAGAAGTATATAATTATCTTGAAAAAAACTATTCTATAGTTGATGTTGAGAGTGATAATTTTGAAGATGTTAATATTATAGATACTGAAAATAAAAGAGTTTTCTTAACAGGGGAGAGACATGGAAATAAAGGAAATATGAAACTTAGAGAAAAGTTTTTAAAATATTTTAAAAAGGAAACAGATTTTAAATATTATTTATGTGAACTTTCATATAGTATGGGATATTTTTTAAATAAGTATTTAGAAACTGGAGATATAGAAATTTTAGATAATATATATAAACCATTAAAGGGTACATATGAATGGAATCAGGATAATTATAACCATTGGAAAATGTTATATGAGTATAATAAAAAACTTCCAAAGGAAAGTAAAATAAAGGTTGTTGGTATAGATATTGAACATCAACCTTCTAATGCATTAAGATGCATGTATGATGTGTTACCAAAAGAAGAACCAAAGGAAAAAATAAGTGAAATGATAAATGAATTTAAAGCTATAATGAATCAAGAAAAAAAGGTTAATCATGAAGGGTTAAAGGATTTTTCTAAGAGACTAAAAAAAGATATAGAAGAAAATAAAAAAGAGTATAAAAAATATTTAGGAGATGATTTATTTATATTTAACTTAGTAAATAATAATATCCTTTATAGATATGAAGCATATGGTAAGGATAATTTTAATAGTATTAGGGATAAAAGAATATATGAAAACTTTGAAAAAATATATAATGAAGACCCAGATGAAAAGTATTTTGGACAATGGGGAGATGGGCATATATATCAAAGGGAACAAAGGGAAGTAAAATGGATGGCAACTTTAATGAATGATAGTAAAGGATTAAAAGACAAAATAGTATCTATTGTATATGCCTATGATGATTGTAAGTATATGAGTAAAAATAATGGTTCCTATGAAGTTAAGGCTATGGATAATTTTAATCATGAACTTGATTTAATTAAAGATTTTACACTATTTAAATTAGATGGTGAAAACTCTCCATTTAATGATGAGTTATTATGGCCTTATTCATATTCTATTAAAAAGAAAGGTGTAACAACTGATTATTTTCAGTATTTAGTAGTTATTAAAGGTTTAGATGCAACAGAACCATTAAATAAGTAAAGTTAATAAAAATTTTTTATTTTTTTAAAACCTAGGATTAAATTCTTAGGTTTTTTTATGTTAATATAAAGAAGAAACAAATTTATTTAGAAACTTTAATTATATAAACTAATAAAGGAGAAAAACAAATGAAGAAAAAATATATTTCAGCTTTAATATTTATTTTACTTATTATATTACTTAGTATAAATCTATACATAAATAAAAAATATGATATAAATTTAATACAGTATATATCCTATTCAAAACCCCTTTCATTAGAAGAAAGAAGCTATCTAAAAGAACATGGAAGTCTTATTTATGGAGCAGATCAAAATGCTCCTCCCCTTAGATATGTAGATAATGAAGATGGGCAATATAAAGGAGCCATTGTAGATTATATAAAAACACTTTCTATAGAGATAGGTGAGCCTATAGAGATTAAACCCTTAGTTTGGGAAAAGGCACTAAGTAGTTTAGCAAAGGGAAAAACAGATATATGTGATATGTTTAAAAGTAAGGAAAGGGAAAAATATTATCTTTTTTCTAAACCCTTTTATAATTTACGGGGAGTAATATTAACAAAAAAATCTGAGGATAATATAAAAAATTATAAGGATTTAATAAATGAAAATGTGGCGGTTCCTAAAGGTGATTATGCTATAGAATTTCTAAAAAAGAGATCAGATAAAATAAATTTTATATTTACTAAGGATATAAAAAGAGCAATTAAACTTTTAAAAAGTGGTAAAGTTAAAGCTGTTGTAGGGGATGAGCCTGTAGTAAGTTATTTTGTAAATGAACTTAATTTAGAGGATAAAACCAAAATAGTAAATGAGCCTTTATATGAAAAAGAAGTGGTATTTGCTGTACCAAAATCTGAGGAAAAACTTATTCGGATTATAAATAAAGGAATATTTAATTTAAAAAGGAAAGGAGTAATTCAGAAAATACAACAGAAATGGTTTGGAATTTCTGTACCCATCTCAAATGAGGGGATGACTGAAAAAGTTGTAATAATATCAGCTATATTTGCTATTATTTATTTAGGAATAACATATCTTTTTTATTCATGGAATAGAACTTTAAAAAAAGAAGTGAAAAAAAGAACTGAAGAACTATATATGAGTAGAAATGATTTACAGACGACTTTTGATGGGCTTACCCATTTTATGATTGTATTTAATAAAGATTATAAAATAGTTAATGTTAATAAAGCCTTTTGTAATTTTGTTAATAAAAAAAGGGAAAATATTATAGGGAAAAAAGATACAGATTTTATTGATATGAATGAAATCCATGATATTATAAAGAATACTTATATTAATAAAAAAAGATATAACAAAAAAATCAAGTATGAAAATCGAATCTATGAAATATCAAGTTTCCCACTTAAAGATAAAGAACAAAAGATAATTAAAGTTTTATTAATGGTTAAAGATGTTACAAATATAAAGATACAAGAAAAAAAGTTAATGCAAGCAAATAAAATGGTTGCAGTAGGACAACTAGCAGCAGGGGTTGCTCATGAGATAAGAAATCCTTTAGGACTTATTAGAAACTATACTTATCTGTTAAAAATGAAATTTAAAAATATTGATGATAGTACTAAAAAGGCTATAAAATCTATAGAATCTTCAGTAGATAAAGCAAGTGATATTATAGATAATTTATTAAACTTTTCAAGGATTTCAGGAACAGACAAGAAAAAAATTCATCTTAAAAGCTTTGTAGATAACATTTTACAGTTAGAAAGAAAAGTAATGGAAAAACAAAAAATAGATTTTAAAGCTATTTCTGATGATATAGATTTAGAAATAAATCAAGAATCCTTAAAGCATATTATAATAAATTTAATTTCTAATGCAATAGATGCTATGCCTGATGGAGGAAAGTTAACACTTAAGTGTATAAAAAATGGAAACTCACTTTTTATATCATGTAGTGATACAGGTATAGGGATTAGTGAAAGTGATTTAGAAAATATATTCGATCCTTTTTTCACTAATAAAGGATTATCAAAGGGTACTGGACTAGGTTTATATGTTTTATATAATCAAGTTGAGAAATCTGGAGGAGAAATAAAGGTTAATAGCAAGCTAGATAAAGGAACAACTTTTGAAATTTATTTGCCTTTGAAAGGGGAAGTGGAGAATGATAAATAATGAAGATTTTAATATTTTAATAGTTGATGATGAAAGGGAATACTTAGATGTATTAGAAATGATTTTAAATGAAAAAGGTTATAATATAAGCTCAGCTAACTCAGCTTTAGAGGCTTTAAATAAATTAAAAAAAGAAAAGTTTCATTTAGTTTTAACTGATTTAATAATGGATAAAATGGATGGTATAGAACTTTTAGAAAAAATAAATAAAAAGTATCATGATTTAGAAGTTATTTTAGTAACAGGTTATGGCTCAGTTAAAAATGCTGTTGAAGCTATGAAAAAAGGTGCATATGGATATTTTATTAAAGGACACGACCCTGAAGAGTTACTATTAGAAATAAAAAAAGTACAAAGGCTTACTAAACTAAAATCTGATAATATATTATTAAAAAAAAATGAGGTTAATAGAAATTCATTATTAAAAACAAAAAATAAAAAGTTTAGTGAGGTAATTAATGTAGCTGAGAAAGTAGCAAATACAGATGTAAATGTGTTAATAATGGGAGAGTCAGGCGTTGGAAAGGAAATATTATCTAGATATATCCATGAATGTAGTTATAGAAATAATGAACGATTTGTAGCAGTTAATTGTCAATCATTCTCTGAAAATTTGTTAGAATCAGAATTATTTGGACATGAAAAAGGAGCATTTACAGGAGCCGTTGATAAAAGGGTAGGAAGATTTGAACAAGCCCACAAAGGAACACTTTTTTTAGATGAAATAGGTGAGATGCCCTTAAGTGTACAGACAAAGTTATTAAGGGTCATAGAAAATAAAAATATTCAAAGAATAGGTAGTAATAAAACAATAAATTTGGATTTACGATTTATAAGTGCTACAAATAGAGATATACCCGATGAAGTTAAAAAGGGTAATTTTAGGGAAGATTTATTTTATAGAATGAATACAATAATTTTAGATATACCACCTTTAAGGGAAAGAAAAGAAGATTTAAAGATGTTTGTTAATTTCTTTTTAGATAAAAAATCTAAGGAGATGAAAAAAAAGGTTTTTGATATAGAAAAGGAAGTCCTTGACTTTTTACTTAACTATGATTATCCAGGAAATATAAGGGAGTTAAAAAATATTGTAGAGAGATTAGTGGTACTTTCAGAAGGTGGGGTTATAAGAGCAAATGATTTACCTGGGTATCAAAATAAAAAGGAAAAATTATATTATAATAAGAGTTTAAAAGAAATAAGAAAAGAAGCAGAAATAAAATATATTAAAAATGTTTTACAAAAATACAATGGAAATATAACAAAGGCTGCTAAAAATATAGATATTAGTAGACGTCAGTTATTTAATAAGATAGTAGAATATGATTTAAAGTAAACTAGGAAATAAATTTCTAATCGCTAGGAAATTTATTTCCTAGTTTTTTTACTATAAGTTATAATTTTTTTTTAGCTAAACTATGAAAACCTTCATATACACTAACTTCTAAGAATTTTCAATCTTTTGGTATGGAAATTGCAAAATATATTTAGTAAATATAAAAGGAGGAGTGTATATGGAAAATAAAAAGAAATTAGATTTAATAGGAGGAGGGTGGACATCCTTTTTACCCTTTGGTGTTTTTGTATTTGTTGCTATTTATATATCTTTATTAAAGGCACCGGATGTAAGGGGTATGTGGGTAGGAGCCCTTGGAGGAATTATGTTAACATTTTTCTTTGCAAGGAATAAAGAGAATTATGCAAATGTAGTTATTGAAGGTATGGCAGATAAAATTGCTATAATTCCAGTAGCATGTTGGATATTTGCAGGAGTTTTTGCAACAGTATTAAGATCTTCTGGTTTAGTTGAAGGTATAATTTGGGTTGCATATCATATTGGAGCAAAAGGAACTTTATTTGTTATTATTACATTTTTAGCAAGTGCATTATTTGCTACAGCAGCAGGTACAGGTTTTGGTACTATAGTAGCAGGTATGGCAGTTTTATATCCAGCAGGAGCTTTATTAGGTGCTAATCCTTTAGCTTTAATAGGAGCAATAGTTGGAGGAGGAACTTTTGGAGATAATTTAGCTCCATTATCTGATACAACTATTAGTTCAGCTGCAAGTCAAGGTACAGATGTAGGTGGAGTTGTTAAATCAAGACTAAAATATTCTTTATTAGCTGGAGGTATTACTTTAGTATTATTTGCATTTTTCGGTGGAGGAAATACTGTACAAAATGTACCATATGAAACACTAGCTCAGTATATGAATCCAACAGGATTAGTAATGCTTATACCAGCGTTTTTAACAATTTTTATTGCAATAAGAGGAGCACATATAATAACAGCTACAACAATAGGTACTGTAGTAGCGGCTATTACAGCACAGATATTTGGTTTAAATAGTATATCAAAACTACTTTATGTTGAAGATGGAGCAGCTAAAGGACTTTTAGTAGATGGTATAGGAGGTATGGTTGATATCTCAATTTTAGCCTTATTGATCCTTGCTTGTGTAAACATAATGAAAGAAGGTGGAGGAGATAAAGCATTAATAGGTTTAGCTAATAAGTTTGTTAAAACTGCTAGAGGAGTAGAAGTATCAATGATAACGTTAATAATTACTATGTCAGCTATTATGGGATTAAATGCACCTCCGATATTAGCACTAGGTACATTTTATGCAAAACCTTTAGGAGAAAAATATAAAATACATCCTTATAGAAGAGCAAATCTTTTAGATGCAACAGCTTGTACATTGGTTTATTCATTACCTTGGACACCAGCTTTATTATTAGTAAAATCATTAGCTGAAAATGCAAATTCACAGTTTGGGGATTTAGTTCCAGTATTTGAAACAACACAGATGACACCTTGGATTTTTTATAGTTGGATAATGCTAGCAATTATGATTTTTGCTGTAATTTCTGGTTGGGGTAGAGAGTATATAGGTCCTAACGGAGAACCTGTAAAAAGTTTAGAAAAGGAGATGGCATAAATGAAACAAGTAAAACGTGGAGAATGGGTTGAAATAGAAGAGATTTTATTAGAACCTGAAAAAAGGGCTAAGCATTTGCCTTTAGATACAAAGAAAGTACCATTAGTACAATGGTTTAAGGGATATATGATAACTGAAGAAGCTAATATAGGCGATGAAGTTGAGATTAAAACACTTATAGGTAGAAAAGTTAAAGGAAAATTATCAGATATAAATCCAAAGCATGTTCATAATTTTGGAGAACCTATTAAGGAACTTATCGATGTAGGTATAGAACTTAGGGATGAAATAATTAAGTTAGACTAAATCTAAAATTATTTTAGAGGAGATGTTAGAATGAGAGATATTTCGTATGAAGCTATTATGGCTAGAAAAAATGAGATTATGAAAAAAGCAGTAGGTATTGATTATGAGGTGTTTGATTATGGACAAATAGCCTTTGATTATGAAGAGATGATGAAAAAGGTTGGTTATTCTTTAGAAGAAGTTAGAAAAATTCAAAATGAAACAAAGGTAGGAAATACCCCATTATATGAGCTTAAGAATATAAATAAATTAATAAAGAAATATTCTCCTAAGGGAAAAGGAGCTAGGGTATTTTTAAAGGATGAAGCAGTTAATTCATCTGGATCATTTAAAGCTAGAAGAGCTGCTGTGTCTGTATATCATGCTGAAAAACACGGATATAAAGGTGTAATTGCAGCAACCAGTGGTAATTATGGTGCAGCTGTCGCAGCTCAAGCTCTTCAAAGGGGACTTAAATGCATAATCGTACAAGAGGTTTACGATTCTAGGAAAATAGGACAGCCTGAAATATTAGAAAAGGCAAGAAAATGTGAGGCTTACGGAGCTGAAGTTGTACAGCTTACAGTAGGACCTGAGTTATTTTATACTTTTTTAAAACTATTAGAAGAGACAGGTTATTTTAATGCTTCTTTATATACACCCTTTGGTATTGCAGGAGTAGAAACTTTAGGATCAGAACTTGCTAATCAAATGCTTGAAAAGGAAGGAAAGTATCCTGATGTTGTTATTGCAACAAATGCAGGTGGAGGAAATTTAACAGGAACAGCTAGAGGATTAATAAAACAAGGTGCTAAAGATACAAAGATATTTGGTGCTTCAGTCGATTTAACAGGACTACATATGGCATCAGACAATGATTTTAATAAAAAATCATTTACAACTGGACATACAGGATTTGGTGTTCCTTTTGCAACTTGGCCTGATAGGGCAGATGTTCCTAGAAATGCAGCAAGGGTATTGAGATATATGGATAGATATGTTACATTGACTCAAGGGGAAGTATTCTATGTAACTGAAGCATTAGCCCAATTAGAAGGTCTAGAAAGAGGACCTGCTGGAAACACTTCTTTAGCTGCTGCAGTTGCTATTGCTAAGGAAATGGATGAAGATAAAACTATAGTAGTACAAGAAACAGAATATACAGGAGCAGGTAAGCATCCAACGGCCCAGTTAACCTTTGCTAGAGAAAATGGAATAGAGGTTAAAAGAGGAAAACCTGAAGATAGTGTTCCAGGAGAAAGTGTAATCATACCAGAAAGTTTTGAACAATTAAAAGTTAATGATTTAAGTTTAGATAAATTGAAGAAAAGTTTAATTAAAAATGCAATACAAAAGAATAATATTAAAGAATTAGATAATGAAGATATTGAGTTTTTAATGGAGGATACTAACAAATCTAGGGAATATATTTTAGATGTAGTTAATAGTTTAGATATCAAAATTAAATAATCTATATTAAAAAAAACTGAGGATTTTTATCCTCAGTTTCTTTATATTAAATATCAATTATTTTAGAGATTGTAGGTAAAAAGGTAATAGGAGAGGCAGGAAGGCCTAGTATGATTATATCTTTAGCTTATATATTTTTTCCTTAGTTTCATCTGCATTTTCTGATAATAAATCAACCGATTCTGAAATTTTATTTACAGAACCTGTAGTTTCTTCCATTAAAGCTGTTGTATTTTCTATAGATTCTAATACATCATTAGTTTTTTTACTTATACTTTCCATTGTAGAGGATATATCTTCTACAGTAGCAGTTTGTTCTTCATTAGAAGCAGAAATTTCTTGAACCATAGAATTAACTGATGATATTTCATTTTGGATTTTTTCGTATAGTTCATTGGATGAATTGGATACTTCTTTTATATTTTCAATAACATTTGATACGTTTTCAGTTTCTGTATTTAGATTTTTAATTTCTGATTTTATGGCATTAATAACATTTTCAATTTCAGATATAGAAGTTGCTGTATCTTCAGCTAAATTTCTTATTTCTTCAGCAACTACTCCAAAGCCATTACCTTCTTTTATACTATTAGTTTTAGCACTTTCTATTTTAGCATTTAAAGCAAGTATAGTTGTTTGTTCAGCTATTTTATTAACTGTTTCAGTAATCTTTTGTATTTCTTCTGATTTTTCTTTTAATATATTAGATGAATCTTCTACCATATCAAAGGACTTATCTAAATTATCAATACCTTTAACTACATCATCATTTTTATTTTTTCCATCTGAAACTATTTGATTAACATTAGTTGTAAAAGAGGCTGCTTCTTCAGAACTTGCTGTTATGCCTTGAGACATTTCATTAAGATTTGAGAAATGGTTTTTAGTATCTTCTATGTAGTTGTTTATATTTAACATACTTTCATTTATAGATTCAGTTTTACTTGCTATACCTGACATAGCTTTATCCACAGTATCAGTACTTTTATTTACATCTAGAGAAATATCTGAAACTTTTTCAACGGATTCGGTGGTATTTTTAACTAAGTCAGCTAAGTGATCTACCATTTTATTTATTTCTTTGGCTAAAAGAGTTACTTCATCTTTTTTGTCTAAAGAAAGTCTATTTTTTAAATTTCCCTTAGCTACCTTTTCTGAGAACTCCATAAGTTCAGATATCCTTGATAATATTATTTTTTTTACTAATATAGTAATAACTATAGTGAGTATTATAATATTCATAAATGAAGCAACGTAGGCTCCGATATCAATATTTAATACAGAAAATTTGTTTACATACTTATTAATAAAAGTCGCTATAAAGGGGGTTCCTAGTTGGGCTATAACTGTAAGGATGATGAATTTAAATAAAATAGAGTTTGTGAATTTGAGTGATTTAAATTTTGATAAACCTTTTACTTTTTCCATAATGACCTCCTTAAAATATTTTTTATGTCAGAGACTTATAGGTCTTTGAAATTCGACAAAATTTGAGTTTGTATGACAAAATCAACAAGTCAAGCACCTCAATAGTACCATAAATTAAGTTTTATATCAAATCAAAATAGCTAATTTATGGGGATTTGAAATTAAGCAATAAATTTTAATGCTTAAAATTCATTTAAAAAAACAGCCTTAAAACTTGTTATTAAGTGAATATTTAATGTAAAATATTGTCGAAATAAAAAGAAAATTCGACAATATTTTTCAGAAAAATGTTTAAATCATATATTTTTGGATACATAATAAAAAACATCACTTTAGGAGGGAATATGGAAGATTACTCAATAGTAACCTATATTAAAAGAAAGTTTAATGGAATAACTTTAATAACTTTAATAATTACTTTATTACTTTCAACTACATTTTTATATAGTGTATATAAAGAGAATTATGCTCAAGAAAAAATAAAACTAGAGGGAGTACTTAATAATTTAGTAAAAGTACTAGAAAAAACATTATATGAAACTCAAGATCATTATAATAAAGAATTAGAAGAAGAATTAGTACGTTTCTATAATGAGTATACAAAGTTTTCCGATGATACTTACATGGAAAATTATTTATTAAATATAGGAAAAAATATTGAGAATTTAAATGATTTTAAAGTAACAGAAACTAACTATTATCTTTTAGATAAGAAAGGGACAATTAGAAAAACAAATTATGAAGATGACTTATATCTAAATTTAAGAAAATACCCTTCGATATGGGATAAGATAAAGATGTTAGAAAAAGGTGAAGTATTATTGCTACCCTTTGATAATGAAACAAAAAATGATAAAGTACGACTCTATGGATATATTAAATTGCCCGATGATAATGTATTTGAAATAGGATTAAATTTTAAAAAATTCACAAAAAAAATAACAGATAAATTTACGTATTTAAAAAAGGGTAATTATACTGAATTTGACTTGTTAACATATGACTTTAACTCTTTATTAACTGGTAAATACAAAGTCACAGATAAAGAGAAAAAATATTTTACTGATTCTTTAGATAAAAATGAAGTTATAAGTAAAAGAAAAACTTTATTTACTGAAAGTTTTTATAAAGGGTGGGAAAGTAAATATGGTAAGCAGTTTTTAAGAGTAAAGGTAAGATATAAAGTCTTAGAAAAAATGTTTTTAGTAATGATTATGATTATAGTTTTTATAATTTTTATATTATTACTATTAAGAAATATGTTTATAGATGAAATGAAAAATATAATGATGCCTTTAGGATATATAGCTTGTGATATGGATAATTATAAACAAAACACTGATGATACATTTAAATTTACTAAGACAAAACTTAAAGAGATTAATAAAATACAAAATAGTTATAAAAACATGATAGAAATCATAAATACAAAAAATAATAAATTAAAAGATAGTTACGATGAATTAGAAGAATCTTATCAAGAAGTAAATACAATAGCAAAGGGACTTGAAAAAGTTATATCTTTAACTTCAGATGTGGGTAAATTCAAGTTAAAGGATGAAAATGAGTTTTTATCTAATATGTTAAGAACAGCTATTAATATAATACCGGAAGCTGATTGTGGAACTGTGTATACATATGAACAAGATGAATTTACTTTTATAGATGCTATAGGACATAATCTAAATGCTTTAAATAAGCTAGATTTAGGGATTAATGAATTTAAATTAAAAAAAGATGAATTAAAAATTATAGATAATATTGATGAAAAATTATTTAGAAAGGTAAGTGTTGATAAAAATACTTTCAATAAGGCAATAAAACCTACAAAGCAAACATTATTGTTTGCGCTATATATAAATGAAGAAAAAAGCTGTGGGATGAACATTGATATAGATAAACTTAGTGAAAAGAAATTTGAAAATGACTCAATAAAACTTATAAAAGATTTTAAAAACTTAAATATGGTATTTTATAAACTACAAACCTATTATAAAATGCAGAATGATTTTCATAGAGAGATTATAGTATCTATGATTAATATGTTAGAGATACATGATAGTTATACAAAAAATCATTCAAAAAATGTGGCGGATTTGGCAGCTAAAATAGCTGAAAAAATGGGATTAAATAAAGAAAGGGTAGATAAAGCTTATTGGGCAGGTATAATCCATGATATAGGAAAAACTCTAATTCCATATGAAATATTAAATAATAAAGAAAAATTAACCGATGAAGAATACAATATAATAAAAAAGCATCCTGTATATGGATACGAAACATTAAAAGATTCAAAGGAACTTAGAAATGTCGCAAGGTATGTAAAACATCATCATGAAAGATGGGATGGATTTGGATATCCTGATGGACTTAAAAAAGAAGAAATACCTTTAATATCACAAATTTTAACAGTAGCTGATACTTGGGATGCAATGACCTCTAATAGGTCTTATAGAAAAGCCCTCAGTAAAGAAATTGCAGTAAAAGAAATAAAGAAAAATAAAGGGACTCAATTTTCACCTAGGGTTGTAGATGTGTTTTTAAATAAATTAGATATAGTCTAAGGAAAACAGTAAAAGGGAAGTTTTTTCAAAGGTAGTATTATAACATAATTAATAAGTTATAATAATAGTAACTATTAAAAGAGGTGTTTTTATGGAATATAAAGAGCTTGAAAATAGAGACTATAATGACTTTTATAAAGCTTTAAGAAAAGATATTGATAAATTTTTAAAGTCGAAAAAGGGAAAAAAATATGAGTATGGAGAATACTTACTTATAGTTCCAGATATGTTTTATCTACTTTGTAGATTAATTATGGATAAAGAAATACCTAAAACATATAAAGCTATGCTTTTATCAACTATTGCATATTTCATTTTAGTTGTAGATTTTTTTCCTGAAGCCTTTATAGGTCCACCAGGGTTTATAGATGATTTAGCATTAGCAGCCTTTGTACTTAATAGAGTAATAAATAAAACTTCTAATGAAATTATTGAAAAGTATTGGATTGGAGATAAAAAATTATTACCTACTATTAAAAGTATTTTAAAAGTATCAGATGATATTTTAGGAAGTGGTTTAATGAAAAAGTTAAAAAAACTAAGTAAAAGGAAATAAAGTATAATATATTTTTTCATCAAAAAAACAAGGGGTATATCCCCTTGTTAAAAAGTTTTTAATTCTTTTGGGTAGTTATTTATAACTTCACAACCATCCTTAGTAACAATAACTAAATCCTCTATTCTAACACCATATTTACCAGGAATATAAATTCCAGGTTCTATAGAAAATACCATTCCTTCTTTAACTTCCATATCATTAACACTGCTTACATCTGGATATTCATGGGCACAAAGGCCAATATTATGACCAGTTCTATGAATAAAATACTCTCCATAACCACCATCTTTAATAATATCCCTTGCAGCATTATCTATATCAGAAAACTTAACACCAGGTTTAACTTTTTCAATAGCCTTTAAATTAGCTTTTAATACTAAGTTATATATTTTTTTATATTCTTTACTAGGAGTTCCATGAAAAAAACTTCTAGTCATATCAGAGGAATAGTTATTTGTAATTCCACCGATATCAATTATAATACACTCATTTTCATTAAGCTTAGTATCATCCGATGAATGGTGGGGCTCGGCTGCATTTTCACCGAAACATATTAAAGGGTCAAAGGAAAAATTAGGTGTATTATATTCAGCATATACATCTGCTAGTTTTTTACCAATTTCTTGTTCAGTTAAACCTTTTTTAACTAGGTCTAAAGCTTTTTGCATGACTTTGTCATTTATTTCAGATGCTTTTTTCATAAGTTTAATTTCTTCTTTATCTTTAATCATTCTTGTTTCATCTACTACTATAGAACTATCAACAACTTTAAGATTGTTAGTTTCATTTAGTAGTTTAATTAAAAATGATGATGGCCAATTTTTATCTATTCCCATTATTTTTGTTTCATCAATTACACTAGCTAATTTTTTAATAGGGTCTTCAGTATCATCATAATAACAAACTGCAGTACCTATATCTGATAATGGAAATAATTTATTATTAAAAAGTTTAGTAAATCCATCTGAATTTATATATAAAGCAAGCATTCTTTCCCCTGGATGTATCCATTCATTAAGTAAATAAAATATTGAATCTGGAGAAGTAATAATTAATTGATCTATATCATGATTTTTCATATTTGATATAATATTTTCTAATCTTTTTTCATTCATAGTAAACCTCCTTAAATTTATTAAGCTGATTTATTATCTATTTTACCACTTTTAACTTTCTTTTCATATCTATTCCATATAACAAATCCTAGCCATGATATAAAGAATCCACCACCTATAATTTCAACTTCATAGATAACCTTTTGCATTAAAGTTTTATATTCATCCGATGGAATTAAAGAAAGGCCCATACCTAAGAAACAACAAAGTAATCCGACTATAGCTATTGATTTTGCAACTTTACTGTTTCTTGCAGCCTTAAATGGTCTTTTATCATTAGGTCTATTTTTTCTTAGACTCAAAAAAGCAGTAAATAATAATAGATATGGAAGTAAACTAGTTATAGCCGTCATTGTAACTAATATTGAGTAAATAGCATTAACACTTGGCATTAAAATCATAAGTAACATTACTATAGAAACACCTATAGCCTGTACTATTAGACCATTTTGTGGAACATTATGCTTATTTGATTTTGTTAAAAAGTCAGGAAAAATTCCATTTTTAACACTGGCAAATAACATTTTAGTAGGACTCATTACATATACACTTAATGCACCAAAACCACTTATTACTATTAAAAATGCAATAACTCTTACAAACCATTCACCTATACCTAAAGTTTGTGCTATTAATTTAAATGTATCCATGATACCACTTGCTGAACCTATCTTATCCGGTGTCATCATAAATGTTATACAAACTGTACCTAGAATGTATAATCCAGCAACTATAAAAGCTGATGTAAATATTGCCTTTGGAAATACCCTTTGAGCATCCTTAACATCTGTAGCAAAGGCTGCTGTAACTTCAACCCCTGCCATAGCAAACATAAGAGCTGATAATGCAGCAATATTTGACCCTTGACCAAAATCAGGTATTAAAGTTGATAAATTATATTCTGTAGCAACCGGTTTTTTAAATACAAAAACAGAAGCTAAACCTAATCCTATAAGAAGTACTGCAGGAATTATACTTCCTAATAAAGCTCCAAAGTTTGAAAACCATTTCCCAGTTTTCATACCCTTTAAATTAACAGTTGTTATAAACCAAAATACCCCTAAAACTACTGGTATAACGAAAAACTTATTATCTGCTAGTTCAGGTCTACCTAAAACGAAGGCAGAACTTACAGTAATAAATGTTAAATATCCAGGATACCAAAATATTTTAGCAGTCCAGTTTAACCAACATACAATATAACCCCATTTTTCGCCATATGCTTCTTTAACCCATGCAAACATACCACCTTCATGGGGATATGCAGATGCTAATTCAGCAGCTACTAAAGCACTTGGTACGAAAAATAAAAACGCTGCAAGTAACCACATAAATATAGAACCAGCACCATAACCAGCTGCCACAGCCATCCATCTAAGTCCGAAAAGGGCAGCCACATTCATAAGTACAAGATCCCAAAAACCTATAGATTTTGTTTTTTTCATAATAAATCCTCCTTAGTTAGTAAAAATTGTTGGAAGTGGATATGTGAAATTTTTAAATAAAATATATTAATTACTCCAACTAATTTTCATATTAACATAAAAATTATAGTAATACTATAATTAATTTTATAAAACTATAATTTTGTTAAAAATTTATAAAAGGTAAGGGATTAAAAATTAAGTGGATAGGTAAAACATCTATTGACAATGCTTGGACGTCCAAGTATAATAAACTTATGAATTTAGATAATACAATACATTTAATAGGAAGAATAAGAGAAGAAGCAAACAAATTAATTAAAAAAGAACTTAAAGAACTAGGAATTGATAATCTAGCTCCATCCCATGGTGATATTTTGTCAGCTTTATTTAATTATGAAGAATTAACTAAGACTGAAATAGCAGAAAAAATTCATAGGGATAGGTCAACAGTGACAACTTTAGTAAATAAATTACTTAAGCTAAGATTAGTTGATTCTAAGGAAAATCCTGAGGATAGAAGATCTAATAAAATCTATCTTACAAAAAAAGGAAAGGAGCTGAAAACAGGTTTTACTAAGATATCAGAAAAGTTATATAAAATTCAATATAAAGATATAACTGAAGAAGAAAGGGAAGTATTTAGAAAAGTTTTAAAGAAAATGTATAAAAATTTTTAGAAATAACTGGTTAATTATAATTTCTAGGGTATATATCCATATGATGAATAAAAATAGGGGGATATTATGAAGAAATTTATTATAATTTTTTTAGTTTTAATACTTACAGTAACATTAACTGCATGTTCTAATGAAAAACCAGCATCAACTTTAGATAAAGATACATTAGTAGTAGGAATGGAACTTGCTTACCCTCCCTTTGAAATGACAGATAAAGATGGTAATCCATCGGGAATAAGTGTTGATTTAGCTAAGGCTTTAGGTGAATATCTAGGTAAGAATATAAGAATAGAAAATATGGCTTATCAAGGATTAATCCCATCACTTAAAACAGGAAAAATAGATTTAATAATATCATCAATGACAATAACTGATGAACGTTTAGAATCTATAGATTTTTCTAATCCCTATTGTAGGGCCTATCTTTCAGTATTAGCAAATAAAGATTCTAATATAGAAAGTATAGATGATTTAAATAAAAAGGGGAAAAAAGTTGCTGTTAAAAAGGGTACAACAGGACATATATATGCATCAGAAAATCTTAAAAATGCAGAAGTTATGGTATTTGATAAACAGGGTATATGTGTTTTAGAAGTAACTCAAGGTAAGGCAGATGCTTTTATTTATGATCAAATGACTATATATAAAAATTGGAAAATGAATGAAAATAAAACAACTGCAATATTAAAACCATTTCAAGAGGAATTTGAACACTGGGGAATTGGTATGAGAAAGGAAAATGACAAATTAAGAAAAAGTGTAAATGAATTTTTAAAAGAATATAAAAATCAAGGTGGATTTGATAAATTAGCTAATAAATATCTAAAAGAACAAAAAGAAACCTTCGAAAAACTTAATATACCATTTTTCTTTTAAAAATAAAAAGAAGGGAAAATATTATGGAGATAGAGGAAAGTATAAATAAAACAAACAATAAAGAGGGTTTATTTAAAAGATTATTCATTTCTGATTCTGAAAATATATCAACTAAGAAGAGATTATTTAATGGGTTATTAATATTTTTACTTTTGGTATTTGTATTTATTTTTTCTATTGAAAAAATTGGATACGATATGAGATGGGGAGCAGTATTTAAGTATAAACATAAGTTTATATTAGGTTTTAAGATGACTTTTTTATTAAGTTTTTTTTCATTATTTACAAGCTTAATAATTGGAAGTTTTTTTACTGTAGCATCTAGATCTAAATTTCTACCTTTATACTATTTATATAGATTTTATGTTGCTATGATAAGAGGGACACCTTTTTTAGTTCAGATATATGTATTTTTCTATGTTATAGGTACGGCCTTTAACTTAACTAATAGATATATAATGGGAATTATAATATTATCCTTATTTTCAGGGGCATATGTTACTGAGATAATAAGATCTGGAATAGAAGGGATATCTAAAAGTCAGTTAGAAACCTCAGACTCCCTTGGCTTTAATACATATCAAAAGTATAGATATATTATAATACCCCAAGTGATTAAAAAGATAACACCGCCCTTAGCTGGACAGTTTTTATCCTTAGTTAAAGACTCATCATTACTTTCTGTAATAGCAGTAAATGAGCTTACTAAAAACATACAGGAAGCTGATTCATTAAATTTTGCATCTATAGAAAATTATTTACTTTTAGCAGGATTGTATATGATTATAACTATTCCTTTATCATATTTATCTAAACTACTTGAAAGGAAATTTAGCTATGAATATTAATATAGATAATTTAACTAAAAGCTATGAAAATAATAAAGTGTTAAATGATATAAATATAAATCTTAAAAATATAACTTCCCTGGCAATAATAGGACCATCAGGAGGGGGGAAATCTACACTTTTAAGAATTTTAGCAGGGCTAGAAAAACCTGATAAAGGAAATATAAAAATAAATGATTGGAATATTTTATTTAATGAAAAGTATTTAAAAACATATAGAAAAAATATAGGTATGCTTTTTCAAGCATATAATCTATTTCCACATATCTCAGCCATTAGAAATATAACCCTCCCTTTAGAAGAAGTACATAAAATAAATAAAAAAGAAGCTTTTAAAAAAGCCCAAAGTTTATTAGAAAGATTTCAATTATCTAAACATAGTAATAAACGCCCAGATAAATTATCCGGAGGTCAAAAACAAAGGGTTGCAATAGCAAGGGCTTTAGCACTTAATTCTGAATTTTTATTATTTGATGAGCCAACTTCAGCTTTAGATCCTGAACTTACCATGGAAGTATTAGATATGATTAATAGTTTAAGAAAGGAAAATAAAGATTTAATTCTTGTAACCCATGAAATGGGATTTGCAAGGAAGGCTTGCGAGTATACAATTTTCATATCGGAAGGTAAAATCATAGAACATGGGGAAAGTGAAAGAATATTCACATCACCTAAAAGTGAAGAATTAAAAAGGTTTTTAGGGAAACTATTTCAGTGGCATTAATATCTTTTAAAAAAGAACAAAATTAGTTTAAAAGTAAGGTTTAGCCTTGCTTTTTTTATATAAAAAATACATTTACTTTTAAATAAAAATTCATAAATAACACATAATTATAATACATATAATTCATGCATAAAAAATAATGAAAATTTTACATGTATTTAACATTATAGGAAGGTATAGGAGTTTGTTTGGCGAATATTATAAATATTCTAATTATTATCAAGGAGGTGTGATGGAATTAAGTCATTTTCAATTTGTAACCAAATTAAAAAGGGGGATAATACATGTTAAAGATTTCAAGAAAACTTAGTTTATTATTGGTATTAACATTAGTACTTTCACTTATAATACCATTTAGTTTTGTCAGTGCTGAAGAAAATGATTCTGTCCAAATAACAATAGTTCATACAAACGATACCCACGCAAGGGTTAAAGAAGGTAAGTATGACGGAATGGGCTTTGCTAAGTTAGCTACAAAAATTAATGATCTTAGAAAAACAAACCCTAATATGTTAGTACTAGATGCAGGAGATGCTTTCCATGGTCAGACAATAGCTTCTTTAGTTGAAGGAGAAAGTATAGTTGAGATTATGAATACTATAGGCTATGATGCTATGGCAGCAGGTAATCATGACTTTAACTATGGTCAAGATAGATTAGTAGAATTATCAAATATGGCTAATTTCCCTATTTTAGCTGCTAATGTATTAAAGGATGATGAGTCTATATTAGATAAGTATACAATTAAAGAAATTGGTGGAGTTAAAGTAGGTATATTCGGACTTTCTACTCCTGAAACTACTTATAAAACTCATCCAAAGAATGTTGAAGGGCTTAACTTTAAAGATCCAGCTATAGTGGCTCAGGAAATGGTAGATGATCTTAAGGATAAAACTGATGTTTTAGTTTGTTTATCCCACTTAGGATTAGATGAAGCTTCAACATATACTAGTGAATATGTTGTTAATAAAGTTGATGGAATAGATATAGTAGTAGATGGACATAGTCACAGTACATTAGAAAATGGTAAAAAGATTAATGATACTTTAATAGTTCAAGCAGGGGAATATGATAAGAATTTAGGTATTGTTAATTTTTCATATGAAGATGGTGAAATTAAAGATTTAAATGCTTCACTATTTACAAAGGATGAAGCGAGTGAAATAAAAGAAGATTTAGATGTAGTAGCAGTAGTTGAAGAAATTGAAAAAGAAAATGATAAGGTACTTTCAGCTGTTGTAGGAAACACTGACTTTAATTTATTAGGAGAAAGACAAGATGTAAGAACAGGTGAGACTAATTTAGGTAATTTAATAACAGAGTCTATGTTAAAGGCTACTAAAGCTGATGTTGTTTTAACTAATGGTGGAGGAATTAGAGCTTCTATTTCACCAGGGGAAATAACAAAGGGTGATGTAATAACAGTACTACCTTTTGGAAACTTTATTGAAGTAATAAAAGTTAAGGGTTCAGATATAGTAAAAGCATTAGAACATGGTATATCTGATTATCCTGAAACAAAGGGAGCATTCCCACATATTGCTGGTATGACATTTGAATTTGATGAAAATAAAGAAGCTGGAAATAGAGTTATGGAAGTTAAAGTTAATGGTAAAGCTATTAACTTAGATAAAACTTATAAACTTGCTACTAATGATTTCTTAGCAGCAGGTGGAGATAACTATTCAATGTTTAAAGGAAAAGAAACAGTTACTCAATTAGCAGGTCTTGATGAAATAGTTATGGAACACATTAAAAAATACGGAGTAGCTGATGCTAAAGTAGATGGTAGAATTGGTTTATATACTCCTAAAGAAAAACCAGCTTTAGAAACATATGTTGTTAAACCAGGAGATGTTTTATGGAAGATAGGAAACAAATTTAAAGTAAGTTGGGAAAAATTAGCTAAATTTAATAACTTAAAGAATCCTAACTTAATTTTACCTGGTCAAGAATTATCAATTCCTCAACAATAGAAATTAAGCTTAATTAAGGAGAAATTCCTTAATTAAGCTTTTTTATTTTTAAAAAAAGTTTATATTGTAAATTGATTAATAACTACTTTAGTTTAAATGTATTTAAATAATTATTTTACATAAGTAAAATTACTTTAAAACATTTATTTTTTTTGATATTATAGTAATATAAAATTACTAAAAATTAGGAGCGTGCTGTTTGGAAAATAAAATTATAAAGGAATTATCAAAAAAAATTAGAAAATTAAGAAATAATGAAAATATGACATTAAAGGATATGAGCAAAAAAACTAATTTATCTGTAAGTTTCCTTTCACAAGTAGAAAGGGGAGAATCATCCATAGCGATAACTTCTCTAAAAAAGATAGCAGATGCCTTAGATGTATCAATAACAGATTTTTTTGAAGAAAAACATAAACAAAAGTTTACTAGAAAAAAAGATGACCAGCAGATATTTAAATTAGAAGGGTCAAATACTGAGTATATTAGATTGAGTGGAGATTTTTCTAAAAGAACCATGGAAACTTTATTAGTACAGATTGCCCCTAATGAAAAACATGGAACTAAATTTACCCATCCTGGAGAAGAATTTGTATATGTTTTAGAAGGAGCAATAATAGTAAACTTAGATGGAGAAGAAGTTTTACTTAAGGCTGGAGAATCTATTCATTATCCATCAGAGATATCCCATTATTGGGTAAATCCTTTAAATCAAAAGTCTAAAGTGTTAAGTGTATTATCAGTTACATTATTTTAAGCTTAATTAAGGAAAGTTTTTTAATTAAATTTTTTATAAAACTAACCAAGAAAGATTGACAAAATAATAACGAACAGTTTATAATTAAATAAAGAGTAAAGCAAAATATACCTATAAATATAGGTATATTTTTAATATTTATAAAAATATTTTAAAATTAAAGTTAATTTTTTAACGTACATAGTTAATAATCTTTGTTTTTACTAAATAACTAAAAAGGAGATTAATATGTTTAAAGTTGGAATAATTACATCAAGTGATAAGGGATATAAGAAAGAAAGAGAAGATAAAAGTGGGAAAGTAATACATGAAATAGTCACTAAAAATGGATATAAAGTTATAAAGCAAATTGTACTTCCAGATGAAGAAGATAAATTATTAGAAGAGATGATATATATGGCTGATAAATTAAAAGTCGATCTTATTTTAACAACGGGAGGTACTGGCTTTAGTACTAGAGATGTAACCCCAGAAGCTACAAGAAGGGCTGTTGATAGGCTAGCACCTGGAATATCAGAGGCTATAAGAAATTATAGTTTAAAAATAACTAAAAGAGCAATGTTATCAAGGGCTATATCGGGTATAAGAAATAAAACCCTTATAATAAATTTGCCTGGAAGTGAAAAGGCTGTAGTTGAGTCTTTAGAATATATAATAGATAGTCTTTATCATGGTCTTGAGGTAATGACAGGAAAAACTAGTGAATGTGCAAGAAAATAATTAAAATTTAAGCATAATTATTTTCAAAAAGAGGTGAAAAGTAAAAGTTAAATTCGGGAAAATACATATTCAAATTTATCGAGTTTAATTTTCTAAGGTAAAAACTATGAGATTAAACCGATGGGTATTAAGAGAAATCTTTATGCCTCCCGTGTTTGGAAAGGTAAATTTGAGTTGTTGATATAGTTATATTTATTAAATAAATTTACTAAATTTTACATATTTAATATTCAATAATTTTAGTTTTTTATTAAATTCAACAACTCTTTACAGTCCTTTCAAGGACTGTTTTTATTTGTGTGCCCAGTATGGGCACAGTCTATAGGGTGAAAGTCCCGAACACCGAAGGTGATTTAGGTGTTAGCTTAAGACAAGGGTGCCCACCGTGAGGTGGGATCTGAAGAAAGTCGGCGGCAAAATT
>VEND01000090.1 GCA_009711765.1 Bacillota bacterium | reverse complement strand
AAATATTTAGGAGGTTATTGTAATTTTATAAATCTGAATATATCTTTCAAAAAAATCTCATTTTTATGAGCTTTAGCTCTATGGTCTTTTTTTCAGTTTATAAAAACTTAATTATGCAATTTCCTCAATTATAAACCTTTAATTTTACTTTTATATAAAAAATATAGGATAAATAGTATATATAATCAACTATCTACCCTATACTTACTTTATACTCTATTTAATTTAACTAACCCTTTTTTAATTAATTTCTAATATATCCTCTGAGTCTTTTAAATACTCATCTATCACATTCTGTACATGGGAATCTTTAAGTATTAAAGATATTTCTATTCTTCTATTTTTTTCTCGTTGTTTTTCAGTATTACCAGGGGTTCTTGGTCTAAACTTAGAATAACCACTGGCCATAAAGAAACGTCCATACTTTTTCTCTAATGTATCATTTGACTCCATAAGATAATTAACAACAGCAGTAGCCCTCTTTGTTGATAATTCTCTATTATATTCAGAAGAACCTATTTTATCAGTATGCCCTTGAATATTAATAGCATCAATATTTTTTCTAGTATTACTATCATCTAGAACCTTTTCAAAGGCTTCTGAGAGTTTACTTAAAAGCTCTTTTCCCTCAGGTTTAAGGGTATAAGAATTATAGTCAAATACTAAATTTTCATTTATAACTATATTACCATTATCAGCTATCGATACTTGCTTTTTACCATCATCTGTAGTCTTTCCTAGTTCACCTTCTAATGAGGATTTAACCTTTTTTAATACTCCTACCCTTAAAAAGGCTATCCCTTCTAATTTTGCTCTTAAATTTCCTAATTCTTTATTACTTTCTGCTATAATTTCCTTTTGTTCTTCTATTTTTTCTTCTGATATTTTAAGTTCTCTTTCTCCCTCTTTAAGTTCAGCCTTAACACTATCTAGTCTACTTTCTATCATTCTTAAGTTTTCTTCCTTACTGGTTATCTCAGCCCTGTAATCCTCTAATTTTTTTCTAGAGTCCTCTAGATTTTTACCAGTAACTATGTTTTGTATATACATAAGTAGCATAAGAAAGAAAAGTATTAATGCCACAGTAGATATCATATCAGTAAAAGAAGGCCAAAAGTTTTGAGTAGTATCTTTCTTTTTGAAATTTCTCCTTCTAGCTTTCAATACTAAACCTCCCTTTATCTATCTTATTTTTTTATTTAATTTATCTAAAGCTATTGCAATTTCTTTATAAGTTTCGCTTTCCTTATTTTCTTTTATATCATCAGTAAAATCTGAAAAAGCTACATTCATTCTTTCTATATTTGTTTTTAAATGATGATTAAATTCTGAAAAGTCCCTTGTATTTTCACTAAATGTCTCTAAGGAACTATCAAAGTCTTTAATTGCTTTAAGTAAAGAAACTGAAGCACTTTCCATCTCCTTAGTAGCCCTAGATAAATTTTCTGCTTGAGTATTTATAACATATTTAAAGTTATCTTCCATTTTACTTCCAAAGTCTTTAAATATTGTTCTAAGTTCCCCTGTAACCATATCATATTGTTTTTCTAAAGGTCTTTTAAATTCTAAAGCAACTTTATTATCTAAGTATTCTTCCATTTTTACCATAACAGCTTCCCTAGTTTCTTCTAGATTAACTAAAATATTTACTATAGTTATTACAACTGAACTGGCTATACCAAATAAAGACGTTACAAAGGCAACTGACATACCCTCAACAGAATTTATAAGTCCTCCTACTATGGAATCTATACTATTTAAAGCTTCTGAATTAGCTCCATTACCTAAAAGCTTAACTAAGTCACCAATTGATAAAGTAAGCCCATAAAATGTTCCTAAAAGACCTAAAATTATCATTAATGATACTGAATTTTTAACAAATCTTTCAACTAAATAAAGCATACTAAGTTCACTATTAAAATTATGTTCAATAATAGCTTGAGTATTAACTTCATCTAAATTTCTTTCAGCTGACATTTTATAATCTCTAACTATGGATTTTAAAACATGATACTTATTTAAATCCTCTCTACCCTCTTTAATATCTTGAATTGCTTGTCCTATGTTTTTATATTTTTTTCTAACTATAATGCTTGCAACTATGGCTATAAAAAATATTGCAACAATTAAACCTATCAAAAATATAGCCAATGGATTAAGTTTTCCTATGATTTGTGTCATATATATTCCTCCCTTTAAACTAATTAGTGTTATTATAACATATTTTTCATTATTTTTTTCAATATAATATATATATTCCCAAAAAAACACAAATTAACCGGGATTTTTATCCCGGTTAAGCCTTTTTAACTTTAAATCTCTTTTTAAAAATAATTACAGCAACTATCATCCAAATAACTGTATAAATCCCCATTTGAATTAAATTATCCTTAACAGATTCAAAGGCTAAGTTTTTAAATAAAACCTCTACAAAATCCCTTGCAAAATATATTAAGGGCCATAAAAGTTTAGTTACAAAGACTAATGGTTTAGGTAATTGGTCTATTGTCCAAATATAACCACACCCTGCAAATGTAGGTAAAGATAACATATAGGCAATTTGTGCGTATTTAACCTTATCCTTTAGAATAGAAGCTATAATAATTGCAGGCGCACTAATGGCTAATACAAATAATATACTCATAAGTAGAGCTAGTGATAAATTACCCCTTATGGGGATATTAAATATCTTATTAGCTATAGCTACCGATATGAATGTGGATAATACAGAAAAGAATCCACAGGAAAATACCTTTGAAAATAACCTTTTTAAAGTTTTCTTTTCAGCTAATTTTTCGCCCTTTTTAATGACCGATATGCCTACCCCTGAAAGGGTAACTTGTTGTAAAAATACTGCAATAAATCCTAATAGTAAATAATTTATATAAGTCATTTTAGGATCATATAAAAGTCTATCTGTAAATTTAAAAGGCATCGCTAAACTCATTGCCCTATCTGATAAATTACCCTTTGCCTTTAATATCTTAATTTGAGTACCAGAAGCTATAGTTTGTATAATATTAGTAGCATGGGCATAGGCATTATTTCCTATAACCATATTAGAGCCATCTACTAAAATAACTGCTTTTGGTGCTTTTATATTAGTAATATCCTTTGAAAAGTCATTAGGTATCACTAATCCCATATGAATGTCTTTAGAATCTAGTAAACCTTTAAGCTCTTTTTTAGTTTTAGGATATTTAACTATATTAAATCTTTCGTTTTCATCAAAGCTTTGAACTATCATTCTACTAGTACTTGAGTTATCATAATCTAAAACCCCTATAGGAATATCCTCTAAATAATCATTTACATATACTCCTCCAAATAAAAGGGTTAAAAATATAGGTCCTATAAATAAAAGTATTATTATATCTATATCAGTTAGTGTTTCTTTTAAATCTTTAAGTAAATATTTAAGAAACAACTTTATCACCTTCTTTTTCTGTATCTACTTTTCTAATAAATACTCCTATTAAGGCTATAATATATGCTACTAAAATAAACTTTAAATACCAAAATAAATCTCCATACATACTAGCTAAATCTATACCCTTTAAAAATAAATTTCTTAAATTATCAGCATAATGATAAAATGGATAAAACCCAGATGCAATTCTGTATGGTTTAGGCATAGACATTACAGGCCAAGTATATCCAACCATCAATGTATTAGGAACAAAAATAACAGCATTTATAAGTAGTGCTACCATCTTATTACTAATTAAACTAGATACCATTATAGAAAATGTTGATACTGAAAGGGATAATAATAAGCTTAGTATTAAAGCTATTTTAAAATCTCCCCTAAAGGGTATATTAAATACCTTCCACTGAATCAGTATACAAAGGATTAATGAAATAAAACCTAAACTTCCATAAAATAATATCTTACCTAATAAGTGTGAAGCCCTTTTTGATTTTTTCTTATTTAATTTATTTCTTCTTATGGCCACTGCTGCCATTAAGGCTATAGCCGATTGTACAACTGCTGTTCCTAAACCTGTATTTAAAAAGTTTTTATAACTTTTTGTAGGATTATAAAGTGTTCTTTGTCTAAACTTTATACCTTGGGCTATATTTTTAGCTTCACTTTCTGTTAAATTAAGTTTACCTGATATCATTTTTATAGATGTTCCTGTTTTAAGTGTTAATAATATCTCACTGGCCTTAGATTTAGCCTTACTTGCCGTAGGCATGTGACTTCCGTCATATAATAATAATACAGAAGGTGATTTTAATTTAGTAACATCTTCTTTAAAACCTTTGGGTATTATTAATCCTGTTTTTATCTTACTTTCTTTAAATAAATCTTTCATATCATCACTATTATCTGTAAAATATTCTACATCAAATACTTCATCATCTATAAAACTACTTGTTATCATTCTACTTAAACTGGAATTATCCTGATCATTAATAGCCATTTTAATATGATCTATTTGACCTTTACTAAACTCATAACCTATTAATAGATTAATTAGTATAGGTATTATTAAAATAACTATAAAAATCATTTTTTCATTTATCATTAAATTCCATTCATCTTTTATGGATTTTAAAAAACTTTTTAACATTTTTTCACCTACTTAAACTGAACAAAGGCAGTCATTCCAGGTCTTAATACCTTTTCATTATTCTCTATTTCAACCTTTACACCAAAGGTTATAATATCAAACCCACCATTATCATTAGTAGCTCTTTTAGTTGCAAAATCTGGCTTTTTATTTATTCTTACTACCTTACCCTTAAAAGTTTCTTCTGAATAGGTAGGTAATTTAATATTTACTTTATCTCCTAAAGCTATATTTTTAAGATTAGTTTCATCTACCTTTACTTCTACCCAAGGCTTATCTAAATTACTAACAGTAGATAAAGTCATTCCTGTAGAAACTAATTCTCCTTCATCAACATTTAAACTTGTTATAGTACCATCTATAGGTGAAATAATTTTAGTATCTTTAATATAAGCATTAACTTCTTCAAGTCCTGCCTTTGCTTGGTCTAATTTTCCCTTAGCAGCCTGTTTCATAGAAAGTGCTTGTGTAACTAATGCCTGGGCTGCATTTATATCTTCACTTCTAGCACCTTCTTTAGCCATACTTAACTTTTGTTTAGCAATATCAAGTTTTGCCTTTACTTCATCCTTTTTCTGCTCTGATACTGCACCTTTTTCATATAATTTATTAACCCTCTCATAGGTTTTTTTCATTAAATTACAATAGGTTTCTGCCTGGGCTATACTTTGTTTTCTGGCTCCATTTTTAGCTTTACTAAGCATTGCATTAGCTGAGTTAACTTGACCCTTAGATGCCTCATAAGAAGCCTTAGCAGCCTTTATTAAGCCCAAAGCCTGCTCTTTTTTTGCCTTTAATTCTTCACTACCTATTTCAACTAATAAATCCCCTGCTTTAACACTTTCTCCTTCCTTTATATGAAGAGTGTCAATCCTTCCTGGTATTTTTGTATTTATACTAACTTCCTTTACTTCTATTGTCCCCCTTGATACTAAACCTTCTTCATCTTTAAATACTTTTTCATCCTCAGTTGATGCTTTTATGGTAGAACACCCTGAAAGTAATCCTATAATTAATGGAATCATTATTAATAATAAAAATTCTTTTTTTATTCTCATACTACCCCTCCTATTAATAAATGCTTTCACCTATATTATTGTAATAATTCATTTTTGCTAAATTATATCCATGGGTTATTTCTATAACCTTTTCTTCAACTTCAGCTAACTTTTCTTCACAGGCTAAAACTTCCACTATAGTACCCGATGATGATTCTAAATCCATACTTTTAAGTAAACTATTTTCAGTACCAAATCCTTCTTTATACTTATATTCTGCTATTTCTAAACTTTCTTTAGTACTTTCAACCATACCCTTAGCATTTTTAAGCATAGATTTTGTTGAAAGGTAAGTTTCATAGGATTTTCTTATTGAACTTTTTACATCTACTAAGGTTTTTTCATAATTTATTTTAGCCTTTTTTTCTAAAAGTTTTGCTTCTCTATATTGAAAAGTTATATCAGGATATTTTTTCTTTGTCTTTTTTAAGTTAAGATTATAAACAGCCACTTCTCCTAAACTCTTTTTAATTTCAAGTCTATTATTAAGTCCTTTCTCTAGACCTGTATCTAAATCAGCTACATCTCTATCGTTAATACTTACTTCAGCTAATTTAATGTCTTTATCTAAATCTATATTCATATTCTTTTTAAGTTTAAGTAAAGCATTTTTATACTCACTCATGGCTTTATCATATTCTATAATAGTTGACTTATAATAAACCTTAGCAAGTAACATATCATCCTTTGCTTTCATTCCGTCTTTATAGCTTTCCTTAGCAAAATCAAATTGCTTTTTTCCACGCTTCATTGCCTTTTTCTTAACCTCTAATATTTTTTTAGCCTTTAAAGCATCATAATAACTTTTCTCTATAAGTAAAGCTATTTTATTTCTATATATACTTTTAGAAGCCTTAGCTACCTCATAGGAAACATTAGACATGGTTGATAATAAATCAGATGTAGAATCCACATTAAAGTTATCTAAACTATTATAATCTAGTTTCTCAGATAATGTATCCCCTGCTTGATCTAGTGCATCAATGAATGTTAATTCCCCTGAGTAAAGCTCTTGTTTTTTTTCTTTTAAACGTCTTTCTTTATCACTAAGCCCACTTTCCACATTAGTAACTATAGTATCTTTGTAAGGCTCTAAACTTGGTGGTAAGTTATTTAAATTAGTTCCTTTAGGTAAAACTGTACCGTCGGGTAATGGTACCTTTTTAGGTAATATTCCATTATCTATAGCACTTTTAGCAGCTTTTAATTGATCTTCCTTTCTATTTAATTTTCTTTTATTTTCATTTAATTTATCCTTAGCATCCTCTAATTTATCACTTTTATATTCTGATCTTTCCTTTTTTAGTTCATTTAAATCTATTTCATTTTCTACCTTTTTTAAATCTATACTATTTTTAAGTCCTATATCTATAGCTTCCTTTAAAGTTAACTTTTCATTAATATCTAAAGTATCTGCACTTACTGAAGTCATAGTAAATAAAAGCATTATAGATATAAGTATTGATATAAGTTTTTTATTCATATAAATCTCCCTTCTATACAAGTTCTCCTTCTATTAATCCAGTTTGTAGCTTTTGTAATAAGTTTACTAACTGTTTCTTTTCATTATCATCTAAAATAGTCATTACATACTTTGACCACTCCTTATAATCATCCATAATTCTTTTAGTAAACTTTTTCCCTTTTTCAGTTATAACAGCCATTATTTTTCTTCTATCTAAGTGATGTCTCTTTCTTTCAACTAATCCCTGTTTTTGTAATCTATCAACAAGGCCTGTTATATTAGCTTTTGTAACAAGCATTTCCTTTCCTAGTTCTGAAAGCATTAATCCTTCCTTTTCTGAAGTATATAAAAGGACTAAAACATTAAATTTAGTACTAGATATCTGAAACCTATTAAAAAATATATTGTGAACCTCTTCTAAAATATCCGACGTTTTCTTTAGTTCAATAATAGTTTTATTAGATATCTCCCCTACCCACCGATAACTTTCAAATAATTTTTTAGCCTTTTTCATTTTAATCACCCCGTATATTTTGTTAACTTATTTATATTTTACTACTTTATATTTAATATGTAAATAGTTAATGTATTAACTATTGTTTTATAAACAATTTCCCCCTTCTTTTTTTCTGATGATTTAAGTACTTTAAGTATAATTTTAAATTTTTTTAATATTCTTTGCATAAAAAAAAGACCCCTATAAGAGGCGAGGCTGCTGAAAAAGTCTAAGAAAAAACCTTATTATGAAAAAATAATAAGGTTTTTTCTTTATTCAAAAAGGAAAAAGATGATTTATGTAGAATATAATAAGTAAATACTTATTATTAGGAGGCTAGGCATGCTAAACCATCAACAGAAATTAATATTTAGTAACTATCTGGAATTATATGATATATTGATACCTAAAGATCATGTTCTTAGACAAATCAACGAATTAGTGGACTTTTCCTTTGTTATCGAGGAAGTTAAAGCCAATTACAGTGACTCAATGGGACGGGGAGCAGAAGACCCTATTGAATTATTCAAATATCTTATGTTAAAAGATATAAATGAAATATCGGATAGAGATTTAATTGAGAGGACTCGTACTGATATGTCATTCAAGTATTTTCTAGGTTTAGCACCAGAGGAAATAGATCTTATACATCCAACGACTTTGACTAAATTTAGGAGACTTCGTTTAAAAGGCGATAACTTATTAAATCGTCTCATCCAGAAAACAGTGGAAATAGCAGTTGATAATGGTATTGATATGGGAAATACCATTATTGTAGATGCAACTCATACTCGCGCTAGATATCATCATAAATCTATGGAAGAAGTGCTTTTAGATAGGGCTAAAAAGCTCAGAAAAGAAGTATATCGTATTGACGAATCACTAAAAGAAAGCTTTCCTAAGAAAATTCAAAACCCAACACTTGAAAAAGTTATTGAGTATTGTGATAAAGTTGCAAAGGTTGTAGAGCAAAGGCCAAGCCTTAGTGTTCGTAGTAATATAATTGAGCGACTAAACTATCTTAGAGAAGGAATCGATGATACTGAGAACGCACTTGCAGAGAGTTATGATGCAGAAGCACGTATTGGTCATAAATCTGTTGATGAGCCTTTTTTTGGCTATAAAACTCATATCGGAATGGCAGATAACCGAATTATTACTACTGCTAGTATTACATCTGGCGAGAAGCCTGATGGGCCTGAGCTTACAACGTTAATTGAAAAAGCAAAAGAAAATGGAGTAGAGGTATCAGAAATAATCGGAGATACAGCCTATTCTGGAAAAGATAACTTGGGCTATGCTAAAGAGCATGATATAAAAGTAATTTCTAAATTACATCCAGTAATATCGAATGGCTCAAGAAAAAAAGGAAAACACTTCCTGTTTAATAAAGATGCGGGGATGTATGTCTGTCCGAAAGGACATCTAGCAATAAGAGTTGCAAAAACTGGTAAAAAGAGAAAGACCAATAACAATCAAGTAATGACTTATTATTTTGATGTAGAGAAATGTAAAACGTGTTCACAGCGAGAAGGTTGTTATAAAGAAGGTGCTAAAACAAAAACATATTCAGTCTCAATCAAGTCAGACTTGCATAAAAAACATAAAGAATTTCAGGAAACTGCTTATTTCAAAGAACGTTATCGGGAACGGTACATGATTGAGGCAAAAAATGGTGAACTTAAAAATAGGCATGGCTATGGTGTTGCGAACTCGTCAGGCCTCTTTGGCATGCAGATACAAGGGGCCATATCAATATTTACAGTGAATATCAAAAGGATATTGACAATCCTAGGAGATAAATAATAGCTATAATAGCAAAAGCACATCATATTTTCAAATTAATTGTGAAAATATGATGTGCTTTTAAATTTTACCTAGATGGCCGACTAATTTAACTTATTTTTTCAGCAGCCTCATAAGAGGCCTTTATATTTATATTCCACCTATTTGTGTTTTCCCTATACCTTGACTATATCTAAAGTCAAGTAAAGCCATGTTATATGAATGAATTTGACTTGATAAATCCTTTTTAGCATTCATTAAATCAATTCTTGCCTGATTAACTTCTGTTGTAGTACTTTTTCCTAATTCAAAACTAAGCTTAGCTAATTCATAAGCCCTCTCTGATTTTTCTACAGACTTTTCATATGTAGCTATTTGTTTTTCTGCTGTTGTTAGTTGTAGGTAAGCTGATCTTACTCCCATTTCTATGCCTTTTTCAGCAGTTTCCACTGATTTTGCTGCCTTTTTAACTTCAATTTCTTGTTCTCTATATTTGTAAGTATTTTTAGGATATCTTGCTTTTATTGCTTCTAAAGTTAATTTGGATATCTCATGATTAGTTTTAGTCACTTCTAGACTTTTATTTGATTCTAAAGCTTTAGTTATAGCCTCTTGTAAATCAATTTCTTCATGTTCTTTATACGAAACATTATCTGTTAAATTTATCTTCTTATCTAAATCTAAACCTAAAGTATTGTTAAAATTCATTTCTTGCATCTCTAGTCCCATTTTAGCTGAATCTAACCCTGATTGTGCTCTAGCTAACCCAAGTTCTATATTAAGTAACTGTTGATTTGATATAGTTCCTAATTCATACATTTTTTTTCCTTGTTCAAACTGCTCTTTAGCAAGCTCTACACTTTCTTTAGCTATTTCCACACCTTTTTTAGCCTGTGCTAAATCATAATAAGCTTTTTCTACATTATACTTTATTTCGTTTATTTTAATATCTTTATTCCACTTTGCAATATTTAAACTTAGATCCGCTGATTTTTCCATTATCCCTAACTTAAACATTTTTCTTTGAACAACAGGTGTCTGATTTTGAATATAACTAGGTGCATCTTCAAAGTCATCAACATCTGAAATATTTTTATCGTATGAAACTTCTGTCTTTTTGATGTTTAATTCTTGAATCTCCATAGAATCATTATTTTCTAAAGCATAATGAATCGCCTTTTCTAAATTAAACTTGATTTCAGCTTCTTTTAAATCTTTACTTTCATTACTACTCTCAATAACTTTTTCATTATCTTGAGCATACGATGTTGTAATTAACGACAAAGTCAAAACTAATACAAAAACATAAGTAAATATTTTCTTCATAATTTTCCCCCTACCCTTTGACTCATTGGTCAGTTTTAACTTTAGAATACAGTATATAACTAAAATTGTCAATAACTTTCATTGGATTGTTACAAACATGTAAAATACTAACTTATATAAAAAAAGATGTGAGCCTAAGCCCACATCTTTTTTAACTAATTTATATTAGTCTAGAGTTATTGTATTACTTGAAACACCGTTTGGTGCAGTAAACTGAATTGTATCTCCTTCAGTAACTCCATCTATTACAAATAACTCGCTTACAGCATTATAACTAGCACTTGATCCGCCTACTACAGTTATATTTGCTGGGTCTAAATCATAATTATCTGAGAATGATACCTCTACAGATCCTGTAGTAGCTCCGTCTGCCTTAACAATGTCACTCTCTTGAGCTATTGTTAATGTGCTTTCTACTACATTTACATCGATTGTGTCAGTAACTGTTTCACCATTTTGAGTGAATGTTACATCTACAGTTGTAGTTCCTTCAGCAACTGCAGTAACTGTTATGTCATTTGTTCCTGTTGTTGCAGTTGCAACACTTGTATCTTCAACAGTTATACTAGGTGTAGCAGCTATTTCTATATCACTATCACCATAAAGTGCAGCTACGTCTATAGTTTCGCTTCCATATACTGATCCTGAAACAGTTAAGTTAGATTCAGTAACTTCTGTGCCTGATACTGTAAACTTAAGTCCTACAGGCTTTTTACTAGTTGTAGTAGAAGCAAGCATATCATAGTCACCATTTGAAGCTAGAGTATAGTAACCTTTAATAGCTTCACCTTTACTTACAGTAGCACTGTTTAATGTAACTGTTGATGTTCCAACTGTGATTGTATTATTTGCTGTTGCATAAGTGTCTAAATATTGTGGTAATAATTTGATGTTTTGGATATATCCATCTTTAGCTTTTATTTGTACTTTGTCACCTTTTGAAATGTCTGAAGATGAATATGCATCATCATTATAAGCTATATCAAATGATCCACTACTATAAGTTACAGTAGGTTCTTCTATAATAGTTAATGCATCTAAATCATATACATCACCATCTAATCTTACTCTGTCTGTTGTTCCACCATTTACATAAGCTTCTACAGTCATACTATCTGTATAATCAACTTGGCTTCCAGTGTCTCCACCTGTATTAACTGCATCGCTTGTAACAAATAGATATTCAACGAATCTACTGCTATTTCCTTCGAAGTAAGCCTTAACTGTTTCTCCTTCTTCGATTTCGTCTAATTCAATTTCAACTACATCTTCATCGTCATCAGTTAAATCGAAGATATAAGCTCCATCTGTTAATTCTAAGTTTGCTTCAGTTCCAACATCAAACGTTTTGTTTCTGTTAGAGATGTCTGCTATTTCTCCTGATTTATCAGCAGATACTATTGAGATGTTTTCAAAAGCTTCATCTTCATCTATTTCGAAGTCTACTACTTTTCCTTCTGCATACTTAGTATCTAAGTCATCTCTCTTCTCTTCACCATCAACTGAGATCCAAGTTCTATAATTTCCGTTAGATAATTTCTTAACTTCTGTTATTACTCCTGTAAGTTCTGTAACTTCTTTGTCTGTTTTAGTAACAACCATGTAAGTTACATAATCATCTGAATCTGCAAATACAAAACCTTCTTCTACAGTATCAAAATCTAATTCACTATACTTAGATACTGCTATATCGTCAGTGTCGTCAGTATAATCTTGGATGTCAAATACTACAGCAGAATCTTCTAATCTGTATCCATTGTCAGTATACTTGTCATCTGCTACATCAATATCGTCTGAGCTTGCAGTAGTTACTTTCTCATCATGTGCGCCAACTGCAACAACTTCATCGATGTCTCCATCTTCATCGTAAGTGATTTCAACTATATCACCTTTTGCTATGTCAGTATTAGCTCCACCATTAGAGAATGTAACTGTATCTTCATCAAGGTCAGCTTTCTCTACATCATACTCAATGAATTCTCCATTTTCAGTAACAACGTCTACATTGTAAGTAGTGCTTCTTACTGAAGATAATTGTTCAACGTCTCTTATAACATAACCAGCTAATGTGCTAGTATCTTCTTCATCTAAATCTCCTACAACGTGTCTAACGTCTCCATTTCTGTCTAAGAATACTCTTACTTCTTCTTCAGCATCTTTCATGCTGTCTAATGCGTCAGTATCTAAAACATCAATGTTTTCTACATCGTCGCCTGCTTCAATGTAAGTACCAGCAGTAGTGTAGTTGTCATCGTCTAAGTCAAAGTCGTTAGCAAATACAGCTGTAACTTCGCCTTCTACTGTATTGTTGTAAACTTCAGCGTACTCAGCGTCTTCATTATAGTAAAGAACGTCTTCAGCATCTATATCATCTATGCTAACAGTCTTTCCATCTTTAACTATAGTGTAGTCTTCTAAGTCGATAGTTTCATCTGCTGCAGTGTCATCATATCCTACAACATCTGTATCGTCTACATCTTCAACTACAAGACTATTGTCCCATGTATATGCATCTACAAACATTACTTCTTCATCATCGTTTAATACAACTTTAGCGTAATCTGCATCTGCTATGTCATCTTTTTCACCATTAACATATACAACTGCATCTTCAACCATGTCGTAAGTTTCGTCTGCATCAACAAGAGTTAATTCCTCGTCGTCAGCATCCCAAGCTAAAGCATCAAATAATGCTTCGTCTTCTACGTCATAGTCCATTACTTCACTATCATCATTTACCCATACTGTTATTTCTAAACCAAATACAGCTTCCATATCAAAATCTTCTGATACAGTTACTTCGTCACCGTTAGCAAGTTCGATTTCATTGTCATCTAACTTACTATCAGTTCTTGGAATCTCTACAACTTTTTCTGTTAACTTCTCAACATCAAGCTTGCTTAATAATGTATCTTCTTTTTCTTTCTCGTTTCCATCTTCATCATACTTAACCATGTTAAGTGTTAAAGAATTGTCTAACATCTTAAAGATGTTTCCTCTGATTGCTGCATCTTCTCCTATAGCAACACCATCAGTGATGTCTAAGTCTTTAGCTTTTACTATGAAGTTATAAGGCCATTGTCCTGCTAAGTGCTCATCTTCATAACCTAAAGCTCTTACTATTACAGTGATTGCTTCACCATAATTAATTTTGTCTCCATATCCAAATGTACCATTACCTCTACCTTGGTATAAACCTTGAGCAGTAGCTACATTAATGTATCCTTTTGCCCAACTGTTTTCTGGTACGTCTGTAAATTGAGTGCTATTTTTTGCGTAGTCTACTAGGTCTTCTAAACCTAATGCAACTACCATAAGTTTAGCAAATTCTTCTCTTTTAATTGTGTTCATTGGCTTAACGATGTTTCCTTCATCATCATAACCAGCTACGATACCTAGAGCTTTTAATGTCTCTACAGCATCTTCATAATCAGTTCCTACATAATCACTAGTTGTTCCTGCGAAAGCCATACTGAAACTTCCTAGTACTAATGATAATGCAAGTACTATTGATAATACTTTCTTCATCTAAAAGTCCTCCTTTATAATATGTTTTTTATTTTTGTGAAGGAGTTTAATCTTTATCTGGGCTGTACCCCTTCAACCAGTCCAGTAAATTTATAGAAACAAGCTTTTTGAAGAGAAAGCTTGCATTCTATACTAATTATAGCACCGACAGATTTGTCAGTCAATAAGACAAGTCCTATTGTAATGAAAATGTAACATTGATTTAACGCCATTACAACAAGTATTACTTATTTAATTTACACTATTAATTATATACTACAAAGTCGTAAATTACCATTACAGTTGTGTTACAATTATTTTACGGCTAAGAGTCAGTATATAAAAAATAGAGAAATGCCAAAAAATTTGGCACATTAACTACTATTCTATATGAAGTTTTAAATTCCTTCTTAAAGATAAAAATAACACCCTCAAATTTTGAAAGTGTTATTTTATCAAAACTTTATTGATTTATATATTACTTTTTACTAGCTTTTATAAAATCTCTAAATAGTGGATGACTCCTTGTTGGTCTTGATTTAAACTCTGGATGGAATTGACTAGCTACAAACCAAGGATGGTCTTTAAGTTCTATTATTTCTACTAATCTCTCATCTGGGGATATACCACTTATTATAAATCCTTTATCTAGTAACTTATCTCTATATTCATTACTAAATTCATATCTATGTCTATGTCTTTCATATACTAATTCATCATTATAAGCTTCAAAAGCCTTTGTACCTTCTTTAAGTTTACATGGATAAAGTCCTAATCTCATAGTGCCACCCATATCTTCTATATCCTTTTGTTCAGGCATTATATCTATTACTGGATATGGAGTAACAGGATCTAGTTCTGCACTATGGGCTCCCTTAAATCCAACTACATTTCTTGCAAACTCAACAACTGCCATTTGCATACCTAAGCATATTCCTAGGAAAGGTACATTATTCTCTCTAGCATATTTAGTAGCACATATCTTACCATCTATGCCTCTATCACCAAAGCCTCCTGGTATTAATATACCATCGGCATCCTTTAATAACTCTTCACAGTTACTATCTTCTATTTCCTCTGAGTGAACCCAGTCTATTTCTACATTGACATCATTAGCTATACCTGCATGTCTTAAAGACTCTGCAACCGATAGGTATGCATCCTTAAGTTCTACATATTTACCTACTAAAGCAATTTTTACATTACCTTTTAAGTTTTTAATTCTTTCAACCATAGACTTCCATTCATCAAGCTTAGGTTTTTCAGTTTCAATACCTAGGTTTTCTAAAACCATTTGTGGAAGACCTTCTTTTTCAAACATTAAAGGTACTTGATAAATATTATCTGCATCTAGGTTTTGTACAACATTGTTATGGTCCATATTACAGAATAAACCTATCTTTTCTTTTATTTCTTGGGATAGTTCATGTTCTGTTCTACATACTATAACATCCGGTTGTATACCTATACTTCTTAGTTCCTTAACACTATGCTGTGTAGGCTTTGTTTTTGTTTCTCCTGCCTTTTCAAGATAAGGAACTAATGTAACATGCATATACATTACATTTTCTTTACCTATATCATACTTAATTTGTCTAATAGCTTCTAAGAAAGGTAAACTTTCTATATCTCCCACAGTTCCACCTATCTCTGTTATTACAACATCTACTTTCTTTTCCTTTGCTACTCTGTAGACTCTGTCTTTGATTTCATTAGTTATGTGAGGGATTACCTGTATAGTACCTCCTAGATAGTCTCCTCTTCTTTCCTTTTTAAGTACGTTCCAATATACTTTACCTGTTGTAACGTTACTATTTTTACTTAAGTTAATATCAATAAATCTTTCATAATGTCCTAAATCCAAATCAGTTTCCGCTCCATCATCTGTGACAAAAACCTCTCCGTGCTGATATGGACTCATAGTTCCTGGGTCAATGTTAATATACGGGTCAAACTTTTGAATAGTAACTTCTAATCCTCTAGCTTTTAAAAGCTGTCCTAGAGAAGCTGCTGTTATTCCTTTACCTAAGGAAGAAACTACTCCACCAGTGACGAAAATATACTTAGTTGGCATTTATTTACCTCCTCTTTGGGTTTTCATATTTTAGATTTAATCTTTATAGTTTATTTAAATTTTTACTTAAATTTTTATGTCTTATTATTATTTAGTGTCTATAAAATCATTAACTATAGTATTCTATCTTATAGACTATCTTATGTCAACATTATTATAAGACTATTTTAAATAATATATATCCATTACATGAAATAAGAGTAAAGCATGGTAACTTTACTCTTATTAATTTACTAAAATTATAATACTATTCACTTTTTAATATTTCTATAGCTTTATTTAATTGTTTATCTTCATTATTATATGCATATTCTTTTATTTTTTTAGTTAAAGTATCCTGAGTTGAATAATCTAAAATTCCATAGGCATATAATCCATTATCCCTTTGAAATTTTGATATTGAATTATAGGTAGTTTTATCTAATATACCGTCTTCACTTTTTATTTTATATCCTAATATATTAAGTATCTTTTCTGCTGCTAATACATCTAAGCCTACAGTGTTTAATTTGGCCTTTCTTTCCTTTTTAAGTTTAGGAATCTCTTCTAAATCTATTTTTGATTTAGTATTATTTTCTATTTTAATATCCGGTGTGATACCTATACCATCTACCTTTTCTTTATTCCTTGTAAAATATTTAGCTATCGTTAATTTAATACCTGCTTTATTTTTTAAGGTTATTGTTCTTTGTACACTTCCTTTACCGAAGGTTTTAGTTCCTATTACAGTTCCTATATCACTATCCTTAACAGCACCTGCAAATATTTCTGAGGCGCTTGCGCTTCCACCGTTAACTAAAACGGCTAGTTTGTATTTAGGATCTTCTTTCATAGATCTATAGGTTTTTATTTCATCACTATTATCCTTTATATGAACTATAGGACCCTTTGGTATTACAAATCTACATATATTTATTACCTCTTCTAAATATCCTCCTGGATTATTTCTTACATCTATAACTAATTTAGTTATATCTTTATTATCCATTTCATTTAGTGCTTTTAAAAAGCTACCTGCTGCATTTGAATTAAATCTACTTATTTTAATATATCCTATATTATCTTCTAATACCTCATAGGTTATTGGATTAGTATTAATAATATCCCTTGTAATATTAAAATATAATATACCTTCTCTTTCTTTTCTTAATATACCTAACTTAACTTTAGTATCCTTTTCTCCCCTCATTAGCTTTACAGCCTTTGTTAAGGTAAAATCCTTAATATCTGTATCATTAACTTTAACTATTTTATCTCCAGGTTTTATACCTGCTTTAAACCCTGGAGTTCCTTCTAAGGGTGTAATAACTGTTATAAAACCATCCTTTTCAGTTACCCTTAGACCTATACCTCCAAATTTACCAGAAACCTTTTCATTTAACTGACTAAACTCTTCTTTATTATAGTAATTACTATAATCATCTAAACTATCAAACATTCCATTAACTGCAGATTCTATTAAATCCTCTTCATTAACATCACCAACGTGATTTGTTTTTATAAACTCTAATACACTTTTTAGATATTCAATATCCATTTCTACTTCTTCATTTTCTCCCTCGGCAAATGTAGGAGTTACTGTAGTAAATATTAAAGCTATTAGTAAAAGTATAGTAGCTATCCTTTTTAAATTTTTCATATTAAAACTCCCTTCATAATTTTATCCTAAGTAATTTATTCTATATTCTTTTTATATGACCTTTATTAATAAATCATATTCATCGTCTATATATAGAAATGACTTTTACAAATTTCTTTATAATAAGTATTAGCTTCCTTATATTTTCTGTTCTTTTCAAGGTAAAGAATCAGATGCTGTTTAATAACATCACTTAAATGTACTTGATTTTTTTCTTCATAATAGGGTAGTATTTCTTTAGTCACCTTTTGATAAAATATATCATCTTCAAAGTGAAATACTAAATAATATAAAAAGACTAAAAAAAGATAACATATATTATCCTTATATTTATCAACTAAATAAATATCAAATATCTCTCTGCATTTATCAATTTTCTCTAATTTATTGCAAGCATATATATAATTACAGGCAGGTATAATAGGGTTTGTTTCATTATGTAAAATCTTTTTACTCCAATATAGACTCTTTTTAAATTCTTTTTTTCTAATATATAAAGCAGCTAAGTTATTATATAAATGAACTAAAATGGGTTTATTATCAAAATGTTTAGCAGCTGTTATTGCCCCTTTAAAATGTTTTTCTGCCCTTTTAAATAATTTAAGGGATAAATAGCTTATACCTAAATAATTATTACACCACATAGCATTTATATATCGTCCTATTTTTTCATAGCTTTCTAATGCCCTTTGCATATAAATAATACTTTCTAAGGGTTTGTTCTTTAAATAATAGGCTGATCCTAAAAAGTAATTAACCAAAGGTGTTTCTTTTATTTTTTTAGCGGCTTTAAGCCTTTTAATACCCTCATCATGGTCTTTAGTTTTATATATTATTTTACCTGATATTAACATATATATAAATTTAAGTTCTTTATTTAATGAAAAATATATTTTATCAATGGAATGTATGTCTTTTTTAAGATCATCAAAAGTTTTTTCTTCTACAAAAAACTTATATACAAGCTCATATATTTTATATTCAATATTATAGGGTGATAGATTTATTAATTTTTCCATATCTTTAATTTCTTTATATATTTTTTTAGCAGATTCATAATTAAAGGATTCTATCTCAGAAAACATATTATATAATTTCTGTCTTATTAAGCCTATATCTTCTAACCCTTTAATATCTTTAATATCTAGCTTTTTTAAAAGACCTTCTATTACATCTTTTTTTAGTGTCTTTTTTCCATTTTCAAAATAACTTAAATGACTATGGGAACATACTCCATAGGCTAAAGCCCTTTGACTCCATTCTTTTTTTAATCTATTATATTTAATCCATCCAGATAAAAAATCATACTCATAGGTTTGCCCAAAAACCTCAACACTTCCTTTCATATCCTTCCCCTACCTTTTTAAAAATCATACTTATAAAAATTTTTATAACCTTCTTTGATTATACCACTAAGTACTAAAAAATTAAATATAAGGAAAATTAACCATTAAATAAAAATAAACTCTTAAATTTAAGAGTTTATTTCCATATTATATTAAACTTATAATCCTTATCTAAATCTTCACTATCTATCTCTAAAGTTACTTCTTTATATGTAATTATTTGAAGGCTCATTTTGTTTTCTGAAGGCTTTATAAGTTTAATATATACATTATAATTATCTTCATCCTTCTCTATTCTATCAATCTCCATATCACACCCTGTGCATGTTAACATCTTTGTAATAGTAAGTATAGTTTTATCATCTTCATTAGTTATAGTGATTTCTTCCTTTCCCCTATTTAATGTTTCAACTTTAGTTAAGGTATAATCTATTAATTTATCCATATTTAACATCCCCTCCCATTATATTTATACTATCATTTAAATGTAATGTAATTGTAAATGAAATGAAATACTTATAATACCTTACTTTTGTTATAATTTATTTAGAAGATATATTAAAAGAGGTGTGTCTATAATGATAAAGAAGGTTATAGTATTTACATTAATGTTTATGCTTATATTTAGTTCAATATCACTGGCAAAAGTAGGTGAAGCTCAATTAGAGTCTGCTGATAAATTAGTTGCTTTAGGTCTTTTAACAGGATATGAAGATGGTTCATTAAAACTTGAAAATAATATTTCAAGGGCTGAATTTACTACTATAGCTGTAAGATTGATAGCTAAAGACCACTTAGTAGATAAATATAAAAAGGATACAGCCTTTAGTGATGTATCTAAAAATAATTGGTCAGCTCCCTATATTAATATTGCAGTTAATGAAGGGTTAATTAAAGGATATACAGATGGAACATTTAAACCTAATAGGAAAGTATCCTATGGTGAAGTATTAACTATTTTAGTTAGACTTTTAGGATATGAAGATTCTTTAAATGAAAATGATACATGGCCTGTTAATTATGCTAAAGTAGCAGTTGATTTAAATCTTAATGGCAATCTTAAACTTCCCCTTAAATCCTTCGCTCCTAGGGGAGATGTAGCCCATTTTGTTGATAACAGTTTATCGGTTAAATTAAATAAAAGTTATTAATGTAAATCCCTCCATATAAAAACATGGAGGGATTTTTATTTTACTTATTTATTCTTCTTTTTATTCTTATTTTTATTGTAATCACTCTTAGTTGTTAACTTATAAGTATAATCTACTGTTCCTTTCTTTCCATCAGGAGCTGCATACCAGATAACTGCATAGTTATTTCCGCCACTGAAGAATTCTTTTAATTGTAATGTGTCTTTTTCTGTGATATTGAAAGGATCAATATTTAATACTCTATAGTTTTGCTTGTTATTTCCTTTACCTAATGATTTTTCATTTATAAATGATACTGCATATTCAACACGACTTTCTAATATTTCATCTATACTATAGAAACCTTCTAAGGAACTACCATCATTAGCGTATCCTATTTCTGGTATTTCTATATTTTTGATATACCAACCTGGATCATTATATCCCCAGTCTGTCATATAGTTAAATCCTATTAATATTTCTTCTCCTGCATACTCAGTTAAGTCAAATTCTTCTTTTACCCAATCTTCATAATATCCTGTAAATCCAGGAAGATTTTCTTTTATTGCTGGGTATCCTTCAGGAACTACATCTGTTCTTGTATTTTCATTAGCTAAACTTTCCCAAGTTTCACCGTTATCTGTAGATACTTGAACCATACCAAAGTCCCATTGTTCTTCTATTAGGATATAGTTATCAAAGTTAAGAGTTGCTGTATCTACATCACTTAAGTCAGCTTTAAAGATTAATTGATTTTGTAATTCATGACCTTCATTACCCCATAAAACATTTCCTTCACCATTAACTGGGTCTTGTACTGTTTTCCATGGGTTAGCTAAATACTCAACTCCATCAATCTTAATACTTTGAAGTTTTTTAGCATGATCTATTTCTTTATAATCTCCACCCCATGCTGGTACTCCATCTTTGTCATATTCAAGAGCTGATTCATAGTTGATTTTTAAGTCTATACTATCAAAGTTATATATTCCTTCTCCTGGTTCTGGACTGTCTATAGCTACAGCTATTGTAAATCTTCTAAATAATTCTTCAAAGTCTATATCTGTACCAAATTCATCTAATACTTTATTTACACTTGTAAATCCATGGTCTTCATCCTTTGCTAATGTTTGAATAAAATCTTGACCATATTTATCATTTAAATATAACTGCATTAAATATGCCTGACCATAATCTGCTAGAGTTTCAGGACCAGTTTCAGCACTATAATGATCATCCCACTGTACTAATGAGTTTTCTGGATGGTCTAAAAAGAAATTAACATGACCCATTGGATGTCCATATCCACAAAGATACTCTGCAAAGTCTGACATCCCTTCATTAATCCATGTTTCTTCCATACTATCATTATCATCATGGATTAAATGCTGGAATTCATGGGCTGTTGTTCCAAAGAAGGTAGTTTCAAGTCTTTCTTCCCAATTATTTGTATCTATAGTTATTATATTTCTATCCATATATCCTTCATATGTTGGTGAATAAAAACCTGCTATAAAGAATGGATATGAAGGATCATAATAAGCTTCATCCCTAACATTATCTACTAACATTATAACTCTATCTTTTCCATCTTCAGCTACATAATAATCTTCTGGTAATTTAAGTATACCTGGTAATGTTGCATTTTCCCCTGTAAGTGCTTCTGGTTTTCCAAAAAATTCTGTGTCTTTTTCATATATATTATTATCAAATTCATTTTTTAATTTGTTCACTTGTTCATCAGTTATTACTGGAGTAGGTCTATCATCTGGGAAAGTTAAATCGTTAGCTACCCATATCTCAACGTTTTCTCCTAGACCTCTTAATGTATATGGCTTAACATAATAACCTTCAACATCATCATTAGCTAAGAAATATTTAACTTGGCCTTCATGGATACCTTCAGTACCACTAGCAGCTTCATTATCATTTTCTTCCTCATCTGGATTGATATTAGAAGCTGACTTTTTAATTTGCTTTTCAACATCTTCTTTATAGTCTTCATCTTTAGCTAAATGTCTTAATTTAGTACCAATATCTAATGTATCCCCATATCTTTCTACATCATAATCATCCGTAGCTGCAAAGGCAGGTGTCGATGCTGGCATTAACATACCACATACTAAAGCTAATACTAATACAACAGAAAACAGTTTTTTTACCATTTAATAATACCCCTTTCGTAATTTAAATTTTAAATCTGTTTCTTAAAAACTTTTTCCCTCCCTTCAAAAGAATATTTTTAAAGTTAAATTAATAGTTTCTTTACATAGACATTATATATTACATAAATTTAAAATTTTATCGAAATCGCTTGTCGTGTTTGTACTAATTTTGTAACTTTTAACTTTTGTTTGTAGAGAAGCGTTTTTTTACTCCCATACTATAGATATATGCTTGTCCTAGGTATTTAGAACTATTTTTTATTTTTTTATATTAAACTTCCCTTTACCATTTTTATTTAGAATTTTGAATTTAAGGTATACTTCCTTTATCTCTATAGATAAACTCTATAGGTTTTATTATTTATATGAATATATTCTATATACATAATATTTAACTAAGGACTCTGATATAATCTAGTGGTATTAAAATTAACAAAAGAGGAGGATTTATTATGAAGAAGAGTTTAAGTTTATTATTAGTTTTATCATTATTAGCTTCTTTATTATTTGTAGGATGTAAAAAAACAAATAATGAAGAAACAAAAGAAAATGAAGAGAAGGTGGCAACAGAAAGTATTCTATTTAAGGGTTCTAGTACTTTAGCACCTGTCATTACAAAATTAACCGAGAATTTTACAAAGGAATATAAAACATGGGATAAGGTTGATTCTAAGTTTGCAAGTGAAGAAATTGATATTGCTATATCCGGTGGAGGTTCTGGAGCTGGAGTTAAATCAGCAATAGATAAATCAAGTAGCTTTGGAATGGCTTCAAGACCTGTAAGTGATGAGGAAAAGGGTAAAATTGATGGATATAAAGAGTTTAAATTAGGAACAGATGCTTTAACTGTATCTGTAAATCCTGAGAATAAACTATATGAAGTAAAGAAAAGTATTACTACTGAAGAATTAAGAAAGATATTTTCTGGAGAATATAAGTATTGGGATGAAGTAAGTGATAAATTAGACCATGAAAAAATAGTTTTAGTTACTAGAGACTTAGGTGGCGGTGCCCATAAGGTATTTAATAAAAAAGTTATGGGTGATGTAGAAGTTAGTGAAAATGTTATACAATCTCCATCAATGGGTGCATTAGTTACTAAAATAATAGAAAATAAAAATGCTATTGGATATGCCTCATTCGGCGTTGTAAACCAAAATAAAGGAAAGGTAATGCCTTTAAATATTGATGGTATAGAACCTACAGCAGAAAATATTATAAGTGGTGATTATAAAATCTCCCGTCCTTTATTAGTTATAACTGGCGGAGAGTTAAGTGAGTGTGAAAAGGCTTTAATTGATTATATAACTTCTGAAAAAGGAATGAAGGTAGTTAAAGAGTTAGGATTTGTAGCTGAAAAATAATATTATTATTAGACCAGAGGTGTAAACCTCTGGTTTATTTAAAGGGGTGAAAACCTTGAATAGAAAATTTTATGAAGTATCTGATAAAGTATTTAGTTTCTTTATAAAACTTTTAAGCTTTATTTCTGTATTATTACTAGGATTTATAATTATTTTTATTATTAAAGAGGCTTTTATAGTTTTTAAAGAAGTTCCTTTATATAAGTTTGTATTCTTAAAGGGATGGAAACCAACATCCACACCTTTTAAATTAGGAATATTTCCTATGGTTTTAGGATCTATTTATGTATCGATGTTTTCATTAATATTTGCTTTACCTATAGGCTTAGGAGCGGCTATACTTTTAAGTTGTATTATAAATAAAAGGATAAAGAATATAATAGGTATCGTTATAGATTTATTAGCAGGAATACCTTCTGTTATATATGGTTTTTTTGGATTACTAGTAATAGTTAAATATTTTGAAGTTAGTTTTAATTTTCCTTCTGGAGAATCTGTATTAGCTGCTAGTATATTATTATCAATAATGGTGCTACCTTATATAATTTCAACCTGCGAAGAGTCTATGGAGAAGGCATTAAATAATTATAAAGAAAGTTCAAAGTCATTGGGTGTTTCTAAGTGGCATATGATAAGATACTTAATTATACCTAGTTCTAAAAGGGCAATCATTTCAGCTATTATACTTGCTTTTAGTAGAGCTATGGGCGAGACAATGGCAGTTATGATGGTAATAGGGAATACTCCTATTTTACCTAGACTTCTTTCAAAGGCTCAAACTATACCTTCCCTTATAGCCTTAGAAATGGGTGGGGCTCAAATAGATAGTATGCATTATCATGGATTATTTGCAGCTGGATTAGTTCTTATGATAATTCTTTTTATTATAAACACTTTATTTTATTATTTAAAAAGGGGTTTTATTGATTAATAGTTTAGAAAGGTTAGATTTTTATGAAAAAACACTTTTTTCTTAAGTTTTGGTCTATTGTTAGTGGCTTAATGGTTTTATTTTTAGTTACTTATATATTTGGATTTATAATATTAAATGGAATGGATGCTTTAAGTTTTGAATTTATTATAGATAAACCTAAGGGAAGTCCATTAGGAACTGAAGGGGGTATATATCCTGCCATAATAGGAAGTATTTATTTTACATTGATAGCTATAACTATTTCAACTATATTGGCATTTGCTACGTCTGTTTATGTTGTGTTTTATTGTAGGGATAAATGGAAAAAAAGCTTTATTAGCTTTGTAACAACCACTATGGCCGGAATCCCATCTATAGTGTTAGGATTATTTGGATATAGCTTTTTAGTGGTATATCTAAATCTTGGAATTTCAGTTATAACCGGTGGAATAGTTTTAGGGATAATGGTTTTTCCATATATAGAAGTTAGATTTGAAAAAAGTTTTCTAGAAGTTGATAAAAGTGTAATAGAAGCTTCTTATTCCATGGGAATAAATAAATTATATACTATTTTAAATATGATACTTCCAATATGCTTTAAAGATATGTTATCGGCAATTAGTTTAGCTGGGTGTTTTGCAATGGGTGCAACTGCACCGATATTATTTACTGGTGGGGTTATATATGCATCAAAGGTTAAGGATATATTCTCCCCTGCAATGGCTTTACCACTACATCTTTATATGCTTATAGGGGAGGGAATATCTTTAAAGAATGCATACGCAACAGCCCTGGTACTTCTTATAGTTTTAATGATTTTAAATAGCTTTTCACTTATCCTTAGAATTAGAAAGGAGGATTAATTTTGAATTATATACTAGAGGTTAATAATTTAAATGTAAGTTTTAATGAAAAAAAAGTTTTAAATAATATAAGTATAGGATTTAATAAAAATAAAATAACCGCCATTATAGGACCTTCTGGATGTGGTAAATCTACATTATTAAAAACCTTTAATGCTATGATTTATGAAAATAATGAAGCTAAAATAAAGGGAGATATATTTTTTAATGGAGAAAATTTATCTAAATATAATATTGAAAGGGTAAGGGAAAAAATAGGTATGGTATTTCAAAACCCTATACCATTCCCACTTTCAATATATAAAAATATGGAGTATGCCCTTAAATATTATGGTAAAAAAAAGAAAAAAAGAAAAGAAATTATAACGAAAAAGTTAAAGGTAACAGGATTATATGAAGAGATTAAGGATTCATTAAATAAAAGTGCTTTAAAACTTTCAGGTGGGCAACAACAAAGACTATGCATAGCCAGATCATTAACCATAGAGCCTGATATTTTGTTATTAGATGAGCCATGTTCTGCACTGGATGTAAAAAACATAGATAATATAGAAAATATGTTACTAAAATTAAAAAAAGATTATACTATTATTATAGTAACCCATAATCTATCCCAAGCAAAGAGGATAGCTGATGAAACTTTGTTTATGTTAGATGGTAAAATTATCGAGTATGATAAGACAGATAACATTTTTAATAATCCAAAGGATGAGAAGACTAAAGAATATATTAGTGGTGCTTTTGGATAAATATAATAAAGAAATAAAAATAAGTTTTAAACATAAAAAAGCATGACACCTAATTTGATGTCATGCTTTTTTTATTATTTTATATTAAACTTCTTTTTACCATCTCAGTTACTATGAAACTTGCTACATCATTAGCATAGCTTCCCGATGTAAAACCAGCATCGTAACCAAGTTCCTTAGCTAGTTCATGGGAGATTCTTGGTCCTCCACAGGCAAGAACTATTTTTTCTCTAATACCCTCAGCTTCTAAAAGCTCAACTAACTCAGTCATATTAGGAATGTGTACATTTTTCTGGGTTACTATCTGAGAAATCAGTATTGCATCGGCATCTTCCTCTATTGCCTTTGCAACTAACTCTTCATTTGGAACCTGACTTCCCATATTAATAGCATTAATCATTTTATATCTTTCAAGGCCATAATGACCATCAAAGCCTTTCATATTCATAATGGCATCTATACCAACTGTATGGGCATCAGTCCCAGTACATGCTCCGATAATTGTTATCTCTCTTTTTATATTTTCTTTAATATAATCTTCAACCCCGTATTTATCCATGGATTCTATATCAACCTTAGGTACCTCTATCTTTGTATAATCTACTGTATGTTTACATCTTCCATATACTACAAAGAAAGTATAATCTATACCTAAGTCCTCTGAATATACAACCTCTGGTTCTTCAAGTCCCATTTTTTTAGCAAGTATCCTAGCAGCTTCTAAAGCTTCATCTCCATGGGGAATAGGTAATGTAAAAGAAAATTGCATCATACCATCATTTAAAGTATCACCATAGGGTTTAACCTTTGTTAAATCAACCTTTTCTAATGCCATTACTTTTCACCTCCAAGCATCAATCTGATAAATGGATTATAATATTTATCATCCTTACTTATAACACCTTCAAGACCCTTTCCACCATCTCTTGGTCTTTTTACTCCTGCAAATTTACCCTTTTCTATTGTAGAGAATATTCCTTCCTTTTCAATATCTTTAAGTAATTCATCTGCATTATCTAATACTTCCTTCGCTCTAGTTTGAATTATTCCATCCTTTTTAAATGTTATCTCTTCACCTAAATCTTTAGCATTATTAAATATATACTTAGCATTTTCTATAGAAAGCATTCTATCCTGTAAATGGGGTGTATGGATTGCTTCTGTAGGCATACCTAATAACTGAACACCTTGATTTGTCCATATGGATATAAGATTAAATAAAGCATCCTGAAGATGTCCTTTAAATATATTACCTGTCATAAATTTAGTTGGAGGCATATATTTTAGTGGTGCATTAGGAAATATTTCTCTAGCCATTTGAGCTTGGGCAAGTTCTAGTAAGAAACCATTTTCAATCTTAGGATCCATCTCAAAGGCATGGCCAAGTCCCATTTGCTCTTCCGGTATACCCGCTATAAGGGCAAATTGTTCATTCATAAGTTGTGAAGCTAATACAGTATGGGCTTCTTCAATTGCATCTGCAGTTGTTAGATAATTATCTTCCCCTGTATTTATAATTACTCCACCATATCCATTAATTATCCTAGAAAAATATTGATCTATAAGTGTTCTTTTCATATTTATATCTCTAAATAATATTCCATATAAAGCATCATTAAGCATTACATCAAGTCTTTCTAATGCTCCCATTGCTGCTATTTCAGGCATACATAATCCTGAACAATAATTACAAAGTTTAATATATCTTCCTACTTCCTTACCTACCTCATCTAATGCTTCTCTCATTAATCTAAAGTTTTCTTGGGTTGCATATGTTCCTCCAAAACCTTCTGTAGTCGGACCATAGGGAACATAATCAAGTAAACTCTGTGCAGTAGTTCTAATAACTGCTATTATATCTGCCCCTTGCTTTGCCGCTGCTTTCGCTTGGATAATATCTTCATATATATTTCCAGTTGCTACTATTACATAAAGATTAGGTTTATTTCCATCCCCAAGGGTATTTATGTATTCATCCCTTTTTTCTTTATTCTTTCTTATTGTTTCAACTGTTTTCTTTGCTATTTTTTCTACCTCTAATTTTATTTTTTCATCTTCCTTTAAAGGTACTTTAGTTAAATCAATTTCTCCTATACTTACCTTTTCAGCGATAGTTTGAGGATCTTCATTAGTTTCAAGCATTGCATTACCTATCCAATAAGCAACACCTAAATTTAATCCTCCCCCTTCTTTAACATTGTCAACTACTATATTAGGTAAGGGTCTTTCTATTTCATCAACACCATCTATGCCTAATAATCTTGCCACTGTTCTTTCAACAGATACTGTTGTATGTCTATCTATATATTCTTGAACATCTTCTGCTATATTTCTTGCTGCATCCCTTGCACTATCTATAATCTTAGGATCAAGATTTAGCTTACTTTCCATATTAATCCCTCCTTATATTATTTACTGATTTTCACTTCCTGCTAAGGATAATTCATTTATAAAAAAGCTTTCAAGCATTTTTTCTGCATCTTCTAAAATTTCTTCATCAAGTCCCATAAGCTTTGCTATATTTATAGCATCCCTTGGAACCTGCCCTAGATTATGAACCTCTTTAAGTCTATAATCCATATATTTAGCTATCATTTCCATTCCATAGTCACTTTCTTTTTTAAGTTTTTCTTCTAAGCTTTCATAATCGACATTCTCAAGTCCTATAACCTGTAGATGTTTTATACCCGGTATAGTCGATACATTATCATAATGGGTAGTTATCACACTCATCGATGGTTTCTTTTTTAGAAAATTAACTATGGCCATGGAAATTGCACTACCTTCCTGGGGATTAGTTCCATTGGCAAGTTCATCTATTAATATAAGTCCGTACTCATCACTTCTTTTCATTGCCCTTTGGACCTTTTTAATTTCCCCACCGAAGGTGCTAAGTCCCATATCTGTCGATTGATAGTCCCCTATTGAAACTGATAAAAAGTCAAATAATCCTGTACTCATATACTTACATGGCACATATAAACCATATTGCGCCATTGAAGCGTTTAAAGCCACAAGCTTTAAACTAACCGTTTTTCCCCCCATGTTTGCTCCTGTAATACAAGTTACTCCATTTTCTAAATCTAAATCTATAGCTACAAAATCTCTCCCACTTTCCTTTAAGGCATCTTCAACTTCTATATGCCTACCCTCTTTAATTTTAAGTTTCTTATCACTTATTATATCTGGTTTTATTCCATCTATATCTAGTGCTAAATAAGCCTTTGCAATGGTTAAATCTAAATTACCTATAGCCTTCATGTTTTTTAGTATACTCTCATTAAAGGAAGCTATTTTTTTACTAAGGGAAGTCCTTACTTTATATTCTTCCTCTTCTTCCATCTCCTTTAACTTTTCAAGCTGTTTAGTTAAAATCCTTATAAGTTCTGTAGGCTTTATAATATATTTTTTATTCATATATGTTTCAGAACTATATTGAAGTAAGGAATAGTTATCGACCATTTCTATAAAGTTTTTTTCATCCTTAGGTATTATAACTTCTCCATTAGGTTTAACGTTTAACTTTAAATCTTTCCTTATTTTTTCTTTAATCTTTTTGTTTTCCCTTTTTATATCCTTAGAAAGTTTTCTTTTATCATCCCTTATTTCTTTAAGGGTTTTAGAGTATTCATCGTATATATAAAATGTTTTAATCCCTCTATTTTTTGGATCAAATAACTTTTCTAATTCATTTATTGGCTCTACTTTTAGCCTTTTAGGTACCTCCCAATTAAGGGAAGTTATCTTTTCATTAATCTTTCTTAAAAGTAATATAAATGTTTTAATCTCAAAGAGTTCTACTACTGTTAAAGTATCTCCATTAACAGTTCTTTTTAAGGATTTTCTTAAATCCTTTATATCGGTGAATAATGTATTTAGCTTAAGAAATGTAAGTTTATCTTCATCTATTAGCCTTAATATTTTTTCTATTCTTTCAAACTCATTTTTAAGTAACTTTTCTTCCCCAGGCATAAATGGTTTTAACTTACCCTTATATTCCTTACCAAAGGGTGTTACAACCTCAATATTTTCTAAGACATAATCAAAACCTATTATACTTTTAGTATCTTTATCTAGAAATTTCACACTATTCACCTCCTAGCATTACATCAAACACATCAACATCCTTTAAAAAGCTTCTTGTTTTTTCTAAAAATTCCTTTGGATTAAAATAATACCCTGTTGGTGAGTAAGGATTTATTGTAACTGCTACTGTTTTTATACTATATAAAACATTAACCTCTAAACCATATCTTCTAAATTTAAGCCAGTCTTTAGATTTAATAAAAATTTTAGTACCATCCATTGCAATAAGCTTAATATCTTTATACCTTTTATTACTTTTAATAATATCTTCAACTGTTTTTTTAACTAAAGCTCCAGGAAAAACAACATATTCAGTATCATCATCTATATTAGATGCTATTATACTTCCTGAATTTATAGCTGTTTTTATATCTAGATATTTAACAGTTAAATCCTTATTTACTATAGCAACCTTTTTATTATCCATTATATCTTCTATTAAAGATTTATGGGCTTTATTAACTTCTTCTAAACTAAAAAGGTTAGTTGTATGTATTGTTTCTTTAATAACTTTATTCATATTTCTACTTACAACAGCCCCTGTTGCAAGGATAGTTGCCTCAGTTACTAAAGGGGATGCTGATGAAATTCTATTTAAAGAACCATCAACAATTACAAGTTCTGCCCCTAATTCAAGCATTAAATCAGATACTTCCTTTATCCCCTTATTAGTCTGAGGTCCTGCTATTTGTACATATCCATCATCTTTAACACGACCAATAACAATATTTCCTAAAGGAGTCCTGTAATCAGTTACACTTATAACCTCCACCTTAGCATCCCCCATACTAAGGTTTTCAGTTGTTGTTGCTATTAATACGCCCTCTGTGACATATATAGTTGGCTTTTCAGTATTAGTTACAACATCCTGTCTTTCCCCGTCTCTTCCTGTGGATGTTATACCTATTATAATATCTTCATTAAAAGCCTCTTCTATAATTTGATTAAGTGTAACTGTCTTACCTGAGTTTTTAGCCATTCCTACTATTGATATTTTTTTATAATTTTCATATATTAAATCAATCAATGCCATATTAAACTCCTTTCAGAAAACTTACTTACCTCTTTTCTTTCTTTCAAGGTCCTTTGGCTCTATAGCAGTTTTATTTCCCTCTAATAATCCTGCTACTCCATTTAATTTATCTTCCCTTTCACTTTTGCAAACTTCACAACTACATTCATGTTCTGTATTATTTGGTTCTTCATAGGTTGTAATAACTCCTTCATAGTTTCTTAAAACTATTTTATTTGGTGATTGAGATATTACATAATTAGGACCAACTGGTGTTTTACCTCCACCACCGGGAGCATCAACAACAAAGGTTGGAACTGCATAACCTGATGTATGTCCTCTAAGTCCTTCTATTATTTCTACACCCTTAGCTACTTTCGTTCTAAAGTGTTCAATTCCCATTGATAAGTCACACTGATAGATATAATAAGGTCTAATTCTTATCTTAACAAGCTCATGCATAAGTTTTCTCATTATATGAACACAATCATTTACTCCCCTTAAAAGCACTGATTGATTACCTAAAGGAATACCAGCATCAGCTAATTTTCTTACAGCTTCAACGGATTCTTCAGTTATCTCCTTTGGATGATTAAAGTGAGTATTTAACCAAACTGGATGATATTTTTTAAGCATATTAACTAAATTATCAGTTATTCTTTGAGGCATTACAACAGGAACTCTTGAACCTATTCTAATTACTTCAACATGATCAATTTCTCTTAATCTTTTTATAATGCTTTCTAACTTCTCATCAGAAACTAATAATGCATCTCCTCCTGATAATAAAACATCCCTTACTTGAGGAGTATTTTTTATATATTCTATAGCCTTTTCTATTCTATCAAAGGGCATTTCTGAATCTTTGCCCCCTGCAAATCTTCTTCTTGTACAATGTCTACAATACATTGAACATTGATCTGTTATAAGTAGTAAAACTCTATCTGGATATCTATGGGTTAAACCTGGTACTGGAGAATCTTCATCTTCATGTAATGGATCTTCCATATCAGCAGAACCTAAATGGGTTTCCATTATAGTTGGTACAGCTTGCATTCTTATAGGACAATTTTTATCATCTTTATCCATTAATGATGCATAATAGGGTGTTATACCCATTCTAAATTTATTAAGGGTTTCAGATATTTCTTTTTTCTCTTTATCATCTAAATTAATTATACTTTCTAATTCTTTAACATCTGTAATTCTATTTTTTAATTGCCATTTCCAATCGTTCCACTCACTTTCAGATACATCCTTCCATAAGTCAATGTCTTTAAAAGATTTCAAAATGACTCCTCCTCTAATTTTTTTATATACACCTATTTATGCATAAAGATCTTCATATATCTTTCTTAACTCTTTACTTTCTCTCATTATTTGTAAAGCTATTTCTGAATGGTCTTTAGTATATCCATTTCCTATAATCATTTTTGTATCTCTTCCTACCCCCTCAGCTCCTAAGGCTGCCTTTGTAAAGTTAGTAGCCATACTAAAGAAATAAATTAATCCATCATCCTTAGTAGCTAAGATACTAGACATTTCAGTATTATCAACATTTACAGTATTAATTGTTACATCTGCCATTTCTCCGTTTGTTTCTTTACTTACCTTTTCCATAACTTCTGTTGCATTAGTTGCATCTGCTTTTATGTAGATATCTGCAAGGTCTGCTTTTCTAACCCTTTCAAGACTCTTTTCACTATGTCCTAAACAAATAACCTTTCCTGTAACTCCAACTCTTTTTCTAGCTTCATATAAACAAAGCATTCCTGATTTACCTGCACCACCTATTACTAATACATTATCTCCAGGACTAACTAACTTAGCAGCCTGTGCCGGTGCTCCTGCTACATCTAATACTGATAGTGCTAAATTTTCTGGTAAGTCTGTAGGAAGTACTGCATATATACCACTTTCAAATAGTATTGCTTTTCCTTTAATATCTACCTGGTCAATATCCTTTCTAACTTCTAATATTTCATCTATTCTTAAAGGAGTTAATGATAAAGAAACTAATGTAGCTATCTTATCTCCTTCTTTTAAATCTATTTTTCCCTTTAAATCTGGGCCTATTTTTTCTATAGTTCCTATAAGCATTCCCCCTGAGCCTGTTACAGGATTTTGATGTTTACCCCTTTCATCAACTATAGAATTCATTATTTCTTTAATTTTTTCTACATCTCCACCTGCTTGATTCTTAATTTGTGTAAAACTTGCAGAATCTATATTTAATGTTTGTACATCAATTAAAATTTCATTACTATAGATTCCCATATCATTATCAATTTTTGTTGCAGGTTGTGGTAACTTCCCCTTTGGTTCAATTACTCTGTGAGTTCCAAATGGACACCCTTTTTTCATTTTAAACGCCTCCCCTTATTAAATATATTTTTTAAATAACTGTTAGCACATACTAACAGATAATATCCACCTATATATAGATGCAACTTACATACCACTATAGTTTGTGTTGAAAAATTATATTTAATGTAACTTTATGTTTATAGTTTTAAATTCAGTAAATACCTGGATTTTAGAAATTTAAATTTAAATATGAAAAGTTATTAACAATTTAAAGGGAAGGTTTCTATTTATAAAAAAACTTATAAGTGCCAAATTTTAAGCAGTAATATGATAATAAAAGGGAAGATTTACTTCCCTTTTACTTTAAATTATATTTTTTTATTTTATATTGAAGGGTTTGTCTAGGAATTTTTATAAGTTCTGCTGCATGGGTTATATTAAAGTTACTTAAGCTTAGGGCCCTTTTTATAATATCCTTTTCAAGTTCAGTTATAGACTCATTTAAAGGCTTAATATCTAAATTATATTTAGTTGTATTAGATAAATGTTTAGGTAAATGCTTTAACTTAATTTCATCAATATCTAAAATAGAAACTATGCCCTCTAGGATATGTTCTAACTCCCTTACATTACCTGGCCATTGGTAATTTAAAAATACATTCATAACTTCCTTAGAGACTTTTTTAACATTTATTTTAAATTTTTTATTAAACTTATCTAAAAAATAATCGACTAATAAAGGGATATCATCCTTTCTTTCCCTTAATGGGGGTAATCTTAAATTAATTACATTTAATCTAAAATAAAGATCCCTTCTAATTAACTTTTCTTTTAAAGCTTCTTCAGGGGATATATTAAGGGCAGTTATTATTTTTACATCAACATCCCTTGTTTTAGTAGAGCCTATCCTTCTTATTGAACCATCCTGTAATACCCTTAATAATTTTGCCTGTAATTCTAAGGGCATAGAATTTATCTCATCTAAAAATAAAGTCCCTCCATTTGCTAGTTCAAATAGACCTAATCTATCCTCTGCTCCTGTAAATCCCCCTTTAACTGTACCAAATAATATCCCTTCTAAAAGATTTGCAGGAAGGGCTGCACAGTTTTGGGCTATAAAGGGCTTATTTTTCCTTTTACTCGAATTATGAATTGATTGAACAAATAATTCCTTACCTGTTCCTGTTTCTCCATATATAAGAACTGGTGATGGACTTTGGGATGCCTTTAAAGCTAATGATTTTAAATCAAGCATCTCTTTAGATTGTCCTATGATATCTACAAAGGTAAATTTAGCTGAAGATTTATTCTTTTTTGGTTTTTCACTATCACTTTTATAAAGCTCTTTTTGTAAATCTACTATCCTTTCAGAAAGCTCTTTAACTTTAGTTATATCCTTTGATATTTCTAAAGCCCCTTTTATCTTTCCATTAGACTTTATAGGAATAGATGTATTTATTGTAGTTATTTTATCCCCTTTATAATTTGTAAATGTTTGTTCTTTATTAAATATAGCCTTTCCTAAATTAACTGCTTTAAGTAATGTACTAGACTTATAACTAAGGGATGGATATATCTCTAGGATATGTCTTCCTACAGCCTTTTCACCCTCAATTTCATCTAAACTTTGGGCAAGCTTATTATAATATACTATCTTACCTTGACTATCTATAATGTGTATCCCTTCATCTATATGATCAAGTATCTCAAATATATTCTCTCTAAAAAAAAGATCCTTCATCCCATCACCCCACTGCTTAAATTTTGGCACCATGTGCTTAAATTTAGGCACCCGATAGTGCCTTTTTCATAATTATACCATAATTTATTTTAATAGAAAATTTTTATAAAAAATAAGAGAGCAGAAAATCTGCCCTCTTAATAACTTACATAAATATTTTTAATAATCCTGTAGCTAATATCAGCATAAATGCTCCACCTATACGGGATGAAATTTGAGCAAATGGCATTAATTCCATTCTCTTTGAAGCAGATAATACTGCTACATCTCCAGTACCTCCCATATTAGCCATACATAATCCTGCTGTTATTGCTGACTCTATCGGATAAAACCCAAGTAAACTTCCTATAATTCCTGAACCAATAACTGATCCTATTATTGCAGTTGCAACTAATACTATATATTGTAATGTAAATGCATCTATAACTTGATTTAAGTTTGTATAAGCTACACCTATACCAACTAATAAAGCTGGTGTTAAGTTAACCATTATAAATCTAAACCATTGATAAGCACCGACTTCATATTTTCTAGGTAATATACCTAATACCTTTACTATAGCCACCGTTATAATCATTAATGCATAGGAATGGATTGGAATAAATTTAGCTAAGATTTTCCCCCATACAAAGAATGTAGTTGAAAATAAAAGTCCCATACCTAATAGGTTATATTTAATTTCTTCAGTTACCTTTTCCTCTACTTCTTCTTTAGAATTTTCTTGATTTTTTAGTAATTTACCTTCACCTGTTAAATTCTTTTTAGACTTTCCTATCCTATTTAATGCTCCAGCTACTACTATTGCTATTGCATTTCCTAATGCAAGGGCAGGTACCATCTTTGACATTATCACAGAAGGGTCAACATTAAGGGTTGTCCCAAATATCTGGCTTAAAGGAACTGCACCTGCTCCCATGCCTCCTCCCATTATAGGAAGTGCTACATATAAAATTGCCTCCTTAGCTCCATAGCCTATAAATGTTCCAACTAAACCAGTTAATCCTAAAGCTACAATAACTCCTCCAATTATAGCGGGTAAATATCTTACTGCTGCTTTTATTAATAACTTTCTATCCATTCCTAAAATACTACCTGTTATAAGTGCTGCGATATAAAAACTTAAAAAACCTTCACTTTTCATAAAATTAACAACAATCTCTCCCGATGCCTTAGGTATTACTCCATAGGTAAATAAAGCTGCTGAACCAAATATAACTACAATAGGTCCTCCACCTAAATAATCCTTTATAATAGGTAGCTTATTACCTAACTGATTTAAAATAGCACCAATTATCATCATAAGTGGAAAAGCTCCTATCATTCCTGTAGGAAGTGCACCCATATACACAGCTATTGAAACAACTGCAGTTAAAATTATAAATATTGATATAGGAAGCCCCATAATTTTATAACTATTCTTTTTCAAAGTTTCAGTTGACATAATTTTTTCCCCCTTAAAATTTTAAATTCTAGCTACATTTGTTTTTTTAGCAGCTAAAGAAACTGCTTTAGAAATACTTGATACTACTTTTAAATCAAATGGATCTGGTATTACATAATCTTCTTTTAAATCTTCTTTCTTAATACTATTTGCAATGGCATAGGCTGCTGCTAGTTTCATTTCTTCATTAATTTCTGTTGCCCGTACATCTAATGCTCCTCTAAATACTCCAGGGAATGCTAATACATTGTTTACTTGATTTGAAAAATCAGATCTACCTGATCCAACAACCCTTGCTCCTGCTTCTAATGCTAAACTTGGCATTATCTCTGGTGTAGGATTTGCCATTGCAAATACAATAGCATCTTTTTTCATGCTTTTAACCATTTCTTTACTAACAATATTTCCTGCTGATACTCCTATGAAAATATCTGCATCAACTAAAGCCTCCTTTAATGATCCCTTTTTATTTTCTTTATTAGTTATCTTTGCCATAGCTTCTTTTATTTCATCATTATTTGAAGCCCCTTCATAAATTATTCCTGTTTTATCACAAAGTAATATATCACCTGCCCCTAGATTAATTAGCATTTTAGTAATGGCAACCCCGGCTGATCCTGCACCATTTACTACAATTTTTGTATCTTTAAAATCCTTATTTACTAGTTTTAAAGCATTAATAAGTCCAGCTGAAACAACTATTGCTGTTCCATGTTGATCGTCATGAAAAACAGGTATATCAAGTTCCTTTTTTAATCTTTCTTCAATTTCAAAACACCTTGGAGCTGAAATATCTTCTAAGTTAATACCTCCAAAGGTTGGAGCCATTAATTTTATTGTCTTTACTAATTCATCAACATCCTTTGTATCTAGGCAAATAGGAAAAGCATCCACATTACCAAACTCTTTAAAAAGTATACTCTTTCCCTCCATTACAGGCATTGAGGCTAAAGCTCCAATATCCCCTAATCCTAATACTGCAGTTCCATCACTTACAACAGCCACTAAATTTCCTTTAGATGTATATTTGTAAACGCTTTCTTTATCTTCATGGATTTTTCTACAGGGTTCAGCTACCCCTGGTGTATAAGCTGTTGATAAATCATCTTTATCCTTTACTTTGACTTTAGATTTGATTTCTATCTTTCCTATCTTTTCTTTATGCATTTTTAAACTCAAATCCTTATAATCCATTTTTTATCATCTCCTAAGTATTAATGTTTAATTAAATAATATTCTTAAACCCCAAAAAAATAAACATTTAGAATATATTCTAAATGTTTATAAATTAAAATAAATTATGACATTTTTTTAACAACTATTTTTTGTTATACTTATATAGATGTGCTGGTCTTCCTATACCACCGTAATTTATTTGTAATTTTATTTCACCAATCTCCTCTAAATACTCAAGGTATCTTCTAATAGTTACTTTAGAAAAATCTAACTTTTCAGCTATTTCATCACTGGATAAATAGATATCTTTATTTTTACTCATATACCTTCTAATCATATCAAGGGTATGTTTGTGAAGTCCTTTTTTAATTTCTTCTTTTCCATTTGTCTTATATTTTACAGTTAGTTTATCAATATCCTCCTGTTTAAATGCCTCTTTATCATTTAAAAGCCTATGCCTTTGTAGATATTTTTTTAATGAGTTTTGTAATCTTTCAAATTCAAAGGGTTTTATTAAATAATCCACTGCCCCTAATTTTAATACAGCATCTATATTTTTTGCCTCCTTTGCTGCAGTTACTAATATAACATCACTCATGATAGATCTTTTTCTCATTTCCTTTAATAAACTAATCCCGTCAACTTTAGGCATATATATATCTAATATAACTAAATCTATTCTTTTTTTATTTAAAATTTTAAGTGCATCTTGACCATTACTAACACTTTTTATAACCTTAAACCCTTCAATACTTTCTACATATCTTTTATTTAATTCTGAAACCATTGGGTCATCTTCAACTATTAAAACATTTATCATATTAACTCCACTCCCTCTTTGGAATAGTTACAATAAACTTAGTAGACACATTTTTAATTGACTCAACCTTAATATTTCCTCCTAAATTTTCTACTACATTTTTTACATTATCAAGACCTATTCCTCTACTACCTTCCTTTGTTGAATATCCCCTTTTAAATACCAAAGGGATAGAACCTTTATCAATACCACAACCATTGTCTGTAACAATAATTTTTAAAATTTCAGGGGTTTCTTTTATTAATAACTCCACATTTTTATCCTCTTTATCACTTTTTAATAAAGCTTCCATGGAATTTTCTAAAAGATTTCCTATTACAGTAATTAATGTATTACTTTTTATTTGACCCGTTAGCTTTGATAATTTACTTTCCTTTGATATTTTCATATTAATATCAAGTTCCTTAGCCCTACTAAACTTACCTATTATTAAACCAGCCACTGCACTATCTTCTATATTATTCATTACTAAACTTAAAATTTGTTGCTGTTTTTTAGTTTCACTTATAATAAACTTTTTAGCATGCTCATAATCTTCAATGTGTAACAATCCTAAAATTACATGTAGTTTATTCATAAATTCATGGGTATTAGACCTTAAAGCTTCTACTATTTGCTTAACACCTGTAACTTCTTCAGCTAACTTAGTAATTTTTGTTTTATCCCTAAAGGTAGCTATAGCACCTATGATTTCTTGTTTTGATTTTACAGGAACTCTATTTGTCATAATAATAGTATCATTTATTAATTGTTCTCTATCAAATTCTGCTTTACCGGATTCTAAAACATTTGGTAATTTACTAGTGGGAAATACATCCCTAACCTTTCTTCCTAAAACATCCTTTTCTTTAATATGAAGCATTTCAATTGCTGAATCGTTTACTAAAGTTATCTCTTCATTTTCATTAATGGCTATAATTCCTTCATGTATTGCATATAACATACCATTTTTTTCTACATATAGTTTTGAAATTTCCTCAGGTTCTAATCCTAATAAAGTATGTTTAATATTTGTTGCTAATAAAAAAGCCCCTATTATTCCTATAATTAAACCAATTAATGTTCCTTTACTTATAATTATTAAACTTTCTTTTTTAGTATCATTTATAGTTTGTGTAAATGTCCCTGCCATTACAAAACCTATCTGTTCATTATTATAATATATAGGTGTAAATGCTCTTATTTCCCTTCCAAGGGTTCCAGTAGCCTCTGAAACATAGGATTTTCCTTTATTAATTACCTCTTTTTCATCCCCACCTACAAATTTTTTCCCAAGTCTATCCCGTTTAGGATGACCATATCTAATACTTTCCATATCTGCAACAACAATTACTTCCACTGTCTCTGTTAATTTTAAAAAATCTTCTACTATTTTTTGTATATCTTTATTTGGATCTTTTTCATTTAAGGCCTTTTTTATACTCGGCATACTTGCTATTATTTTAGCCTTGTCCATAATATTAGTTTCCTCTTCTTTTTGAACATTTCTTATTGTCCACTGACTTATAAAAAATGCACCAAAGAATAAAGATACTAATACTACGATAATTATTAGTAAAGTAATCTTTGTTCTTAACTTAAGTTGGATTTTTTTCATTAAAATCTTTTCCCCTTTAGTATAATTTATTATTTTTATTATATCATTTTATAAAAATAATATTAAAAGTTTATATAAAAAATCAACCCTATTAAAGGTTGATTTAAATTTATTATTTGTTTTTAGGAGTTATTTTTAAATTTAATTTATTACGACTCTCTACTGAATTAGAGATATTAAGCCTATAGTCTAAATATAGACTTCCTGTGCCCTTTTCATCTAAATCTATATCTATTTTACTTGTCATAACCTCCATTAACATTTCTCCAAAGTCTGTTTTATATTTAGTATTATGCTTAACTCCCTTTTCAAATATAAGTTTTGATTGATTAGTGCCATATCTTTTCATCGATACTTTTCCATCCCTAATTTTAAGGGTAGTAGTAGTACCTTCCATCCCTGATACTTCAGTTTCTTCATATATAATATAGTATATTCCCTTCTTTTTATAAAACTTTCCCTCTGTTACTAACTCTATATTATTTTTTTCTCCCTCAGGGGTTTGCTGTTCTCCGTCTATCCTAACTGTAACTATCATAGAAACATCCTTTCTAGCTTTATTTTATAAAATCTCTATAGTTTCATTAATATGCTTTCTTAAATCTGGATGAATAGATTCTATAGTTGATACATCAATATTCCTTTTTAAAATATCATTTATCTCTTTTTTAAATGATAAAAGGTCATATAAAGTGTTTTCACCATTAAAAGATATTAATAACTTAATGTCTTTATCTTTAAATTTTTTACCCTTTTTAGTTAAAGCAGATACTTTAACCTTTTCTATATTATATTTTTTCGCTACTTTTATTATATTTTTTTTGTTTTTATCTATCAAATCCATTATATTCATAATTTCATCCTTTCAATAAATATTAACATATGGCCCTATTACAATCATATACTATAATATATCATTTTGAAAACCTTTTAGGGGCGTATAATATGAAAAAAATAAAAGTTTTGTTTATATTACTATTTACATTTTTGATTATACTTTATCCATATACCCATAAAAAAGATAATAATATTAAAGACTTTAATAATAATTACCTAGATAATGATAACCTTCATTACTTAATAAGTAAAGTTAAAACCCTAAGTACTTATAAAGGAAAAGAAAAAGAAAAAATAGAAAATAAAGAAATAAAAAATACTAAAAATAACAAACCTTTAATACTAGCCCTTTATGGTACTGATGAAAGGAATACAGAAAAATCAAGAAGTGATGTTTTAATGATTATTAAATATACTCCTAAGAAAGATTTTTATATACTTTCAATTCCTAGGGATAGCAAAGTTAAAATCCCTGGAAAATGGATAACTAAAATTAATGCAGCCCATGCCTATGGTGGTATTAAACTTCAAAATGAAACTATAAAAAATTTATTAGATATTAATATTGATTACTATTTACATGTAAATTTTAATGGTTTTATAAAAATAATAGATTCTTTAGGTGGAGTCAAAGTTAATGCAAAGAAGGATTTTTATTATAATGATGAAAAATTAATAATAAAAAAGGGTATCCATACTCTAAATGGTGAGAAGGCATTAAAATATGTCCGTTTCAGACACGATAGTGAAGGGGATTTTGGAAGAATTAAAAGACAACAGGAAGTTATATTATCAATAGGTAAGGAAATTTTAAATCCTAAAAATATTTTTAAAGTCCCTAGTGCTATAAAAATAGTAAAAGAAAATGTTAAATCAAATTTAGATTGGAAGTTATTATTAAATGTTGCTTTTAAAGTAAAAAATATTGATTCATTAAATATAAAAACCCATACCCTAAAAACCCATTCTAAAAAAGAAAATGGTATATGGTATGAGATTATAGACCATAATGATTTAACAAAACATATTAATGCCCTAAACTAACTTAGTGTCCCTTACTAACAGAAGTAATTCCTATAGTTAAATAAGTCATTACCATTGGAGTCTTAAAAAACATTCCCTCAGCAAAGGACATTATAATAAAAACTAAGGTAATATATAAAGGAGTATATCTATAACTATCTTTATTATTTTTAAGTATGTAATTATAGGAATAATAGCACATAATAAGTAAGAATAAGCAATAAATTATACAAGCTAATATACCATATTGTCCTAACAAACTTATATATGTACTATAGGGAGCTATATGTTTCGATGTGAAATACTCCCTTCCATTTCCGAAAAATTTCATTTCATTTATAGTCATTTTCCAAATTTCTCCTCTGCCTGACAATAGATCATTTGATTTTTTTAATGTTTTATCAATAATAGTTTCTTTTAATAACTGATTAACATCTGCCATATATACAAAACATAAACAAAATATTATAAGTAAATTAATAATAAACATCATTTTGATTAGTTTTTCTATATCCTTACTCATTTTAAGTATAGTTTTTATAAACAAACTAACTAAATAAATAAAAGTTATTATAAACACTGTAAAAAAACTAGTTCTACTATTTGATATAAGTATTAAGATAAAACTTAAAAATAGCAAACTTAAAAGCAATAGCCCTTTAAATAGATGGTTTTTATTAAAAAACACAAAATCATCTATTATAGATGATAATCTAGAAAATAACATGATACATATTATAGTAATAACAGAACCAAATGCATTAGAATTATAAAATATTCCACTATAGGGTATATTTATTCCTCTTAATAAAATAGATACTAAAATTAAAGGAGTATGACTAAATATAAATATTAAAAATAGTAGTTTATTAATATTTATATTATAAGGAAACATCGATGGATATATGATACCTAATGATACATACATTAAATATAAAATTAATATCCCCTTAAATAATTCTTCATCTTGATTAATAAGTGATGATAATAAACATATTACAAAAAAAAATGAATATATAATAAATATCTTAACATTTATTTGTATTATTAATTTTGAAAATACAAATAAATATAAAATACTAAATATAGATCCTATAAGCATGCCCTTTTGTAAATTATTTAAATTAACTGTTAAATAGAATGTTCCTGATAATACTAATACAAAGGTTACTATAATTATGATAAAAACATAAAATTTCCCCATACTCAAACTCCCTTTAGAGTTTTTTATTATTTTTATTTATCCTTACATATATTTTCATATATTTGTTCTGTTTCATATACTAATCTGTTTAAAGTGAATTTTAATTTAGCTTTTTTTATTGCATTTTGGGACATTTTATTATAAGTTATATCATCTTCTAAAAGAATTATAACCTTTTCTTTCATTTCTTTTATGTTCCCAAATTCGACTAAATAACCAGTTTCTCCACTACTTATAACTTCTATTAAACTCCCCACTGAAAAAGCAACTATAGGAACTCCACACATCATAGCCTCTGCTGCAACATTAGAAAAACCTTCTGAATAAGAACATATTAAAAGTAATTTGATTTCATTATAGATATCTAATAAATCAGTTTTACCCTTTATGAAAGAAGTATTATTATAAACGTTTAATTCCTTACTACAAGAAATTATATTTTCTTCATAATCCCCCTCTCCAACTACTAAAAATTTAAGTTTATCATCATATTCATTAATTAATTCTTTAGCTAAATGAAAAAAGAATTTATGCCCTTTAACTGGATGAAACCTTCCTATAATAGCTATTTTCCTATCTTTACTTCTCTTATTTTTATTAACATAAAATTTTTTTTCATCTATACCATTATACACCACTTTTACTTTGTTAAAATTTATATTTAATTGCTTTATTAAAGCTTTTTTAACGGCATTAGAGATAACTATATATAAGTCTATATATCTGTTTAAAATATTTTCTATAATAATATGGTATCTCTTTCTCCAATAACCGGTATTTCTTTCTGCAGAAATAAACACAGAGTTACTTGATAATAATTTAAGAAAAAAAGCAAATATCTTACCATAGAATAAATAGCCTTGTATAATATGAAAGTTAATTTCTTTTAACTCTTTATATATTTTAAATAATTTAACCATTTTTTTTATATTAAAAAAGTCACTGATTCTATTTATATTTAACTCTAAAATTTTAGCAGTACCTCTAATACCTTTTAAGAAAAATTCATCATTAGATTTAATTGTACAAAGAGTAATATCATATTTTTTTTTATTTAGTTTTTTTATTAATAATTGTAATTGTCCTTCAGCTCCTCCTATGGCAATACATGGGATGAAATATATGATTTTTATTTTTTTTTCCTTGATTTTAATCTCCCCCAAGACTCAACTGCTATTTACTTTTATCTATAATTTTAAAAAAGTTTTAACCTCTTTACTTACTAATTTAAATTCTTTTACTTTCATTAACTTTATTAATAATAAGTATATTAGACCGCCAATTATTATAGAAAACAATAAAAGCATAAGCTCAGTGATAGTATTATTGTTTAAAAAATTAGAAATTTTATAAAACAACTTAACTCCCATAAACATAAAAAGCGAAGATATACTTACCTTTATTGTTAAGAATATTATTTTAATTTCTCCTATAGATCCTAACTTTTTTCTTAAATAAAAAAGTAATAATATTGCTCCAAATAATGAAGATATACTTGTAGCTAAAGCTAAGCCTTTATGCTTTAGATAATTAACTAGAAGAAAATTTAATATTATATTAACTATCATAGTTAAAACTCCTATAATTACCGGTGTTTTAGAGTCCTCTAAAGAGTAAAATACCCTTGTTAAAAAACCAATAATGCTAATACCTATAAGACCTATAGAATAATAAAATAATGTCTCAGAAGTAAGAAAAGTAGCCCTATAATTAAAGTGCCCCCTTTGAAATAATATTTTTACTATTGGAGTACTTAAACACATAGTAAGAACTGATAAAGGTATTACTAATAATATTATTATATTTATTATTTTGATTATATATCTTTTAAAAATTATTATATTATCCTTTAAAGCAACTTTTATCATATTAGGATATATAACAGTTATCATCGATGCTATAACAATCCCATATATCATCAAATTTATTTTATCTCCAAAATTTAATGCAGATATGCTACCTTCTTCTAAAGTGGATGCTAAAGATTTATCTATTAAAACATTTAGTTTCCCTACCGCTGTAGATAAAAAAACAGGTATAACTAAAACAAACATCTTTTTTATATTCTCATCTTTTATATTTATAAATACTTTATATCTATATCCTACCTTGTAAACAAAAGAAACTAATATTATTGTTTGAAGAAACATACTTAAAAGTGTTCCATATATTAATATGTTTATATTTATTATATAGCTTAGTATTATTGATATTATTATAAAAGCGTTAACAGGTATCCTTGAAAAAACAGGTATATAGTATTTTTTATTTGCCTCTAAAAATGCAATTAAGATATAGTTTATCCCTATGAAAACTATGCTTAAAAGTAATACTTTTGAAAACTTTATAGTCAATTTTAGTATTTCTCCTTCAAATCCAGAAGCAAAAATCATAACTATTGGTTTTGTAAACATTATTGTTAATACACTCATAAGTACTGAAATTAATATAACAATATTTATTATAGTATTAGTAAAATCTAAAGCTTTATTTTTACTTTCATTTTCTACTATATTCGAGTATACTGGTATAAAAATAGTTCCTAATGCTATAGCTATACCAGAAAAAATTACTGAAGGTATAGCATTTGAAAGTAAGTAAGCATCAGTAAAGAAGGTAACACCATAGAAAGATGCCAATGTCATTTCCCTAATAAAACCTGATAACCTTGATAATATAGTTATTAATGATACTATTACTATACTTTTAATTTCTTTATTCATTTTACATCAACTTATTAGCATCTATAATCGTAAATTCATCACTAATAGTTTTACTATCGAAAGTATTCTTCTTTACATTTTCCATTTTATAACACCTAGTAAAACCATTTTTTTTCAATATCATTAAGATAGCTTGTAAAATACTTTTATTATTATTTAATGTATTATAATTTTTATTAGTATAGCTTTCATAGATAGATACTTCCTTTTTATTAATATTAATTTTTTCATTCGATTTAGGGATTTTAAGAATATTTCTTGTACTTATCCATGTGTAATGTATTATTTCATTACCCTTTTGTGCTATAAAACAAATATCTTTTCTAGCAAGTTTTCTAACTATTTCTTTTTTTCTTTCTAATGTAATATCTTTTATTAATTCTAAGTCCTCCACATCTGCTATTCTTACAATAATATCACTGGTTTTGTTATAATTAATATCATGTAAATCTTTTTCATATAACATATAATTATCATTTAATTTTATTAATTCTTTTTCTCTTAAATTCTTTTTAATTTTTAAATATAGATTATATAGGTTTTCTTTTGTAAATTTATATTTAATTTTTCCTAGTTTATACTTTTTAAAATTATACAATACCTTGTTAGATTTTAAATATTTTCTTACTTTATTTCTAATGATTTTTTTTATATAAACTCCTTTACTAAATATCCCCTTTGTAGGAAATGTTACAGATTTAATATTTACTTTACTATCACTCCATTTAACTTTATATGGTTCATAACCAATACCAAAATCAAAATATTCTATATCATTTTCTAAACATTTTTCTAGCTTTTTCTTTAAAACAATTTCTCCTGGACTAAATATAGAAAAATCATCATCATGGGCGATCCTATAGAAAGTATATCTATTGCGTGTTGTAAAACCATAAATAAAACTTATAACTTTATCATTTAAACATAATACATCTATAGTAGTGTTGAATGTAAAATTATTTTTATTGGCTAATTGTTTAAAAAATTCTTCAGTTTTTCCCTCTGAGAAGCTTTTATTTCCTACTTTTCTTTTCCAACGTTTATCGTGGATTTTAAATATTTGATCTATATGGATATCTTTAAAGCTCTCAAATGATAAATTTCCTAATCTTTTAAGCCTTCTTTCCTTTCTTCTCATCGTTTGCCGTGTACTGCTTTTAAATCTTTTTTTAATATACTCATCATAATCTTTATTTTTAGTATAGATATAAAAACAATCTCCTCCCGTAATATATGTAGAAATCTCTTTTTCTTTTAAATATTTAGTAAGTAACTTATAATTACTCGAGTTTATAGAAAATCCATGTAGATTAATAATATACCTTCCTTTAATATCTCTTAACTCTTTTATTAACCTTTCAATTATTTCTTTTCTATATCCATTTAAACACAAAAGGTCCATATAACTTGCCTCTTTATGACCTATAAAGTTAATTATTTTATAATAACTTTTATCAGTTTCCATAAGTGGTGCAAATCCTATTACTTTTTCATCCTTTTTAAACACATATACAAGCATTTTATGACTATCATTAAAAAAACTCCACCATAATTTAATCCAATCTAGTTCTAGAAAAGCTATATTATTGTCATTTTCTTTCAGTAATAAATTCCATTCTTTTTTATACATTAGAAGTTTATCTAAATCTCTAATAATATTAATTTTCATATAAACCAATCCTTTTTTTAAAAAGTTTATTAACTTCCCCCATGGTTTTTACCTCAATATTTCCTTTTTTTCTCTCTTTATCAACTTCTTTAAATATAACTTCTAATCCATATAAAAGTTTTTCTTTATTTGTAGCTATATTATAAGGATGAAACCATAAATGAAATACTTTCTTTTCTGATATAGCTCTCTTAATCCCCTTTTTAGACTTTAATATTCTAGATTTTAATGGAACATATCTTCTAAACCCATTCATTGGTAAATAAAGCATTGAAGCAGGTATATTTAAGATTCCCCCTTGTTGTTTTGGAGTATTAACAGGAGGACTTATTGCTAAAACCTGATCTATTATATGTAATCCTTTTTTCAAAAGGGGGTTGTAACTACTATACCAATTAGGTTCTATCCCTCTAAAAGTCTCAAAACCTCCTTTTATTAATTCATTAATATATCCTACTTTATTTCTAGGAAATATAAAGCTTTCTAGTTTTATCCCCATTTTATTAGCTTCATCTATACATCTTTTAATTTCTTTTGTTAATATATCTTTTTTAATATCCTTATCTGTAAAAAGCATATGGGAAAAACTATGACATCCTATTTCTTGATAAACTTTACTGCTTTTAATTTTTTTAATAATATTCCTTCCATACCATAATGAAATATTTTTAAACCTTATATCATTTTCATTTAAACTATTAATTAATTCCTCCCTTTCTAAAAATAAGTGTCCTACTATAGCCCAAGTAGCTGATATATTATATTTCTCCATTAAATTTAACAAACTATAAATAACTTCCCTTGTATTTTCATAATAAAATTTGTTCTTTATTCTTTTATTAGATTTATCCACTGTTCCCCATGATAGCTCAGTATCTAAACTCAATGTGAAAACACCCTTTTTTAATACCATAAATTTATCCCCCAAAAGTTATAAGAATGATTTTATTATATCAATTTGTTTTTTCACTATTTTTTCTTCATTAAAGTGAGTTTCTGCCCTCACCCTAGCTCTATTTTTCATTGCCTTTAAAAGATAAGTATTTTCACTTAGAAAAATAATCTTTTCTTTAATTTCTTTAGGTGAATTAACATTTACTAAAAAACCTGTTTTTCCATCAATAACTTCCTCTCTACATCCCCTTATATCAGTGGCTATTACAGCACATTCCATAGCCATTGCTTCAATTATTGACCTTGGCATACCCTCTCTATAGGATGGAAGTATAAATATATCTGTTAAAAATAAAAAATCTTTTATATCCTCTCTAAAACCTGTAAATATAATTCTTTCATCCTTTTTATATTTATCAATTAAAATATCCTTTGTTTCTTTATCCCTAGAGCCCTGGTCTATATCCCCAATAACTAGTAATTTTATATTTTTTTTAGTAATTAATTTCATTGCTTTAAGTAAATCTAGTATCCCCTTTTCTTTAACTAAACGACCGATAAAGGTAATAACTATATCCTTTTCATTTATTTTAAAATCTTTATAAAGGTTATATATTTTTTTAAGGTCTATATTTTTAGTATTAAATTTATCTTTGGTATCAACACCATTACCTATATATATAATCCTTTCTTTTTTAAGGAAGTTATTTTTTATTGCAGTTAATCTATCCTCTTTACTTTGGGTAAATATTAAATCTGTAAAAAATCTTCCTATATATTTTTCTATATTTAAAAATATTTTATATTTTAAGCTGTTCATATTTTCATGAAAATAAAATCCATGGGACGTATATATAATTAATTTAACTTTAGCAAATCTTGCTGCAATTCTTCCTAACACAGAAGCTATGGGAGTATGTACATGTACTATATCTATTTTTTCATCTTTAAATAATTTATATAATCTATAAATACTTTTAATATTAGATACTAAAGAAATTTTTCTATCTATTTTTATATTTACTACATTAAACCCTTTAGATTTTAGTTTCTCAGTAAAAGGGCCCTTTGAACAAACTAAGGTAACTTTAAAACCTTCCTTAACTAATCCTTTATTTAATCTATCTAAAAATATATCCATGGTTTGGTCTATAGCACAAAGCTCAACTATTTTCATAGCCTATCACTATACCAAGTACAGGTGATTTTTAAACCCTCATCAAAATCATATAAAGGTTTATAATTTAAAATTTTTTCTGCTTTAGATATATCAGCCATAGATTCCTTTATATCCCCTAATCTTTTAGGGGCGTATTTAGGATTACTTTTTACCTTTAATATCCTAGATATTTTATATAAAAGTTCATTAATAGTAATTTTATTTCCTAAAGCTATATTAAATACTTCTCCAAAGGCTTTTTTATCAGCTAAACATGCCTTTAAATTTGCATCAACCACATTTCCTACGTAGGTAAAATCCCTTGATTGCTCTCCATCACCATAAATAGTAGGTGATTTTTCATTTAATAGCTGTTTTATAAATATTGGAATTACTGCAGCATATAAAGAATTAGGATTTTGTTTTTCTCCAAAAACATTAAAATATCTTAAACCTATGGTAGGCAATTTAAAAAGAGAATGAAAATTTATTGCATATAATTCATTTACAAGCTTTGTTATTGCATAGGGAGATAAGGGACTGCCTAATTTATCCTCTTTTTTAGGTAAATGTATATAATCTCCATAAACTGAAGAGGATGATGCATATACAAACCTTTTAACTTTTGTATCCCTTGCAGCTATTAACATATTTAATGTGCCCTTTATATTTACATCATTAGTAGTTAAAGGATCTTTAACTGACCTTTCTACTGAACCTAGAGCTGCATTGTGAAGAATATAATCTATACCTTTACAAGCTTTTTTACAAACATCCAAATTACGTATATCCCCTTTGATTAAAGAAAAATTTGGATTATCTAAAAATTTTAAAATATTTTCTTTTTTACCAGTAGAAAAATTATCTAAAACTACAACCCTTTGTTTTAGATTTAATATCTTCTCAACTATATTAGAGCCTATAAAACCTGCTCCCCCAGTAACTAAAAACTTTGAATTTTTAAAATCATAATCCATATTAAAGCCCCCAATATATAAAACCCCTATTTAAAGCTTCAAATCTATCAAATAAACCCTTAACATCTATTAAAACTTTACTTTCATTAAATTTATCTTTAATATCTTCTAAATTAATACTTTTAAATGTGTCATGTTTTACTGCAATAATTAATGCATCAATACCTGAAATATCTTCAAAATCTAAAAGTTTTATATTATATTCTTTATAAACCTCATTTTTATCTGCTATTGGGTCTGTAACTAAAATTTCTATATTATATTCTTTTAATTCCTTAATAATATCTAAAACTTTAGTATTTCTAATATCAGGACAATTTTTTTTAAAAGTTAAACCCATTATAGCTACCTTAAATTTTTTCATTGATGTATTTGCTTTTATTAGATTTTTTACAGTATTTTCAGCTACATATTTAGCCATATAATCATTAATTTGTCTTCCTGCTAATATTATTTTAGAGTGATATCCTTCCTTTTCACATTTATATGTTAAATAATAAGGATCCACTCCTATACAATGACCTCCAACTAATCCAGGTTCAAAATTTAAAAAATTCCATTTTGTTTTAGCTGCCTTAAGTACTTTCTTATTATCGATATTAAGTTTATTAAATATAATTGATAACTCATTCATAAAGGCTATGTTTATATCCCTTTGGGAGTTTTCTATTATCTTTGCAGCCTCGGCTATTTTAATACTTTCTGCTTTATATACACCTTTTTTTATAATAAGTTTATAAACATTAGCTAAAATATCTAAGGATTTACTATCAACTGAAGAAACTACCTTTTTTATGTTTTCTAAAGAATGTATTTTATCCCCTGGATTAATCCTTTCCGGTGAATATCCAACTTTAAAATCTTTACTGCATTTAAGATTTGATCTTTTTTCTAATACAGGGATACATACCTCCTCTGTTACCCCTGGATATACTGTGGATTCATATACTACAAAAGACCCCTCTTTTAGATTATTACCTACAATTTCACTTGCTTTAATTAAAGGCTCTAAATTAGGTGTCTTATCTTCACTTATCGGTGTGGGAACCGCTACTATATGAAATTTAGCATTTTTTAATTTTTCTTCATTTGAAGTAAAGTATATATTAGAATCATAAATTTTTTTATCTCCTACTTCCTTTGTTATATCTAATCCCTTTTTAAATAAATTAATCTTTTCTTTATCTATATCAAAACCTATAACATCTATTCTTTTATCAAAGGCTACTGCTAAGGGAATACCAACATATCCTAAACCTATAACTGATAATTTATCCTTTTTATTTATTAATTCTTCATATATATTCATTTAATTACCTTTTCCTTTCTCACCTAGCTCCCTCCAAAGTGAAAATAACTTTTATAGTTTTAATAATAATTTTAATATCAACTAAAAGATTTTTATTTTTTATATAATATAAGTCTAAATGAAGCTTTTCTTTAGGAGTTAAATTATAGCCTCCATTTACCTGGGCTAAGCCTGTTAACCCTGGCTTAATAGTCAATCTTTCTTTATACATCGGTAATTCTTTATTAAATATTTTAATAAAGAATGGCCTTTCTGGTCTTGGTCCTACAATACTCATATCCCCTATTAAAATATTAAAAAGCTGGGGTATTTCATCCATCCTAGTTTTTCTAATAAATTTACCTATTTTTGTAACCCTAGGATCATTTTCTTTTGTCCAATGAATTCCATCTTTTTCAGCATCTTTAAACATCGACCTTAACTTATATATGGTAAACTTCCTCCCGTTAAACCCTACCCTATCCTGTTTATAAAGCCATGGTCCCTTCGTTTCTAATTTTATTAATACTACTATAACTATAACTAAAGGAAAGGTAACTATTAACCCTATTAAAGAAAAAACTATATCCATTATCCTTTTTAAAATCCTAAACTTTAAATCAAAAACATAAGACAGACTAAAAACTTTATCGCTTAACTCATTTCTTTCTGATGTCATATCATTCATTATCACCCACCCCATTTTTTATAATAAAAAACTTACTTTTATTCTATTCAATAAAGCTTTTAATCGTTCTTATTTATATTTATTCACAAGTATTTAAAATAATTACTAAGAGCTTGCCCTTATTTTAGCTACAATCCTAAGTTTTTTGAAATGTATATTTAAACACAAAAAATACCCCCTAAAAGGGAGTATTTTAAATCATCAACGTTCCATCTTCATCTTTTATAATTTGAAGTATCTGTTCTTCTCTTCCATTTAATGCATTAATATATACAATATAATCTGATCCCATATATTTTCCACTAAATTCATAGCATAATACTTCCTTACTTCCCCTAGAAGGGATAATTGAAAGTCTTACATTTTCTATATCAAAATCCTGTCTTACACTTTCTCTTGCCTCTTCTTTAGTAAGTTTTGGTTTAGGAATATCTCTTTTATGATGACTTTTTAAATATTTACTTGCATCATATCCTATAACCTCTCCATCATCTAAAGCAACCTTAACCTTTATAAGGTCAGTATAAACAGTTACATCTCCATCTTTATAGGCATAATTAAATAAATTAGCATCACCATATTTTAATGAATAATTAGGCTCCATATTTTCATAACCCTTTTCTTTTAAAAATTTCGATGCCTTCTTTTGTGCTTCTTTTTCGGATAACTCTTTCTTTTTTATTTTCCTTGGATTCTCCATCCATATAACTTTTCCACCTATTTTACTTACTCCTATATAAATGGCCTGTTCCTTTTCTTTATTCTTTGGACTTACACTAAAGGTATATGCACTTATATTAGCGCCCTTTTTATTTTCTCCTTCTTCAAAGGCTGTTACCTTTGTTACCTTTTTATCTCCTAAAAAGTCTTTAACAATCCCTATAGCTTCTTCTTTACTAACCTCTTTATCCCCTAATCCCTTTGGTTTTATATTTAAAACCTTATCTGAGAAAGGACCATCATATATAAGTTCTGGATATTGAGTCATTTGATCTTCTTCATATTTACTTAACCCTGTATTTAACATATCTTCATTAGCTTTTTTAAGTTTATTATCTTCCCTTCTTCTAACGATATTAAAATTAAGTCTACCCTTCATTATTTTATCGTGTATATCTTGAAGTTCACTGGAAAAATTTTGTGTATAATCCTTTAACTTAAATAAATTTTGTCTTTGCTTATCACTTAAATCCTTTCCATTTACATGATTTTGTATCATAGCAAAACTATAATCTGCAACTTGGTTTAAAAACTTAGATGTCTTTTCTAAATCCTTATGTTTAACAGGCATCTGAGAAAGTTTTTCTTGAGCAAAATATGCCTGTTGATATATTTGAGTTAATAAAAGAATATTACTTTCCTTTGATTTTGATAATAATGCTTTTCCTAAGCTAGTTTGTACTGTTTCTATATTATCTTTCATATCATAAAACATTCTTTGATATTGACTATTTAATCTAGTTCTATAATCTCTTTTTATTTTATATTGAGTAAAACCCCAAGCTCCAGTAAAAACTAAAGCTACTATTAAAAGGGTAGGAATTAAACCCTTTCTATATTTATGTTTCAATCAAATCACCTCCATTAATTCCCAAACCAATGTTTTCCTATCTTTATAACAACTTTTCTTGACCATATCCACTTACTGGTTGCAGTAGCTGGGTTCCAATAATATCTACATCCATAGGTTGGATCCCACCCATTTAAAGCATCCCTAGCAGCCTTTACAGATTCATCATCCGGTGGTAAATTAATTTGACCATCACTTACTGCAGTAAAAGCCCCTGGTTGATAAACAACACTTGCTATTGAATTAGGAAATGAAGGGTGCTCAACCCTATTTAAAACAACTGCAGCAACAGCTACTTTTCCTATATATGGTTCCCCTCTAGATTCACCATGTATAGCCCTTGCTAATAGGTAAACATTATCATTTCTACTTACACTTCTATTACTAGTTTTAGTTTTAAAACTTAAACCTAAAGCTTCTGCAGTCTTAGGACCAACTATACCATCAACTGTTAATCCATTTTTCCTTTGAAATCTTCTAACAGCTCTATAAGTTCCAGCTCCATATATTCCATCTACTATACCATCATAATAACCCCATCTGTATAGCTTTGATTGTACATCTATTACATCTTGACCCCTTGCACCCCAATACAAAACCTTTGATATCGGAGCCTTAGTTAAAACTTCACTTGTTTTTTCCTCTTTATTAGCAGTTTCTTCAGGCTTTAAATAAATTTGAGAATACAAAGCAACTGATGAAAATACAATTATTGTAACTATGGATACTAATAAAATTATTTTTCTTTTCATTTATGTCCTCCTTTCTAAAGTTTATTTTGATAATAGTATTTTCTGTAAAACTATATATTATTATTCAATAAAAGAAACTTTTACATGAAAAAAGAAGGGTCACCCCTTCTTTAATTTTGGCCTACTAAAAGATTAGCAAACCTCATTTTATTTTTTTCTATAACTTCAACTATTTTAAATTTTAATTTTATCGGTATTTCTTTATCTTTTTTAGCACTGGATATCATATTAAATTCTTCTTCTGATAAAACATTTTCTAATTCTTTCTTTGTTGTTTTATCAGTTAATCCATGGTTTATATCTATAAAGCATAACGGTGGAAACATAACACACCACCAATTTTTTCCATAGCCTTTACCTATTACTATTCTAACAGCTTCATATTCCCCTGCAGGCAATGTGAAACTACCATAGGATTTAGTCGGAAAATCATAATCTCCAAAATATACATTCACATCATATTTACTATCATTTTTCATTAATTCATTTTTTGCTATGTATTTTATTTCATCTAAACTTTTTTTAACTATTAATCTTGTTTCTTCAATAGATTCAGATGACTCTAATTTATTAGTCATTTCTTTAATAACTCTATCTCTAACCCTTAATTTTAAATCTTGATCAGCCTTTGAATCGCTATTTGCAATAACATGAAATCTAATTAAATTCTCTTTGTAACTGTTTCTATTTGCATATACATCCTTAATATAAATATAGCCTATCATTGTTGTAAAAACAAAAGTTGTTACTATAATAAATACTATTTTTTTCATATGCCTTTTAATAAAGTTCATAATCTCACCCCATTGTTATACTTTTTTCCCCTATATTTTAAGTATTACCAACAAGTGAAATTTTTAAACTAAGTTACTTATAGTTTCCAAATATTTTACCTAGTCATTCCAATTCTTCTTATCTTTGCATCTACATTAACACTAAATTCTACTCCTTTAAATTCCTTATCCCAATCATCCTTTATATCATTCCAAAACTTTGGTTTATATTTACTTAAATAATCATCTACCCCTATAATATCAACACTAAAATCCTTTTGTAGTTTTTCTAGTGTTACAATTATTTCATCTTCTAATTTTTTTTCAAATTTCTTTTCTAATTTTTCAATAAATTTACTATCTAATAAATTTCCCTCTTCTTGCTTATAATTATCTAAATAACCTTCAACTTTTATATTATATATAAATTTAATTCTATCATCCACTTTTGCTTCCTTTTCCGTTTTTGCATATGACATAACATAGGAAGTGCCTATACCTTCAGGTTCTAATACTATAGTTATTTCATCATGCTCAAATTTATTTTTTAAAATCATTATAGCCTTTGTTTCTAATTCTCCTAAATAACCTATTAACATATAATTCTTAACAACTGCTGAGCCAGCTATTTTAAGTTCCTCTTTAGCTGGTATTATCCTAGGCATTAATGCATTTTTATTACTATGCAAAGTAGTTAGTAACTCTCCTGATGTTTGTGAGTTAAACCTTGCACTAATTTGTCCTTCTAATAACTGAGAAGTATAACTTCCCACAATAGGTTCTGTTTTTGGTTTTATATTTATTATTTCCTGAGCCTTTCCACTGGTTATTAATACATTTATTTTTCTACCTATATTAGTATCCCTTTCCATACCATCTAAAACTTCCATAAATAGCTCTCTATCCTTAGCAAGGTCTTCTCCTATGATTATGGCCTTGGTATGGGCTAATGTAAGAGCTCTATTAGTTCTTGTAGTTATTTGATTTGTTATTTGAGGCATAGTCCTTCCGATACTACTAAGTACAAATTTCGGTGGTCCTGAAGCGTCTTTACCTATACTTTTTAAATTAGGGTATTCATATGTTGCTAGTATTTTATGACCTAATTCTTCTTCAATATATTTATCAATTCCTATAGCTGTAATGAAAGCCCTATTATTTATTTCTATTTTATCCCAACAACCTGATAAAAAAATAGTTAGTAAAAGTATTATTACTATTTTTAGTTTATGCATTTTCACCCTCCCCTTTCTTTCCTTTAAATAATGAAACTATAAATAAAAATACAGGAAGAAAAATAGCTACACTAGGACCAAAATACTTAGTAAATATATCTATATATTCATACACTTCAGCTAAATTATCAGGCATTAAAGAAAGTATATATATAATTGGTATTAGGGGTAATACAAACTGCTTATACTCTTTATTTCTAGTTATTCTACTTAGTGCTAATGATCCATTAAAAAGAGCTGGGGATATATTAGCAAAAACAACTAAAACCCACAGGCCCATTACAACACCCTCTATATTTTCTAAAAATGCCCCCGGAATATCAACAGTTTTCATAAGGGATAATGTAGGCCATAATAAATGTTTTACTTCTTCTTTACCAAATTGAACATAGGTTGTAAAATATACAAGTATATAAGATGTTGTAATAAATGATATTGCAGATAGATTATAACGTAACATTTTCTTATTATTATCTACAAATGCTGTTGTAAAAAATATTAGTTCATACCCTAAAAAACTAAATAAAACTAAGGGTATACCTTTTATAATATCTCCTATTCCTATTTGAAAAAAGGGAAGTAAATTATCAAGTTTTGCATCCTTTAAAATTGTTAACATAAGTAACGCTACAGGTATTGTAACAAGGGGGATTACTATTTGAACTACCCTTGATATACATTCAATTCCCTTTCTAACAAGATAAGTTATTGATAAAAGCATAGCCATAATTATTACTTCTGTTGGAGTATTTAGTAATAAAAACATTTTAACAACCTCTGCAAATATTCTAACTATATAACTAATAACTACTACATAATATATTACAAAGATAATTAATATTATCTCCTTAAAAAACTTACCTAAAAGTCTTTCTGATATCTCATCAACAGTCTTTCCTTTATATTTTTCTAATAGTTTAGTTAGTATAGTTAAAAATAAAGCTGCTACTAATCCTCCTATCAAAATTAGTAAAAAACCATCGGAAGCAAAATCTTCAGCAAGTAACCTAGGTAAGGAAAGTATCCCTACCCCAATAGTTTGTGTTATAATCATCCCTGAATTTTGAGCTCTAGTAATTTTATCGTTACTTCCTATCATTATCTTCATCCTTCTCATTATAAATTTCTTTACTTGCTTTCATTCTATTTTTATCTTTAAGTTTCATATATACAGGTCTTTTCCTCATAAAATTTACAGGAACTCTAATGAAGCTATCCTTTAGATCACTGGCCATATCAACTGCACTGGAATAAGGGGCAAAATAAGGTATTCCAAAACTTTTAAGACTAACAAGATGAGTCCCTAATAATACTAAGCCAAGCATTATCCCATATAAACCTAATACTGCAGCTAATAACATAAAAAAGAATCTAGCAAGTCTAAATCCTGCTGCAAAACTATTAGAAGGTAAAGCAAATGAAGCTATAGTAGTAACAGCGACAATAATAACCATAAGTGGACTAACTATGCCAGCTTCAACAGCTGCCTGCCCTATAACTAAACCACCAACAATACCAATTGTTGTACCTATAGGTCCAGAAAGTCTTGTTCCAGCTTCTCTAAGTATTTCTAATGTAAGCTCCATTATAAAAGCTTCTATAAAAGCTGGAAAGGGAACTCCCATCCTTGTGGATGCTACATATAATGCTAAAGCTGTAGGAAGCATACCTGGATGATAAGAAGTTATTGCTATATATAAAGATGGTAATAATAAAGCTAGTGGTAATGATAAATACCTAATTAATCTTATTATTGATACTATAGGCCATCTGTCATAATAATCCTCTGAAGATTGCATAAATATTGAAAAAGTAGCAGGTGCAAGTAATGTAAAGGGTGTATTATCTATTACTAAAGCAACCCTTCCTTCATATAATGCAGCCGCTACTGCATCAGGTCTTTCAGTACTTTCTAATTGAGGAAATGGTGATAACCAATTATCCTCTATTAATTGTTCTATATAGGAACTTTCAAGTATTGCATCTATTTTTATTTTTTTAAGCCTAGTTTTAACTTCTTTTAATATAGAATCATTTACTATATCCTCTATATACATTACTGCCACATCTGTCTTTGATCTTTTTCCTATTTGCATATATTTAAGCTTTAATTTAGGATCTCTTATCCTTCTTCTTATTAAACTAGTATTTATTTTTGAAGTCTCTACAAAGCCATCCCTAGGACCTCTAATCACTGTTTCTGTCTGAGGTTCTGATAATCCCCTCATAGGCCATCCCCTAGAGGAAAGAATCATTATTTTTTTAAACCCATCTACTAATAAAATTGTCTCACCTATTAAAACAAAATCTATAGCCTTTTCTAAAGATTTAACCTCAGAAACTTCTGTAACAGCTACATTTCCTTTCTTAGCAAGTTCATATAAGTTATGTTTAAAATTATCAGTGGTAGGCTTCATTCTTGATTGATGCATTAAAGATTCTAATGCATAGTCACTTATTAATTCCTTATCAGTTAAACCATCTGTATATACAATTGCAAATCTATGTTCTAAATCTTCTCCTCCATTAATTTCTCTATAGATGATATCATCACAATCAACTAGTATTTCTTTCATTTTTTCTAAGTTTACATCTATATCCTTAGATACCGGAATTTCTATTTTTTCTTCCTTTTTATCATTCTTTTCATTTTCTTTTTTTTCTTTCTTTCTCCACGGACGTCTATTATATCTTTTCATATCCCACACCTCCTTAACAGTTACATAAACTTAATAAGTATATAAAAAGCAGGCCCAACTATTACATAAATAGCACCTATTATTTTTGCAATTATTGCTTCTTTTTTAAGTTTTTTATTCTTTAGTTCTGCTCCATCTACAAAAAAAGTAAATAGCCCAATAGCTATTACTAAAAATACAAAATATAAATTTATTATACTTTTAAATTGAGTCATTAAATAATCCAAAATCATCACCTTTTTTATATTTACTTATGTTTAATATTTACAATAAAGCTCTTTGTTATACATCAAAAAAAACAGCCTTAATGGCTGTTTAAAATTAATAATTTTAACTATTTTTCATTTTATTTTCTAATCTTTTTTTATCCTTTATATTCTTTAACATAAATTTATGGGCTGATTTTATATGGGCTTCAGCATATTTTCTAGCTTCTTTTGGATTTCCTTGTGATATAGCCTGTATTATATTTTTATGCTCTTCATAAAGACTTGTGGATTTTCCAAAGTTTTTCATATATATTAATCTAAATCTTTGAACTTGTTCCCTTAAGTTATCAACAAGGGCTATTAACCTTTCATTTCTTGCTGCTTTAAAAATAATATCATGTATTTCAATATCCTTTTGTATAATACATTCGATATCTTCTCTTTCTAAGCATTTATTAAACTCTTTAAATTTAATTTTTAAGTTAGCTAATTCCTCATCTTTAATTCTTTCTGCTGCTAAGAAAGATGCTAATCCTTCTAAAGATGCTCTTATTTCTAATACATTTAATATATCATCAATAGAAACATCTGCCACATGGGCACCCTTTCTAGGAGCCATAACAACTAAACCTTCAAGTTCTAATTTTCTTATAGCTTCCCTTACAGGAGTTCTACTAACTCCTAATCTTTCAGCTAATTGTACCTCCATTAGTCTTTCTCCTGGCTTTAAGTCACCTTCTATTATAGCCTTTCTTAAAGAATCAAAAACTATATCTCTAAGTGGTTTATAATTGTGTAAATTTAGCTTATTTAAATTATTTTCCATTTAAACGCCTCCTTTTTAAAGGGTTTTGGCTATGAAAACCTCTTTAAATTTTTCTTTTAATTTATCTCTACATTCTTTTATATCTTTTTCATTATCAAAAATACCAAAAACAGTAGGGCCACTGCCACTCATTAAACTCCCTAATGCATTATATTTAACCATAGTCTGTTTTATTTCATTAATTATACTATATTCCTTTGTAGTTACATTCTCTAAAACATTTATCATATTATTAGCAACAAAATTAAGATCATTATTATTCATAGCTTCTATAATACTAAAAACATCAGGTCTTTTATCAATTTCTTTAAAGTTTAAGTTTTTATATACATATGCAGTAGAAACTTCAATATTAGGTTTTGTTAATAAAATAAGCTTATCAGAAAAGCTAGGTAATTTAGTTAGCCTTTCTCCTATACCTTCTGCTAGGGCTGTTTTACCCATAATACAATAGGGAACATCCGCTCCTATATTAACTGCTATATCCATTAATTCTTTATCAGTTAAATTTAAATTCCAAATCTTATTTAATCCCTTTAATACAGCTGCTGCATTAGAACTTCCCCCTGCTAATCCAGCTGCTACAGGTATGTTTTTTTCAATTTCTATATAGATGCCTTTATCTATATTAAATTTATTTTTTAATATTTCATATGCTTTATAAACAAGATTACTTTCATCGGTAGGGACTAATGGATTATCACATTTAATAACTATATCTTTTTTTCTTTCTTTAATAGTTATTTTATCTTTAAGATTAACTTGCTGCATAATCATTCTTAGTTCGTGGTAACCATCATTTCTTTTTCCTATTACATCCAATGCAAGATTTATTTTAGCGTAAGCATCTAAAACGATTTCTCTCAAATTTTTCACTCCTATACTATATATTCTATACTGCATACATTAAACAATATTACCTTTGTATATATTATAACAATAATTTAGGATTCTTTCCAATAACAAACCCCTAAGAAATTTTCTTAGGGGTTTAAAATTAAAAATCCATATCTAAATGCTTTTCAATAATTATTTTTTCACCAGGCATAATGTTATTAGGAGTCATTATTTCATTTGTACTTATTAACTCTTCTACTGTTGTATTAAATCTTTTAGCTATATCCCATAAAGTATCATTTTCCTGGGCTATATATATTGTGATACTTGGTCTATTTCTTTTATCTATATCTTCTTCAAGTTCTAATGCTTCTGTTATTATATTAATTTTTTTAGTTCTATTAACTGATATATTATTTTTAACTGATATATCAACTTCTACTTCCCTTGAATTTTTCTTATTAAATTTAAGATTATCTAATGATACATTAACTTCACTTTCCATTCCCTCTTTAACATTATCTATATCTGCATATACTTTAAAAGGAATTTCCTTTGATATATCTTTTATTTCTTCACTTTCTTCTTCTAAATATAACATATTTGTATTTACTAAACCTTCTATAACAACTTTTCCTTCTATTATTCTATAATCTGTTAGTATTGGTTTAGCATTAACATTATATATATTTTGTATTATTTCATTAGCCTCAGAAACATCAATAACTCCTTTAACATCTTCTTTTTTTGTTAAAGTTCCTATATTTTCAGTTACATCAATTTCTTTTTTAGTAATATCAAATTTTTTATTAGTTGAATAAGTATCAACTGTAACTTCCTTTTCTCTTTGTTCAAATACTTTAGCATTTATTTTAACTATTGCTTCAAAGTCCATAACCCTTACATTACCATTAATATCATCCCTTGTATTATATACCGGATCAGTAGCTTTAATCTCTGTTATATAATCCATATCCTTTAAAGCTCCTGGTATTTCTACAAAATGGGTAAAGGGTATTTCTCTAGTAAATTGATTAATTCTATTTTCACTATCATCTCCAAAATACATTATAGAAACCTCAACTGTCCCGGCTACAATGGCTTTATCATCAACTATTTTAGTTTCCCTTTCAAAAGCCTTAGAATCTACCCTTAATATATCTATTATATCTGGCATTTCTTCTTCTAATTCAAAGGCTTCATTTACTATAGTTGTTGTATTATTAAAACCAACTGTATTATTATACTTTATTTTTTCCTTTTTAACCTGTAAACCCTTAGTTCCTTGAATTTCTTTTACTATATCTATATTGTCTTCAGCTTGAACTTTACCCTCAATAGATAATACAGTTTTAACACCTATTTTATCTTCATCTGTCATTGAATAATCGATATGTTCTATATCTGCCTTAACATCACCCATCATTTGGTCTGTAACACCTTTTATTTCTATCTCTTCACTGAAATCTGCTTTTGAATCTAGACTATGTATTGGCTGATTATCATCCTTTGCACTATATAATACTTTGAAATTAACAATACCACTTACTACGACTTTATCCTTAACTATTCTTTTTTCTAAAACTTCTGCAGACCCATCTATATTTAATACTTTATTTATCTTAGGCTTAGAATCTGGTACCGTTATTTCCCCTTCCACCAAGGCTTGGATTTGATCTTTGCCTATGGTTTGGTCTATCTTAAGTAAGTCTTTAATTAACTCAACTGACATAATAACTCCCTCCTTAAATTTTTTTAAAGCTTCCTATGACAGGCTATTTATCTATTAATATATACCTATGCAACTTAAGTTTATAAAATGTCCAAAAAAATAATTTTTATATAAATCTTAACAATTTATAAGCCATATAATATACATATTCCTAAAAAAAATAATTTAGAACAAATTATTTGACTTAAAATTTTTATTATGTTAAAGTATTAAAAGATACAAATGAATAGATTACCTCATCTCTTCAAGATGGGGTAGAGGTGCAATGTCTAAAAGTAGTTATATGAAGGTTGGAAGCCTATGAAGTATAACAAAAGGAGCCATTGCCGAAGCCTTAGATACCAAAATCTAAAGCTGGGTCTGCATTTAATAAATGTAGGACTGTCAATAGGATAAATACCCGTTATCTTATTGGAGTGCTATCTCACATTGGGTTATAAAAGAAGGGATAGGTTAGTCAAAGTTATTTACACCTGACAACCTGTTAGGTGTTTTTTTATTGCAAAAAAATTTAAAGGAGGATTTTTATTATGGATTATGGATGGTTATCAATCATACCACCAATGATAGCAATTATTTTATCATTTATTACTCAAGAAGTTTTATTATCAATATTTGTCGCAGTATTAGTAGGAGCAACCATAGTTAATGGTGACCCCCTTATAGGTTTTACAGCTACATTAAATGATTATATAGTAGGTGCACTAACAGATTCATGGAATGTATCTATACTTATTTTCTGTTTATCAATAGGAGGATTAATAGGTATACTAAGTAAAAATGGAGGAACTAATGGTATTGCTAATATAATCGTTAAAAAAGCAAAAAGTTCTAAATCAACACTAATTACAACATATCTTATGGGTATATTAATATTTTTCGATGACTATGCAAACTCTTTAATAGTTGGTAATACTATGAGGAGCATAACAGATAAAATGAAAATATCTAGAGAGAAACTTTCTTATATAATAGATTCAACAGCTGCCCCTGTTTCAAGTATAGCTTTTATATCAACATGGGTTGGCTTTGAAACAGGACTTATTAAGGATGGTTTAGCAGGTATAGATCTTGATTTAAATGCCTACTCTATATTTATGCAATCTATTCCCTATAGATTTTATAGTTTACTTGCTTTAGTCTTTGTATTAATGATAATACTTACAAAGAAAGATTTTGGACCTATGTATAAAGCAGAAAAAAGAACTTATTTAACAGGCAAATTAATGGATGATGATGCTAAACCTACTGTTTCAAGTGAATTAGATGAAATGGAATCAAACACTGATAAGGAACGTTGGTATAATGCTATTATTCCGATTGCTTCTGTAATAATTATTACAATAATAGGTCTTTATATAAATGGTGGAGGCCTTGAAGGTGCTTCTATAAAGGATGCCTTTGGCGAAGCTGATGCTAGTATAGTTTTATTATGGTCATCCTTTGGTGGAACTATAATAGCTGCGTTATTAAGTCTATCCCAAAGAATTTTAAGTATAAAAGAGATAATGGAATCTTGGACTTCAGGTATTAAATCAATGACTACTGCATCATTAATATTAGTACTTGCTTGGTCTTTAGGAAATGTGAATGGTGATTTAGGTACAGCTGAATTTATAGTAAGTATAACAAAGGGTTCTTTACCTACCTTTTTACTTCCTTTAATAATGTTTTTACTACCAGCTATAGTTGCATTTTCAACAGGTTCATCATGGGGAGCTAATTCCATAGTAATGCCACTTGCTATTCCCCTTGCATTTAAACTAGGTGGTATAGATATATTAGTACCAACAATAGGTTCAGTTTTAACCGGTGCAGTTTTAGGAGATCACTGTTCTCCTATATCTGATACAACTATAATGTCTTCTATGGCCAGTGCCTGTGATCATATAGCCCATGTTAAAACTCAAATGCCTTATGCTTTAACTGTTGGTTTAGTATCTATTTTAGTAGGATTTATCCCTGTAGGTTTTGGATTTAATCCATGGATATCCCTAGTAATAGGTATTATAATACTATTTACTTTCTTAAAAGTATTTGGAAAAAAAGTTAGTAAAGAAGAAAAATTAAGTGTAGAAAACTAAACATTAAATTAGCGGCCAAGTACTTGGCCGCTAATTTAATGTTCACTGTGATATCCTAATAACTTACATATCATAGTAAAGGCTTCTGCTCTTGTTATATCATTTCTTGGTTTAAATGTATTATCTGGATAACCTACTATAATTTTATGTTCCACACCTATCTTTACATGACTCTTAGCCCAATCAGATATTTTATCATTATCTGTAAACTCTAACTCTAAATCTTTTTGAAGTTCTCTATCAAATGCCCTAAATAAAACTGCAGACATCTCTTCTCTTATAATATTTCTCTCTGGTCTAAATACAAATCCAGGATATCCTTTAAATACCTTTTCATTCGTTGTAGATGTTATATAGCCTTGAGCCCAATGCCCACTAATATCTAAATACTTAGGAAGCCACTGTTTTTTTACTTCTAATTTAAGTGCCCTACATACTAAAGCTGATGCTTCTGCCCTTGTTATATGATTATCTGGTCTTATCGTTCCATCGGGATACCCTTTAATTATACCCTTTTCTAAAAGGGTTTCTATACAATCATGGGCCCAATGTTTAACAGGCTTTTTCTTTCTAGTAGTACCTCCTGTATCGGTATTAGTATTAGTATTAGAAGTATTTTCTTTAAGACTTACAGTAAAATCTATATTCCCTTTAATACCTTCAGTATTATTTCCTGCACTTTCATCCATTTTAATTGTATATACTAAATCAACCGTATCATCTTTACCTATTTTTATAGAAGTATTTACACCATTTATAAACTCATAAAAACTACCATCATAAATAGTACCCTTAATTATTTTACTAAATAGACTTTTATACTGAACTTTTATTTTCATTTTACTCATATAAGCCATTGCAGATTCATTTTCAAAATCAAGGGTGGTCCCATTTTTCTCTAATGAAGCATCCATACCTATATTTTTTATCTTAATACTTTTATTACGTCCATTTTTAAGCCTTAAAATTCCACTTGATGAATATCCAGGATACCATGTTCCTTGTCCATTTAAACCATCACTTTTAAAAATAGGATCTATGTTTTCATTATTACTACCTATGGTTACTTCAGTAACTGGTGTGTCATATGCATAGGATAAAGAACTAGTAAAAATAAGACAAAGCATTACTAGGGATATAGTTATGTATTTAAAATACTTAAACGATTTACACATAAAATTCACCTCTATGATTTCAATACTCTTAAAACTTAAATTACTTATCCTTTGCATATGTATATTTTTTTAAATACTTACTATTATCTTATTTAATATTTTATATTTTTATATAATACTTTAGATTAATTTCTTATACTACTTTTGAGTAGTTTTTATCAACTAACTATCAGCACTATCATTTGAAATCATATTTTTTACAGTTTCCTCTACTTCATTTTTTCCTATAAGTTTATCTAAATTTAAAACATATATAGTAGTCTCATCATAAACATAAAATTTAGTTATATCTAAAAGATTTTCACTATACTTATACATTATAGGTTTCCCTATCTCATCAGAAATTCTTACTAAATCATCTATAGAATTTACAGTATTTATTTTTTCATAATCATATATAACTTCATCCTTTAATGCTACTAATCTATCTCCATGGCTTTTAAATATTTTTTTCAATTTCTTTTCTAAAGGATTTATATCTAAAATCCCTTTAGTAAATATCAATACAAATAATAATACTATTAAAAATATACCTATAAGTACACAATATGAAATAACTTTTTTTCTATCCACAGGCAATTCAACCTTAACTGTTTTTTCTATACTTCCTTCTTTATCTTGAGATAGCTCTCCAGCAATTTCAAAATAATTTGTATTAAGAGGTATCTCTATAGCAGGTGTTATTTTTTCTTCTATCAGTCCTTTGTCAGTATTAGCTTTTAGATTAACATCCATAAACACATTTAATTTAACACTAGAATAAATTTTTGAGTCTTCAATAACCTTTTTAGCGAAATTATTATATTCATGAAATTTTATTGGAACTTCTTGATTTATAGAAACCTTTTTATCTTTAACATTGAATTTCTTTTTAGATACTAAAGTAAAAGCCTTCTTCCATATACTTTTATATGTTTCACCTTCGCCTGTATATCCTTCAACTACAGCTACAATTTCATAATTTCCTTTAATTTCTGCTTCTTTTTCCCCTTTAAAATCATAAGTAAATATCGTATTAAGATAATCAACAAACTCTGTAATATATATGTGCCTTTCTCCTATACTTTCGGTCTCATACAAAACATTAGGTTTAAGAAAAACTTCGTAATTAATAATAGATTTATTATTATAACTATATAAACTTATTTTCTTTTCTTCATATTCTTTAATTTTATACTCACGATATAAGAAAAAAGAGGTAATCATAATCAGAATTATACTAGCTATCATTATAATTTTTCTGATGTTCTTATTTATATTAAACTTCATGACATCACTCCCACCAATTTGTATTAATTACATATTCTACATAATTTATGAATTACCTTTTTAGAATAGTACATTAATACTAAAAAAGCTAGGACTATATTCCTAGCTTTTTTAGTATTAATGCGCTTGATCAAAGTTTAATAATAAATCAAATTTGAACGTTTCATCTTCAAAGTCATCACTTGTTACTGTACTTGGTAATTGTATATCATAACCTCCACTTTCAGCATTTATTACAAAGTATGCACCTGGTTCTAAAGTATATTGACTAAGTTTTGATTGTAATTTTCCTACAAAATCATTAAATGTAGTAGCATACATAGGAAAATCTACAGGTATTACATATGTCCATTCCCATTGTCCAATCTTTATAGGATAATATAATTTTATTGAATGAAGTGCATAATTAAATTCATCTTTCATATTAGCTTCATCTGAAAGGATTGAAGGAGTTATACTTGTAAGCTTAGCTGGTACAGTTCCCGTATTTTTAATTTTAAAATTTAACCAACCGCCGCCACCTGGATAAACATCTTCTAACTCAAAAACTAATTTATGTTTCTCATCTTCAAAATAAGAATCAACTTTCATATAATCATCTGAATATGGATATTTATCATCATAGTCACCATCATAAGTAGGATAGTCAAATTGTAAATCCAATTCACCTGTTTTTACTGTATTATTAATTGTTAAAGTTTCACTCCAATATGCATATCCAGCTCCCATTAACACAACCGCAACTACTAAAGTTAGGGCCAGCACTCTTGATTTTTTCATGAAAACACCCCTCATTTTTTAATGTGTTTCTAATATAATTTTTCTCAAACTATCATAACAATAATTACTTTATTTTAAATGAATTTTTAAAGATAATTTATGCAGGGTTCTTACCCTGCATAAATTTTAATAATCTTAGTTTTCATCATCGTTATATTGAAGTCCATCTGCAGTTAAAGTAAACTCAATAGCATCATCATTATCTCCAAGATTTTCAGCTACTTGATCTTCATCAGCATTTGGATCTATTTCGAAAGTAATCTCAAAATATTGCTCAGCATCTGGTTCAATAGTAATATTCTGAGCTTCTAACGTTGAGTCTAAATCAGCAATATTTATAGTTTCAGTAAGTAATTCGGCATCACCTAATTTAACTGAAGTTACATGAACATATTCATTCTCTTGTGCTGTTGGTATAGCAAAATTCTTTAGTTTAGCTTTCATAGTACCTGTGTTTTCTAAATCAAATTTTACTGTGGCTTCTGCTCCTGGGTACATATCTTCTAATACAATATCAACTTGATTATTATCATCACTATTTACACCACAAGTAGAAGTAGCATCATAATCCATATACTCATCAACACTTACTATTGCTGCGTCATTAAATGTAAAATCTAATTCCCCAGTTTTAACTGTATTGCTAATTGTTATAGTTTCTGACCAATATGCATATCCAGCACCCATTACCATAATTGCTGCTACTAATGCTAATGCTAAAAATTTAGTTCTCTTCATTAAAAATCTCTCCCTTATTTTTTTAATTTAATAAATTTGATAGGTTTTACTTAATGGCCATTAAGTAATATTAGCTAGCTTTCATATTTCTTACAATACTAATTATAGTATTTATTCATATATTTAACATCGTACGTAAGGATAGTTATTTATCCTATTTTAGATGTATATTTACTAATACTTATTAGTTATAGATATACTACTTTAGTATTACGTCGCTGAACTAATATTTATCTACATAGAAAAATCACAGGACTGTATCCTGTGATTTTTTTAAAATTCTATTTGATCTAATGGAATATCGTCTTTACTTTTAATAAGTAATGTAGGCCATCCTATTTTTGGTACAACCTTTACAATCTTTCCCTTTATCTGTTCTGGCTTTACTAACTTACTGTCTGAAACTGAGTTATTATCTCCCTTTGTTTTATATTGAATTCCCTCTTTTTCTTTCTCTACTATTTCTTTTATTCGATGGGATATTAGTATATTACCTCGTTTAAACTGAATCACATCGTCTATATCTAACTTTTTAACACCTTCTATATCTACTATTTTTTTAACTAATATTACATCCCCAGGTTTTATCATAGGCTCCATACTACCTGTTGCTATAACAGAAGGATAAACTGGAAATACACCCACTGCAAACCATATGATTCCTATGGATACTATACTAGTTATCATCCAACTTATAGGACTATCTTCCTCTTTATCACTCACTTTTATTTCCTTAGATTGATTTAGATATATACTTTGCATTGCAAGGAGTGAAAAAATAGGACATAAAACACCTATTAGTGCAGTTATAATCCATTTTAAATCCGGAAGTATAGGTGAAAGCCAATGAAATGCTTCTAATACTCCTAAATAAATTATTGAAGCTATTGGCCCTCCTAAAAATACTAAATAGGATGCAAAAAGATTTTTTGAAAATTCAGGAGCAAAGTATTGGGCTGTAAATTTAACTCCACTTACATATCCATCTATTTTAAAATACCTATTTAAAGATATACTAATAAAAGTCATAAATAAAGCAACTAATACAAATACAACATAATTTTCTTCCTTAGTTAAACTATTTACTATATAACTTCTTACAAACTCCCTACCAATTAACATAGAACCAACTAGTAAAATATTAAGTAACATACCCCTTAAAGAGTGATCGTAAGGACTTTTCCCTAAGCCATCAATAACTCCTGCTATTACTGATATAACAATAAAAATTATAGAAAAATTAAAAGCCCATATATTTATAAGTCCCTTTAATTTTAATAAACCCTTAGATCTGATTTTAGGAAATATCCATACTATTAAAGCCATACTTCCCCATAACATAGGTTTTAAAATGTAATTTAAAATTTGATTATCAAGATATTTAGTTATGGGTGAGTTTTCAACCAAATATAAACTAAGTAATAAGCCGATAAGTAAAAAGCATCTTTTTTTAGATGCTTTTGTTGGTAAATAATTATTTATCATCCTTTGTCCCCCATTTACTTTTCTTTATTATTTATTCACTGTACACATCTTCAGTAACCGTTTTTTCATCCTCTATATCTGTAACATTTTCTAAGTCTAAATTAGGTTGTTCAAAGGATAAAGCATCCATTGTCTCTTCAGGATATACCTCTTCAATAACTGTTATATTACCTTTAATAGTTAAACTATCTCTCCAAAGGCCATATCCCCCTGACATTAAGATAAATCCACCTATTGTACTTAATAAAATAACCGATCCTTTTTTCACATTTATACCTCCATTAAAACCTATATTAAAAAGTAGACTCTATCTAGCTAACGATTCCATTGTTTAAAGGGTAATTTTATTGTAAAATTACAAGTACCTACTTCCCTTGCTTCAATATGTAATTTAGGATTCCCATTTTTATAAATGACTTCCTTAGGTCCTATCATTTTAGATTGATTATTTAATCGTAGTTTCAATCCAGCTTTATCATGGGATGGATGTCCTCTAAATTTAACAGGGATACTACCTTTATTTACTACACCGTAATGTAAAAATGCTTTATAATCTTTATCTACCTCTCCACTAATTTCTATTGTATTTTCACCGATATGTTTTACTTCTAAAGTTCCTTTTCCCCTTACCTTTTGAATATTATGACTATCTATAAAGGATATATTCATTTCCCCAGTGGAAAGAGAAGTAAATATTTCTATGTTATCATTCCAAGATGCATAACTTACTCCTACAAAATTTAACATTGCAATAGAGCTAATTAACATTAATTTCTTACCTTTAAATATTTTTTTCTTTCTTTTTCTTACCATTTAAACACCTCTTTTACTTTAAGAGTATTTATTTAAGTTCCAAATTTAACTGAATTATTAATATAAAGTGCTGCCTCTGTTCTATGACTTAAACATAATTTTGAAAATATATTACTAACATGTTTTTTAACTGTATTTTCTGATATATATAATTTTCTTGCTATTTGTATGTTACTTAAACCTTTCCCTAACTCAACTAAGACATCCCTTTCTCTAGGTGTTAATTCATCATATTTATCATCATTAGATTCATCCATCTGATATTGTAAAATTTCTTGATCAAAAAACTTTTTACCCCTTCTAACTACATGAAATGCATATATTACATCCTCTGTAAAAGCTTCCTTTAGTACGTATCCATCTACTCCTACCCTTTGTGCCCTTAAAAAGTCATCCCTATTAGAAGATGAAGTTAATATTATGTATTTAGTAAATAATCTCTCTTTCTTAGCTTTTTTTACAATGTCTAGACCATCTTCTTTACCAAGTTTTAAATCGATCATAGCAATTTCAGGATTATATCTACGTAATCCCTTCATTGCTTCTTCTACACTAGATGCTTCATGTACTTTTTCAATATCATCTTCAAAGGAGAGGGTTGATGATATCCCCTTTCTTACTAATGGATGGTCATCAACTACAAGTATCTTCATATTACTTCCTCCTTTTTAAAATTATTAATATTATTTGGAATGGTGATTTTAATTTTAGTTCCTTTTTCATTTCTAGTATTAAAATTAATTTCACCATTAAGTAACTGAGTTAAATAATGAATATTTTTAATACCTAATCCTACATCCTTTTTATTTCTTACCTTATTTAAATCAAATCCTTTACCATTATCAGCTATTTTAAGTAAAGTTATATATTTTTTAATATTAAGCTTTACTTCAATATTATTAGCCTTTCCATGATTAACTGCATTTCCTATACCTTCACAAATTATTCTATGTACTGACTTCTTTTGTAGTGATGATAATAATTCATGATCTCCTTTTATATTGAAACTTATATCTACATTATTTAATTTTTTAACTTCATTAATATAATTTGAAATATTATCTACAAAATAATCTAAACCTTCTTTTTTCCAGCTCAGTCCATATATTGTTGATCTTAATTCCTTCATAGTACTGTTTATGGAACTTCTTATCATATTTAATTCATTATTCATCTCATCAGATGTCATTTTTTCTTTTTTAATTAAAGCAAATATTCCACATGATATGCTAAATAGTCTCTGCAGGACACTATCGTGAATTTCATTTGCTATTCTATTTTGTTCTTCAGTAATCAATAGTTTTTCATTAACCTGTTCAAGCTCGAATTTCTCTAATACAATAGAGCTTAACTCAGATAAAAACTGTAATTGTTCTATATTTTCTTTATAATTTAACTTAATCCCTAATATCCCATATGTCTTATAATTTGACTTTAAAGCAATTAAAACGAAATTTTCTCCTTCTATTCCTAATTCTATTGTTATTTGTGAATCTAGAATATTATTCCTTAAATCTGATATTTTTATTTTTAATTTTTCCTTTATATCATTAGATAACTTACTACCTTTACAGATTAATTTATCTTCTTCATTTGATATATTATAAAATATAACTGTATTTGCCTTTGTTATTTTTTTAGTATGATTAATTATAATTTCTATCAGACTATCTTTACTATTTTGTGTTGTAAATAAATGTACTGCCTGATAAAGTTCCATTATATGAGTCATTGATTCTTTTAATTTTCTGTTGGCTTCTTTAACCTTCTTACCTTTTATTTCCATCTTTTTTATGTATTTTGACAGTAATCTTATTATTGAAGTAATCAAAATTAAACTAAGTATTATATTTGATTCTTCCTCTATTAAATCTATAAAGCTATAATTATTAAAATCAGTAACTAGATAGGATATCCAAGTAGAAGCACTTAAATATATAAATGTATTAATCCAAGAATATTTTCCTTTTAAAGCCATTGAAGTCATTAATATAGTATTTATTGAATACCAAACATAGGGACTATTAAGCCCACCAGAAGGTATTAAAATTGAGCAATTACCTAAAGTTTCTATTAACACTAGTAATTTTATTTTCGAAGGGTTTTTTTCATTTATTATATATAAGTAACTAAGTATAATAGACGATATACTAAGACATATTATTATAAATAGTCTTCTTTGAATATTATGATGGGAATCTCCAACAAAATAAAAAAATGAAGTAACTATTAAAGATATGTATCTATAAAAAAACATTATTTTTACTTCTTCTGACTGTTTTTTTAAAAAAGATTTTATCCTATAAATACTGTTCAAAAATTACTCCCCCCCGTATAATAAATAAAAAGACCTTTTACTAAAATAAAGATCGGTTGTACCATTGACTCCATACATTCCAGGTGCCCATATATGGAATGTATTTCCTAGTCTCCCTTTTATAATCATTTGTCTCTAACTATTTCCAAAACATTTCGTTTTATATATATAAATTTACTCCTTTTATATCCTTATAAATATATATTCACTAATAAAAAAAATATGTATGCTTGTCTTTTAATTTATACAAAAAAATAAAAAGGTAACAAACAGTTTTAACTGTCTATTACCTAATTTATTAATATATTAAAACAAATGATCCAAGTTTTATATTTTCATATATGTTTAACATCCTCAACACTTTGCAGTTTGTAAAATTTCCTTTGATATTGTATTCATGCAAAACTCCCTTTTGTTTTTAATATTTTCACTAATTACTTCCATAAACATCCCCTGAGACTGTAGTGTTGTCATCGTTATCTGTTGAAAGCTTATCTTTAAGTTCTTCTATCTCTTTTTTAAGCTCTTTATTTTCCTTTATTAATCTTTCATTTTTCTTTAACAATGATTCTTTTTCTTTTCTTAATTTTCTAATAGATTTTTCTAAATCATTTTTATCTTCTTTAAGATATGATATTCTTTTGTCTAATTTATTATTATTATCCTTTAGTACTTCAATATCATTATTAATCTCTTCTATTTTTTTATTTAGCTTTTCAATTTCTTGATTTTTAACTTCTTTTGTTTCTTCTAATTCTTTTGCTTTTCTTTCTAATATCCCTTTCTCACCATTAAGTTTTTCGATTTTTAATATATTATCATCTATTACTTTATTTAAATTTTTAACTGTCCCTTCTAAATCCTTCATATAATCTACAAATTTAGGCTGTATTATATCTATCAACTCTATCTGCTCTTTTTGTAAGGATAAACTATGTTCTTTACTAACCTTTAACGAATCAACCTCAGTACTATTTTTAGAAAAAATATGTTGTAGTAGTTTTTTAACTATCTTGATAGAATTCATTTCATTTTCTTTAAAAGAATAAATAGCAAAATCCACTAATCTTTCTTCACTTAAACTTATCTGATTACTTTGTAATATTTTTTCTGCAATTTCTATAACTTTTCTATCTTCTGTCGGAATTTGAGATTTAAATTTATCAATAAGATAGTTTTTACTGAATTCTAATGTATAGTCTTTATTATATACAAAATCATTTAAAGACCTTATATTTATTGTCCCTGTTATTTTATCTTTATCGCTTGCCAATAATTTAATAAACTGTTCTAAAGTTATATTAGATTTCGCTTTAATATATATTTTAGATTGAGATGAATTTAAAACTAAAGGATTTATATTTAATATATAATCCTCTATCTCTCCATCAATTGAAAAATATATAACTGGTACCCCTTCATATCCTTCTCCTTTTTGTAATACTAAGGTCTCTGTATTACCAAACCTATCAGTTTCTAAATTTATATCTTTAATAATATCTTTTTCATTAGCAGCTGAAACACCTACCTCCCCTGTTAGCTTTTCAGTGTAGAAGGAAAAAGTGTCATAATTCATTAAAAAGGCTGTACTAATTATAAATCCAGATACTAAAAAAGTAACTGATTTTATTACAATCTTTTTCTTATTCATTTTCACTATATTCACCTCCTAAATCCTTATTTATGTTCATCATGATATCCTAATAACTTACAAATGATTGTAAATGCCTCTGCCCTTGTTATATTTTCTTTAGGCTTGAATGTATTATCTGGATAACCTTCAATCACTTTTTCGTCTACTGCTATTTTTATATCTTCAATTGCCCAATCACTAATATCTTTCTTATCTACAAATTTAATATCTATATCTGTTTTTTCTTTTTCTATAAATGCCCTTATAAGTACTGAAGTCATTTCTTCTCTTGATATATTTTTATAAGCTTTAAATAATCTTCCTGGATAACCTTTAAAAACATCTGCTTCAGTAGTTGAGATTATATGACCCCTTGCCCAAAGTGGTAAAATATCAAAATATCCTGAAAAGAATTTATTATTTTCTTCTAAATCTAATGCATTTCCTACTAAAACAGCCGTCTCTGCCCTTGTAATATAATTATTTGGTTTTATAGTCCCATCAGGATACCCCTTTATAATTTCATGTTTCAGTAAGGTTTTTATACAATCATGGGCCCAGTGATTATCTATATCATCATATTTTTCTTCTTTTTTTCTTTTAGTAGTACTAGTTTTATTATCACCTTGTATATTAACCGTGAAATCTGTTTTTCCAACTATTCCTGCTATATTAGACTCTGCTTTTTCATCCATTTTTATAGTATAAATTAAATTTATACTATCTTTCTTTCCTAATACTAAATTTGTATCTACTCCATTTAAAAATTCTTTAAATGTACCTTCAAAAATATTTCCCTTAAATGTTCTCGTTAAAGGATTTCTATAATCTATTTTTATTAACATATTATCTAAATAATCCATAACATCTTTATTGTCAGTTTCTAACTTTATATCATTTCTAAATAAGGATATATCTATTCCTAAATTATTTACCTTCACTTTAGAATTAGTATTATTTAATATTTTTAGTGTATTCTCAGCTGAATATCCAGGGTACCAAGGCCCACTACTACCTATTCCTTTACTTTTAAATATAGGTTCAACTTCTATGTCATTATTACCAATTAATATTGTTGGAATATTATCTTCTGTAAACATATTTTTGGGTAATAAAAATATAACAATTATTATTGCTATTATAACCAGAAAATAATAAGTCTTTTTCACCATTTCCATCTCCTTTACTCACAAGAATTTAAATTGAAAATTTCTATAAAATTAATAAAATTATAATATTTTTATAGCCTTATTAATTTCATAAAACTATTACAAAGTTTATTATTAAGGTACTGTGTCTAGTTATATACAAACAGATGAGTATAACTACTCACCTGTTTGTTTCATTGTTTATTTGTCTATCTCAATCTTTTGATTATTTCCGCTTACATCACAAAAGTAAAAATGTGTTGCTGAAGTTATATCAATACCTTCTAAAGAAAATCCATTTCTAAGGTTTACTTGTGGTCCAGGTGTTTCGTTATCAGGCATAAATCTAAGATGAACAATTTTGTCTAAATAATTTTGACCTACAGGAGTATTAGCTTCAAATTTAGCTAAATTATATTCATTAACAGCTTTATTATATTCTAATTCAAATTCTATAGTACCAAGATTTGGATCCTCAATTTTCATTTCAATAGGTACATTATTTTCATCTATTTTACCTTGGAAAGGTGACCAATTTCTTTTTACTCCATCAACTGGTGCATTAACTCTTGCATCTCCTGAAAGTTGTGTATAACTAGCTGGCATATCTTCTGGCTTAACTTGAGTAACTGTTACTGTGACATCCATTGTACCTGCTAACCCTTCTAAACTTTTGTCAACTGCTGGAGAACTATCAAATGGCCATTCATACTCTACAGAAATATATTCGGTACCTATAATTTCTTCTTTTGTTCTATAGAACTCATAGGTATAAACTTTATTATCTTCTACTAAAGTTGGAGCGCCTGGTCCATTACTATGATTTACATTAAAAATAAATGGATAGTTAATATTTGTAAATAAATCACCCTTAGGTTCAACTTTCACTGTAATCTTTCTATCTACATTTGTAGCCCCACTTCTAATAAATAACGACATTTCATTACTCATACCTGGTGCAAAATAAGGTACGTCAAATTCACTTGTAACTGTGCCATTCGTATTTTCAATTAAATCATCCATCTCAATATCCCATTCAGCAGCTTGAATAACTGAACCTACACTTTTAAATTGACTTTGAAAATAAGCTAAAGTTCCCATTCCTGCACCAAAGGCTAATAAACCTACCAATAAAACACTTAATAATACTTTCTTTTTCATTTAAAAATCCTCCTTAAGAACTATTTTAATTTTCTATTTTTTACATATACTATAGTAGAAAGTTTTATTATATTTTCTTTTTTTAAAAATGGGTTATCTCTCTCACAGATGCCCATTTTTTTCTCTTTAGTTACAAGTCACCTCCTAAAGTAATCTTTTATCCCCTAGTAAACCTTAAACTATGTTAATTATTTTGTTTTTATATTACATATTATCATTAGAATTTTTTGACTTTGTTATCGCATTCATCCACATCTGATAATATGCTTTTTAATTCCCCTCCTAAAAGGAGAATTATTGGCACTATAATTAATAATAAAAAACCTTTAGGACTTCTTATAAAATTAGCTATATATCCGCCTTTAGGTATATTAAAAGCTAAAACTCCTATAAGTTGGTCTGATGATACTAAATCTTGGTCTTTCACATTATTTGCATCACCTTTAGTTTTAAAATATAGTTTATTATCTTTAGTAACAATATCTACAACTCTATGGGTAACTAAAGTATTACTACCTATTTTAAAAGTTATGATATCTTTTAATTTAACTTCTTTTGGAAGTATATCCTTAGCTACTATCATATCCCCAGGTTGAAGCTTTGGTCTCATACTTCCAGTTAAAACTGACATTGGTTTATACCCAAATATTGATTGTACTTTATCTGGATTTTTTCTACTTTGAAACATAGAAAATACAGAAAATAAAACTAAAATAATTAAAATTCCAAGTATGATATTACTTAGCCATTTAAACACTTTTTTCATGTGCTCCCCCTTTTTTAACATAAAAATACAACCTAAATCTTTCTAGGCCTCGGGTCGGTTGCACCATTGACTCCCTACATTCCAGGTGCCCATGTATGGAATGTATTTCCTTGTCTCCCTTTAATTTATATTCATAGTTAATTATTTCCACTGATTTCTTGTTCTATACATTAATTTCTATTTCTTTTTAAATATATATTCGCTAATTACAAAACATGTTTGCTTGTCTATTTATTTTTTAAAAAATTTTACTTTAATAAACAAGCAACTACAAAAAAATAAAAGCAGCCTTAGTTCTAAATTTTATAGAACTAAGACTGTTTTTATTTTTTATTATTTAATTATCTATTTAAACAGTTATTAACTGTCTATTACCTAATTTGTTAATATATTAAAACCAATGCTCCTGGTTTTATATTTTCATATATATATTTAGCATCCTCAACAGGAAGTCTAATACAACCATGACTTGCAGGTTGTCCAAGTTTTTGAGCTTCTTTTTTAATTAACTTACCCTCCTCAGTAAAGGGTACTGAATGAAATAAATAAACTCCACTGAATCTTACCCAGTATTTACCGCCTTGTTTTATCCTAGGCGTATAAAACCACTTTCCTCTACTTGGTCTAAGTTTACCATAAAGCTTAATTTTATCCTGAACTCTAAATATTCCCCTAGGAGTGAAATGATCCCAAAGACCACTTGAACCTATGGTTTCTTTTATAAGTTTTCCATCTTTATATATCTTAAGGGTTTGATCTTCATGGGTAAATATTAGGGTATATCCTTTATCCTTTACATTAAAATCATGGGGCGGAATTTCCTTTGTTCTTATATATCTTGAATCCACATATCCTTTAGTTCCATCCTTAAGTTCAACTAAAAACCATCCATAGGGTAGTGTTTCTAGTAGTTTTACTTTTTCAAAATCTTTTAACTTATATATTGCTTTTTCCTTAGTTTCATTATCCCTTACATTTTCTACCCTTTCACTATAGACTTCTATTATTCCATCCTTATCTAATGTATCTAGGGCTTCACCTTCATATATCTTTTCTTCCTTTTTTTCCTTTTTATCTTTATCGTCTTTAACTTCATTATTTTCATCTATATTTTCATCTGCTTTTACATCCTCTGGCTTGTTTGGTTTACTTTTAGCGCATCCAGAGAAAAGAAATGTTAATATAAAAAGTAATATCATTAGTTTTTTCAAAGAAAGTCCCCCTCGTATTAAGTATAATCTAATTATATCAGACTTTAACCTATTCTTTAAGATTAGTTTATTTGTAATAATTAGTAGTATATCAAAAAAATGAACTGCCCTATTAGGGCAGTTCATTTATGCTAGAATTAGCTTATTTGAATCTTTGTTTCTTCGTTGCATACAGTAACTTCTACTGTTTCTGTTAAGATATCTGAATAACTGTAGGATACTCTTCTTACCGAATTATATCCTCCCTCGATTTTTACTACAAAGATACTAGGGTAAGCATTTTCTAAAACCCCTTCTCTTATTGTGGTCTTCTTTCTACCTTTATTAGCTTTAAGTCTAACTTTTTCACCCACATAGCTCTCAACATTTTCCTTGATTTTTTCAAGAGTGTTCTTTGGATTCAAACAATCACCTTCTTTAATTTTATACGTAAATCAACATATATAATAATATCATAATAATAGTCAATTGTCAAGTGGTAACTATTTATTATACTACTTTATTGTATAACTTGTCAAATGTTAAACCCTTTAAAATAATCTATTTTCAAAGAATTTCTTTAATATTCGTAAAATTCTAGGATTCCTTCAGTTATTTTACTTGTTATCTTAGTTAAATAATCATCACTTCTTAATTTTTCTTCCACTAAAGGATTACTTAAATAATCAACCTCAATATGAAGACTACTTACCCCGCATTCTCGGAGCATAAAAAATTCTGCACTTCTAACTCCCTTAGCTATAATATCTAAATCCTTTATATTGTTTATTATAAATTTTCCTAGGGCAAAACTGTCAGTATCATTTTTAAAATGATAAATCTCACAACCCTTTATGGAACTATTAGGAAAGTAGTTAAGATGAATAGATAATAAAAAATCAGGCCTAATATCATTTACGAGATTAACTCTTTTATTTAATGGAATGTATATATCACTATCCCGGGTTAGATGTATAGTCGCTCCTAATTTAGTTAATGATTTTTTCAGTAACTTACATATTTTAAGTACAACATCCTTTTCTCTTAAACCATTAACTCCAACATTATCGGTTGTAACGCTTCCTCCATGTCCTGGGTCTAATATAAATATCTTACCCTGAAGTGGCTTATTTATGCATGGCTTTTCAACCTTTTTAATTTCAACCCCTGTATAGTAATAATTTATTATATCCTCATATAAAAAGCCTTCTTTAGCCATTTCATTAGCCCCACATTGACATAAACCTAAGCCATCTCCCCTTCCTCTAGATTTAACTTTAATAGTTAAAGGGGACATACTAAATTTTGTGGATTTAAGATTTAAAATATCCATTATCTCTATACCTTTAAAAACTTTATCACCTATTTTCATACTTTGGATTCTACCTTGCTCATCCCTTTTTATATCTTCTATAAAACCTTTGATATCTACATCTAATTTGTAATTTAACTTAGGAAATTTAACTCCTAACTTCTCTTGTAGATCTTTTATATTTATTACCTTCTCTTTATCCCAATCAGGGGAATCCACACAATTATCACATAAAACCTTTCTTAAATATAATACTTTATTACCTAATACATTCTCAGCATTTTCAGTAGAACCACCACAACTATTATGAAACCTTGCATCTATTGGTTTATTATCCATAGTTATAATTAAATCCTCAGTGGATTTTACTGCCCTTTTTATAATTTCCATATTTTTATTATAGTCTTCTTTCCACTTTTCTTTTAGTGACTTTTCACTGGCCATATTTATACAGTGTCCTTCATCACATATATCGCATCTATCATATTTAGTGCATCCTTTTCCCCCTAGGGCTTTTATCTTTTTAATAAGGATTGTTCTAGCTATAATTGATTGCACTTTTAAAAATTCTTCATGAAATTTAATAGGAGCCTGGGCTGCTACAGCCATTGTTACTATATATTCAATAGGTACTCTAGATACCTTTTTATTTCTTTTATTAAAAACTCTTATATAAAATATATCATTCAAAATAATTACCTCCTTAATTTTAAGGAATTAAAGTTAAAAAAATTGGGTAATAGATAAATATTCACCCATTTTACTTATATTTTTTCATTTAAATTACAGTCATTTTGCAGTTTTGTATAGTATATAATATGTTTTTATTTATATCAGTGTGCATGTATGTAGTTATGTTTTTTGTTTGTTAAAAAGAAGGAATTCTGTCGTATTTTGTGTAATATTAAAAGTAGCATTATTTTTATAAAAGGAGGAGGACTAAAGATATGAAAGGAACTGTAGTATCTGCTTGGGTAAAAACCTCAAGAAAAATTTATGGTAAAGATATAACAGATAAAGCAATGAGTAATGCAGGTTTAGACCCAGAAAGAATATTTAAACCAACTGAAGATATTGAAGATGATAAACCTAAGGATATGATTAATTTTATATCAGAAAAATCAAATAAATCTACATATGAAGTTTGGAAAGAAATAGGGATTGATAATATCGAGACCTTTAGTAATGATTATCCAGCATTCTTTGATCATAAAAATTTATATTCATTTCTTAAATCGATGTATGATGTCCATGTTGTAATAACAGAAAAAATACCAGGGGCAAAACCACCTATATTAGGTATAAAACCCATCGATAAATATACTGCTGAAATGACTTATAAAAGTTCAAGGGGAATGTTTGGTTATTTTAATGGATTGTTAATAGGTGCAGGTAAATATTATGATGAAGACATTGATATAAAGACAATTGATAAAGAAAATGATTACACAAAGGTACATATTAAATTTAAAGAAGCTATTTATTATTATAAAAACTTTAAGATAAATAAATTATTATCCTTTGGTTTTATAAAAAGACTAGATCTTAAAATAGGAATATCGTCCCTTATATTAATAGGTGCTCCCTATATAGCCCTATCCAATATTTTAGATGGTAATATTCTTACTATCACTACTTTAGGATTAAGTTTCTTAGCTCCATTTATAGTATCAAAACTATTATTTTTACCTAAGAAAAAAATAATAACCCATTTAAAGGATTTAAAGGAGAAAAACTTCGCTGAGGAAAATGAAATATCGACAAATGATTTCTTTGAAGAGTTAAATAAACTTATATCAGAATATAAGTCTAGTTTAAAAACAGATTTTGTAGGTTTTAAAGGCACAACTGATGAATTAAATGTTTTTGGTGAGACATTTAATGAAATATCTGAAAATATGAATAGAACCTCTAAGGATATTTCAGGGGTTGTCGAACAAGTTGCTGAAGGGGCAGTTAGTCAAGCAGATGAAACAGAGTCTGCAGCCCATTTATTAAATGAAAACATATCAAGTTTAAATGATATCACTGATAAGGAAAATGAAAGTAAAGATGAACTTGAAAGGGTTGTAAATGATATTAATGAAGGTTATGAGAAATTAAAAAATACATCTTCTAGTTTAAAAGAAATACTTAATGATTTTTCATTAGTTAAAGAAAATGGCCTTACATTACAAAATAAAGCAAAGGATGTTACTAAAATTGTAGAAACTGTAGAAGCCATAGCAGAACAAACTAATCTACTTGCTTTAAATGCTTCTATAGAAGCTTCTAGAGCAGGGGAATATGGTAAAGGCTTTGCAGTGGTAGCCCAAGAGATAAGAGAGCTTGCTGAAGAATCTAAAGAAGCTGTAACTAATATTAATGAAAACCTATTATCCTTTATAAATGATATTGATTCTTTAGTTAATCAAATAGATACTCAGTATACTGTTTTAGATAGTGAAAATAAAGAATTATCAATGGTTGCTGAGGAAAACTTAAATACAGTTTCATCCATAGAGAATGTATCTAATTCATTAATAGAAATGATTGATAACTTAAATAGGGAAACAGAATCTATAAACAAAGTTTCTTCAAATATAGAAAACCTTGCTGCAATAGCAGAGGAAAATTCAGCATCCTCTGAAGAAGTAAGTGCTAATGTAACAACCTATGCTAATGAAATTGAAAAGATGATGGAAAATATCAAGGAATTTAAAAAGGTTTCAGAAGACTTTAGTAATGATTTGAAAAAATATAGGATATAAGAAAGCAGCCATTATTGGCTGCTTTTTTAAAACATTCTTTTCTTTGCTAATATAACAACTGTTAATACAGAAAGTATAACTGAAAGTCCCACTACTAATAAAAATGCATAGGGAGTATCTTGAAGAGGAAGCCCCACATTCATTCCATAGAAACTAGCTATCATAGTTGGTATTGACATAACTATTGTTATTGATGCTAAAAATTTCATTACTATATTTACATTATTTGAAATTACAGATGCAAAGGCATCCATCATTCCACTTAGTATATTACTATAAATACTTGCCATTTCTATTGCCTGTTTATTTTCTATAATAACATCCTGTAATAACTCTTCATCCTCTGGATATAATTTTACAGCTTGATTTTTTAACATCTTTTCTAACACCATTTCATTAGCCTTAAGGGATGTTGAAAAATAAACCAAACTTTTTTCTAAATCTAAAAGTTGAATAAGTTCTTTATTTTTCATAGATTTATGAAGTTCTTTTTCTATTCTATTACTCATTTTGTCTATTTGTTTTAGATATACTAAATACCTAGCTGATATTCTAAAAAGTATCTGTAATAAAAATCTTGTTTTTTTGAATGTGTAAAAGGATTTTACCTTTTTTTCTAAAAATTGATTTATTACTGTATTTTCCTTTAAGCATATTGTAATTATGTTTTTCCCAGCTATAATTATACCTAAGGGTAATGTGTAGTATATCTGGGATCCATCCTCTTCCTCTGTTATTGGTATGTCTAATAATATAAAAACTTGTCCGTTCTCGGTTTCAATTCTTGAACTTTCTTCATCATCTAAGGGTGCTTTTAAAAAATCTAAGTCTATTTCTAACTTTTCATGTAATAGGTTTAATTCAGATTCAGTGGGGTCAGTTAAATTTATCCATGCCCCTTTTTGTATCTCATCGATTTGTTTAAGGATTCCATTGGTAGTTTTATATATATTTAGCATTTTATCCACCTCACTTTTATATTTTCCCTAATTCATCCCTATTACACAAAAGAAACAGTGGAAATAGAGAAGAATTATTAAATATTTTGTTTTCAGACTGGGACCTTCGTCCATTTCCACCACTCCCTTTTTTTAAAAATAAAAAAATGCCTCTCAACAAGTGAAAGGCAATACTATCCCTCACCTGTTGGGGTTTAGCACTATATAGCTTAGGGTTTACCAGCCACTTTATGTATAACCTTAATGATTATACCTGTTATACCCATTGGCATCTCTGGATGTTTCTGGGCAGTGGCATATTTCTATATAGGAGCCTCTCCTAACCAGGCATATTAAATTATATGCTCCATATACTATGATATTAAATATATTTCATATTTTCAAGTTATTTTATATATTTATTCAAAACATTCATTATCTCATTAATCTTTTCATCCCCTTCACCTTCTAAAATAGCATCTTTCACACAACTTCTTATATGGGAATCTAATATATTTAAATTAGCCTTTTTTAATAGGGCTTGAACAGATAATATTTGTTTAGATATATCAACACAGTATCTTTCATTTTCTATCATTTTTATAATACCTTCAATTTGACCCTTTGAAGTTTTAAGTAAATTAAGAGCCTTTTTTCTTTCTTCTATCATATAATCCCTCCTATAAAAATTTTAGGGCAAGTTTAACTTGCCCTAAAATTTATTCTATAGATGTAACTTTATATCCTGCATCTTTAATTACTTCTTTTAATGTATTATTATCTACATCACCTTCAACAAAGGCCTTTTTTTCTTCTAATTTTACATCTACTTTATTTACTTTGTCTAGATTTTTTAAAGCTTTTTTTACAGCCATAACACAATGATTACAACTCATTCCTTCAATATTAATAGTTTTCATAAATATTCCCTCCTATAATTTATATTGTTCCGTCAAAAAAATTAACTTATTTGATATATTTCCAGTGCTAAATCATTGAAATTTAAAGATTTAGCAGGATTTTTAAGTTCTCCCCCCTAAGATTAATGGTAGAGTCACCAATAAATAATACA